>NZ_JBVHJE010000006.1:0-387797 GCF_055560195.1 Streptomyces sp. NPDC023481
ACCCAACCCCCCCCCCCCCCCCCCCCCCCCCCCCCCCCCCGGCCGGGGCCCCCCCCCCCCCCCCCCCCCCCCCCCCCACGGCCCTGCCGCGTTGTGGCGGGGGCTCACCGGGGCGCCGGTGTCGCGCGGCCGTGACCGTGCTGCTGCGCCGTCGGCGCACCGGCTACGACAGGCACACCCCCGAACGCCGAAGAGGCCCGCCCGGGTCAGGTCGGTGGGACCTTGGGCCGGGCGGGCCTCTTCGGGGAAGGGCGCGGGGATCAGTGCTTGTCGGCCAGCTTCCATGCCGTGGGCAGGAGGCCCATGGCCAGGGCCGCCTTCAGCGCGTCGCCGATCAGGAACGGGGTGAGGCCGGCGGCGAGGGCCTGGGAGGCGGAGAGGCCGGCGGCGTAGGCGAGGTACGGCACACCGACGGCGTAGATGATCGCCTCGCCGAGCAGCATCGTGCCGGCCATGCGCACCACGGAGCGGTCCGCGCCGCGGCGGGCCAGCGCGCCCACGACGGTGGACGCCAGCAGCATGCCGAGGATGTAGCCGAAGGAGACCGAGACACCGGAGGTGCCGTGGGCGAACCAGGGCACACCGGCGAGCCCGGCGAGCGCGTACACGACGAGCGCGGCGAGGCTCCGGCTCGCGCCCAGCGCGGTGCCGACCAGCAGCGCGGCGAAGGTCTGGCCGGTCACCGGCACCGGGGAGCCCGGGACCGGGACGGCGATCTGGGCGGCCAGACCGGTGAGCGCGGCGCCGCCGAGCACGAGCGCCGCGTCGCGGACGCGGGACGCGGGAAGCAGGTCGGCGAGTACCTCGCGGGGGCGGGCGGTGGCGGCAGCGGTGCTCATGGGTACTCCGCGGGTGACGGGGACATGCTGGGACACGGTGACGCTATCCCAGCCCCCTCGGGCCGATCACCGTCAGCGCTCGACAAAGGGCGGAGCGCGAGCTTGGTGGGCTCCGCACAAAGGGTGCCGGTTACACCGGTACGGCCGTGACCCTGATCACAGAGGCAGGGACGTTCAGGTCACCCCGCCGGACATCGACGGCACTGTGGGATCCCACCAAACGCGTCCGGGTCGTCTGGCCGGATTCGCCGTTCCTGGCCTACCCTTCCAGCCATGGTTGCCCAGGCCCGGAATCTCACGTCGCGTCGCTATGTCGACCTGCGACGCCAGGGCACGGCCACCTGTCGCCGCCCCGGGTAGGGGTGGGCCCCGGCGCGCCTCTGTCCTCCGAGACGTGTCGGCCCCGTTCCCGAGGACGGTCCTCATGCCCCGCACCGCGGCTCCCACCCTGCCCTCCCCCGTTCCCCCGTCCCCCGTTCCGCGCGCCGCCGACAGCGACCGGCGGCGCACCAGCGCCAGTGTCGTGCTGCGCTCCGTGCTGGAGCACGGGCCGGTCGCGCGCAGCACCATCGCCCGGCTGACCGGGCTGTCGCCCGCGTCGGTGACCGAGCACTGCGCCCGGCTCGCCGAGCGGGGCCTGATACGGGAGTCGGCCACGCCCCGCCGGTCGAACGGGGTCGGCCGCCCGCACGTGCCCGTCGACCTGGACGGCACCCGCTTCCTGGTCGCCGGGGTGCACGTGGCCGTGCCGTACACGACGGTGGCGCTGCTGGACCTGCGGGGCCGGGTGGTGGCGCGGCGGGAGCTGGCGCACGAGCGGACCGAGCCCGGCTGGGTGCTGGCGCGGGCGGCCGAGGGGCTCGCGGGGCTGCTGGCCGGGATGCCGGGCCGGCGCCCGCTGGGGGTCGGGGTGGCGGTGGGCGGCTGGGTGGACCGGGAGACGGGCACCGTGGTCGAGCACGAGCTGCTGGGCTGGCGGGAGGTGCCGGTGCGGGAGCTGCTCGGCGCCCGCACCGGCCTCCCGGTCGAGGTGGACGGGCACGCGCGGGCGCTGGTGCACGGGGAGCGGCTGTTCGGGCGGGCCCGGGGCAGCCGGAGCGTGCTGCACCTGTTCGTGGGCAATGTGGTGGACGCCGCCTTCTCCGCCCATGCCGAGGTGCACTACGGGCCCCGGTCCGCGGCCGGCGCGATCGCCCATCTGCCGGTGCCGGGCGGCACCGAGCCGTGCGCGTGCGGCCGTACCGGCTGCCTCCAAGTGGAGCTGAGCGAGCGGACGTTGTGCCGACGGGCGCGGGCGGCGGGGGTGATCGGCTCGGCCAACCCGATGCACGTGGTGGCCGCGGCGGCGGACGGGGACGCGGTGGCCCGGCGGCTGCTGGCGGACCGGGCCCGGATGACCGGGCGGGCGGCGGGGCTGCTGCTGGATGTGCTGAACCCGGAGACGGTCGTGGTCACCGAGGTCGGGGTCATCCACTTCGAGGACTGCCTGGAGGCGCTGCGGGAGGCGGTCGGACCGGAGCGTTCCGCCGCCGTGGTGCCGACGAGTTTCCCGGATTCCGTGCTGGCGGTGGCGGGCGGCTCCGTCGTCCTCGACGCGTTGTTCCGAGACCCGCTGGGCGCGTCACCTGAGGCTATTTAATTCAGAAACTCGGAATGTTGACAGGGGTCACCCATGGCCGGGAACATCCCGGTCATGAGCCCTCTCACCAGCTGTCGCACCCTCTGTTGCTGACATATTGCCGCGCGTGAAGCGCGTGTTTCCCCGCTGTGTGAGCTTCTCTCCTCCCGGCCTGTCCGCACGGAATTCCTCCTGCGTTCCGCCGCCTTTTCCCGCTCTTTTTCCCCTGGGAGTCCTCCCATGCACCGTCGTGCCTTTCTCGCCTCCGCTTTCGGCGCGTCCGCCGCCGTCGCCGGCCTGTCCGGCTGCGCGCAGGGCAACGCCGCCGCCGACACCGGCGCCGCCACCAAGCCGCTCGCCGCCAAGGTCCCGGCCGGCACCGGCCTGAGGATCGCCTCGTACCTCGGCCAGCAGCAGCTGCAGTTCAGGCTGGCGAAGCTGCCCGGGCTGCCGTTCAGAGTCTCCGACTGGGTGAACATCGGGGCGGGCCCGGACGTGATCAACGCGTTCCGCGCCAAGTCCCTCGACCTCGCCAACAACGCGGGCATCCCGCCGATCCAGGCCCACTACCAGGGCTACGACGCGAAGATCGTGGCGATCGACATCACGCGCAGGCCGAACTACCTCTTCGCCACCAGGCCCGGCAGCGACATCCGCGCGGTCGCCGACTTCAAGGGCAGAAAGCTCGCGTTCTCCCAGGGCCAGGCGCAGGGTGTGGTGCTGCTGCGGGCGCTGAAGAAGGCGAACCTGGCCTACGACGAGGTGAAGCTGGTCCCGCTGACCAGCAACCAGTTCTTCACCGCCCTGCAGTCCGGGCAGGTGGACGTGGCCCCGCTCGCCATCAGCCAGGCGCCCGCCTACTTGAAGCAGTACGAATCCAAGGGGGCCCGCGCCGTCCCCACCGACGTCGTGGACCTGCTCAACCTGCTGTGGGCCCCGCAGTCCGTGCTGAACGACCCGGCGAAGGCCGCCGCGATCGCCGCCTACATCCCGCAGTGGGCCAAGGGCCAGGTGTGGCAGTACGAGCACCCGGACGTGTGGAACGAGGAGTTCTACGTCAAGACGCAGAACCTCACCCCCGCACAGGCCCGGGGCATCACCGAGCTGGCCAACAAGCCGCTGTTCCCGCCCCGTTGGGACGAGGCGATCCGGTGGGAGCAGGAGACCGCCGACCTGCTCGCCGAGGGCGGCTTCGTGAAGAGCTTCGACGTCTCCTCGCTCTTCGACCACCGCTTCGAGTCCCTCGCCGCCAAGGCCGTACCCGAGGAGTACCGGAGGTGACCGCCGTGACCACGACCACGACGGCGACGGCCGTGGCGGCGCCGGCCGCCGGGGAACTCCCCCAGGTCCGCAGGCGCCGCCGGCTGTCCCCCGGCCGCCGGCTGCCCGCCGCCCGGCTGGCCGGCCCGCTGACGCTGCTCGCCGCGTGGGCCGCCGCCTCGGCCGCCGGAGCGCTCGACCCGGGCGCGATCCCGGCGCCCTGGACGGTGCTGAGGACGGCCGGCCGGCTGTGGACGGACGGCACGCTGCCCACCGATGCGCTGACCTCGCTCCAGCGGGCCGGGTACGGCTTCGCGATCGGCCTGAGCGCCGGTGTGCTGCTCGCACTCGTCTCCGGTCTGAGCCGGGCCGGGGAGGCGCTGATCGACGGAACCGTGCAGCTCAACCGGGCGATCCCCACACTCGGTCTGATCCCGCTGTTCATCCTCTGGCTGGGCATCGGCGAGACCTTCAAGATCGCCATCATCGCGATCGTCGTCTACATCCCGGTCTACCTGAACACGCACGCGGCGCTGTCCGGCATCGACAGCCGCTTCGTGGAACTCGCCGAGGTGCAGGGCCTGTCGCGGCTCGACTTCGTCCGCCGGATCGTGATCCCCGGCGCGCTGCCCGGATTCTTCGTGGGACTCCGGCTGGGTGTGACCGGATCCTGGGTGGGCCTGGTGGTCCTGGAGCAGATCAACGCCACCAGCGGTCTCGGCTACCTGATGTTCCAGGCGCAGAACTACGGCCAGAGCGACGTCATCCTGGTCGGCCTGCTGATCTACGGCGTCTTCGGCCTGGTCTCCGACAGCGTGGTCCGTCTCATCGAACGGAGGGTGCTGTCATGGCGCCGCACACTCGGCAACTGACCCCGCCCGCCGTACGGTTGCACGGCCTGACCCGGTCGTTCGGGGACCGTACGGTCCTCGACGGCATCGATCTCGAACTGCCCGCCGGACAGTTCACGGCCCTGCTCGGGCACAGCGGCTCCGGCAAGTCGACCCTGCTGCGGGCGGTCGCCGGCCTGGACCACGGGGTGGCCGGCGGTGGGCGGCTGACGGCGCCCGAGCGGGTGTCGGTCGTCTTCCAGGACGCGCGGCTGCTGCCCTGGCGGCGGGTGCTGGACAACGTCCTGCTCGGCCTGGACGGCGAGGACGCCGAGGAACGCGGCCGGGCGGCGCTGCGCGAGGTCGGCCTCGGCGGCCGGGAGCGGGCCTGGCCGGGCGAGCTGTCCGGCGGCGAGGCCCAGCGGGCGGCGCTGGCCCGCTCCCTGGTGCGCGAGCCGGAACTGCTGCTGGCCGACGAGCCGTTCGGCGCACTGGACGCGCTGACCCGGATCCGGATGCACACCCTGCTGCGCGAGCTGTGGCAGCGGCACCGGCCGTCGGTGCTGCTCGTCACCCACGACGTGGACGAGGCGATCGTGCTCGCCGACCGGGTCCTCGTCCTGGACTCCGGCCGTGTCGGCCTCGACCTGACCATCGACCACCCCCACCCGCGCTCCTACCGGGAGCCGGTGCTGGGCGAGTACCGCGAGCGGCTGCTGGCCGCCCTCGGAGTCACGGAGGACCACCGGTGACCGCGAGAAAGCTCCATCTGAACGCGTTCCTGATGAACACCGGCCACCACGAGGCGTCCTGGCGGCTCCCGGAGAGCGACCCGTACGCCCACGTGGAGCTGAGCCACTACGTCCGGCTCGCCCGGATCGCCGAGCGCGGCACCTTCGACTCCCTGTTCCTCGCCGACGGCCCCCAGCTGTGGGGCAATCTCGCGCAGCGGCCGGCCGGCGCGCTGGAGCCGCTCACCCTGCTGACCGCGCTGGCGACGGCCACCGAGCACATCGGTCTGATCGCCACCGCCTCCACCTCCTACAACTCCCCCTACAACCTGGCCCGCAGGTTCGCCTCGCTGGACATCGTCAGCGGCGGCCGGGCCGGCTGGAACATCGTCACCACCGCCGGCGCGGAGGCCGCCCGCAACTTCGGGCTCGCCGGGGAGCCCGCGCACGCGGAGCGGTACGCGCGCGCCGCCGAGTTCCTGGAGGTGTCCCTCAAGCTGTGGGACAGCTGGGAGGACGACGCGATCGTCGCCGACAAGGCGGCCGGCGTGTGGGGCGACGACCGCAAGATCCACCCGCCCCGGCACCAGGGGACGTACTTCCGTGTCGAGGGCGCCCTCAACGTGCCCCGCAGCCCGCAGGGTTACCCGCTGCTGGTGCAGGCCGGCTCCTCGGAGGACGGCAGGGCGTTCGCCGCCCGGTACGCGGAGGCGGTGTTCACCGCCCAGCAGACCCTCGCCGACGCGCAGGGCTTCTACGCCGACCTGAAGTCCCGCACCCGGGCCGCGGGCCGGGACCCCGGGCACCTGAAGGTGCTGCCCGGGATCGTCCCCGTCCTCGGGTCCACGCAGGCCGAGGCGCGGGCCGCCGAGCGGCTGCTGGAGGACCACATCGTGTACGAGCACGGGGTGGGCCGGCTGGAGAGCCTGCTCCAGCTGCCGCCCGGGACCCTGGAGCTGGACGGAAAGCTCCCCGCCGACCTGCCGCCCGAGTCCGCCGTCGAGGGCGCCAAGAGCCGGTACACGCTGGTCGTGGAGCTGGCCCGGCGCGAGCGGCTCACCGTGCGGCAGCTGATCGGCCGGCTCGGCGGCGGGCGCGGGCACCTCACCGTCGCCGGGACGCCCGAGCAGGTCGCCGGCCTGATGGAGACCTGGTTCACGCAGGGCGCCGCCGACGGCTTCAACGTCATGCCGGCCGTGCTGCCCTCCGGTCTGGAGGCGTTCGTCGAACACGTCGTACCGCTGCTGCGGGCCCGCGGTCTGCTGCGCACCGGGTACGGGCCGCGGACGACCCTGCGCGAGCGCTACGGCCTGCCCCGTCCCGCCAACCGGTACCTGACCCCCGGCCCCGCTCCCGCCCATGCCCCCGGCCTCAACCCCGGCTCCACCCCCGCCCTCGTCTGAGAGGAATCCCCATGTCCATCGAGATCACCAAGGTCACCGCACGCATCGGCGCCCGGGTGTCCGGCGTCGACATCTCCCGGCCGCTCGCGGCGGAGGAGGTCACCGCGATCCGGGAGGCGCTGAACGTCCACAAGGCGCTCGTCTTCGACGACGTCCGCCTGGACGACGCCGGCCAGCAGGCCTTCGCCCGCCACCTCGGCGACCTGACCACGGCCCACCCGACGGTCGGCGCGGTCGACGGCGCCCCGAACGTGCTGCCGGTCGACAGCGAGCGGGGCCGCGCCAACCACTGGCACACCGACGTCACCTTCGTCCTCAATCCGCCGCAGGCCAGCACCCTGCGTTCGCTGACCGTCCCGCCGTACGGCGGCGAGACGCTGATCGCCAACGCGGCGGCCGCCTACCGCGACCTGCCCGAGCCGCTGCGCCGCCTGGCCGACACCCTGTGGGCCGAGCACACCAACGACTACGACTACGCCGTACCGGACGAGGAGATCGACGAGGAGAAGGCCGCCCAGCGCGCCCGGTTCACCTCGATCACGTACCGCACCGCGCACCCGGTGGTCCGGGTGCACCCGCTGACCGGGGAGCGCGGGCTGTTCGTCGGCGGGTTCGCGCAGCGGATCACCGGCCTGTCGGTCGGCGAGTCCCGCAAGATCCTCGACCTGCTCCAGGCGTACGTGACCCGGCCGGAGAACGTGCTGCGCCACCGCTGGTCGGAGAACCAGCTGGTGCTCTTCGACAACCGCATCACCCAGCACTACGCCATCGACAACTACGACGGTCTGCCGCGCCGCCTGCACCGGGTGACCGTCGCCGGTGACATCCCGGTCGGCGTCGAGGGCAAGGAGAGCTACTCCATCGAAGGTGACGCCTCCCACTACACACCGGTGGCCGCGTAGCCGTATATTCACCGTCCGTACGTTCGGTGTCCGGATAGTGGGCGTCCCCTTCGCGTGAGCGGACGGGCCGCCCACACTGGCGGGGTTTTTTCCCGCCCATCGCCCTGGGAGAGCCGCGCCCATGCCCAGCAGCACGACCAAGGAGACGCCTCCGCAGCAGCACGCGGACGGATCCCTCTCCCACGGCCTCAAGCAGCGCCACCTGTCCATGATCGCCCTCGGCGGTGTGATCGGCGCGGGCCTGTTCGTCGGCTCCGGTGCCGGCATCGCCGCCGCGGGCCCGTCCATCGTGATCGCCTACGCGGTCTCCGGCGTCCTGGTGATGCTGGTGATGCGGATGCTCGGCGAGATGTCGGCCGCGTACCCGTCGTCGGGTTCCTTCTCGGCGCACGCCGAGCGGGCGATGGGCCCCTGGGCGGGCTTCACCGCCGGCTGGTCGTTCTGGGTGCTGCTGTGCACGGCCGTCGGTCTCGAGGGCATCGGCGCCGCGAACATCGTCCAGAGCTGGCTGCCCGGCACCCCGCAGTGGATGTGGGTGGCCCTGTTCATGGTGGTGTTCCTCGGGGCGAACCTGGCCGCCGTGAAGAACTTCGGCGAGTTCGAGTTCTGGTTCGCGGCCCTGAAGGTCGGCGCGATCGGCCTGTTCCTGATCCTGGGCGTCCTGGCGATCGCCGGGGTGCTGCCGGGCACGGACGCGCCCGGCACCTCCCACCTCTCCGACTTCCTCCCGCACGGCAGCGAGGGCCTGCTCATCGGCCTGCTGGCGTCCGTCTTCGCGTACGGCGGACTGGAGACGGTCACGATCGCGGCGGCCGAGTCGGAGGACCCGGTGCGGGGCGTGGCGAGCGCCGTGCGCACGGCGATGTGGCGGATCGCCCTGTTCTACATCGGCTCCATGGCGGTCGTCGTCACCCTGATCCCGTGGGACTCCAAGGAGGTCGTCGAGAAGGGCCCGTACGTCGCCACGCTCGACCACCTCGGCATCCCCGGCGCCGGCCAGCTGATGAACGTCGTCGTGCTGGTCGCCCTGCTCTCGGCGATGAACGCCAACATCTACGGCTCCTCGCGCATCGCCTACTCGCTGGTCGAGCGCGGGCAGGGCCCGAAGGTGCTGTCGCGGCTGTTCGGCGGGGTCCCGCGGATCGCGGTGCTCGTCTCCTGCGTCCTCGGGTTCGTGTGCGTCCTGCTCAGCTACTGGAGCCCGAACGGCGCCTTCAAGTGGCTGCTGAACATGATCGGCGCGGTCATCCTGGTCGTCTGGATCTTCATCGCGGTCTCCCAGCTGCTGCTGCGCCGCCGCATCGAGCGCGAGACCCCGGACAAGCTGGTCGTGCGCATGTGGGGGTTCCCGTGGCTGACCTGGATCGCGCTGGCCGGCATGGTCGCCATCTTCGTCCTGATGGCCCGCGAGCCGGACACCCGGGTGCAGCTGTACTCGACGGGCGGGATGACGCTGGCCCTGGCGGCCGTCGGATACACCTGGCAGCGGATGCGCGCCCGGCGCTGACCGTCGCCGGCCGGCGCAGTACGGCGAAGGCCCCCACGTGTGACACGTGGGGGCCTTCGTGGTGCTCCGGCCTCCCGCCGCCGTGAAGGGTGAGAAGACGATCACGAGGGACAGGCCGCTTATTGCGACTGAGTCGCAATTGCAGCTTAACAGCAGGAAGGTGTGTTGAGGGAGAGCAGCGCGGCCTGCTCGCCGTCGAGGCGCAGCTCGGTCAGCGCCGCGTTGCGCAGCCGCGGCAGGACCCGGCGGTACTCGGACAGCGGGATGTGCAGCAGGGAGCACAGCACCAGGCGGAGCAGGGTGTTGTGGGCGACGACCAGGACCCGCTCGCCGGGGTGGGCGGCGGCGATCCGGCGCAGGGCCGCGGTGCCGCGCGCCGCCGCCGCGCGGGGGTCCTCGGCGCCGGGGAACGGGTGCGCCACCGGGTCGGCGCGGAACGCCTCCGCCGCGGCCGGCTCCCGCGCCGCGAACTCCGCGAGGGTACGGCCCTCCAGCACCCCGAAGTCGCACTCCCGCAGGCCGGGCTCCCGGCGCGGCTCCAGTCCGAGAAACCGGCAGGCCGGCTCGGCGGTGGCGACCGCCCGGGACAGGGGCGAGGTCCACACCGCGTCCACCGGATGCCCGGCGACCCACCGCCCGAGCGCCTCGGCCTGCTCACGACCGGTGTCCGTCAGGGCCACATCGCTCACACCGGCGTACCGGTTCCCGGCATGCCACACACTCTGCCCGTGCCGGGCGAGAAGGAGGGTGGTGGAAGTCATGGAGAGCAGTATCCCGGGCGCCCCCGTCTCACAGCCGCGCCCGCGCGTGTGCCGCCACCGGGTGCGGTAGCCAGCCCCGGGTTTCGAGTTCCTCCAGCAGGCGGGCGTAGGGCTCGGTGAAGCGGGGGGTGCGGGCGGGGCGGGGGTCGATCGTGGTGCCGGGGCGCAGCATGGTGTCGGTCACCGCGGTGAGCGTGGGTGCCGCGCCGGTGCCGTACGCGGCCAGGGCCGCCATGCCCAGTGCCGGTTCGGTGCGGGCCGGGACGTGCAGGGGGCGGCCCAGGATGTCGGCGCGCAGCCGGGTCCAGTACGCGCTGCGGGCGCCGCCGCCGGTGACGGTGAGGGTGCCGTCGAGGGGGGCGCCCAGGTGGTGGAGGTAGTCCAGGCAGAGGCGTTCGGTGAAGGCCACGCCCTGGAGGAGGGCAGCCCACAGGTCGGCGTCCGACTCGGGGTCGCCGAGCAGCAGGGAGGTGGCGCGCGGGGCGAGGAAGGGGAAGCGTTCGCCGGGCGAGACGAGCGGATAGGCGATGGCGTTGGAGGGTTCGTAGGCGGCGGCGCGGGCGTCCAGCACGGCCGGGTCGGCGCCGGGGAAGCGCGCCGTGAGCACGCCGGCGCCCACGCTGGAGGCGCCGCCCGGCAGCCAGGTGCCGTCGGGCGCGCGGTGGTGGTAGACCACGCCGGCCGGGTCGGACACCGGCTCGGCCGCCGCCCCCTTGAGGACCAGGGTCGTCCCCAGCACCGAGTTCCAGGCGCCCTCGCGCAGCGCGCCGGCGGCGATCTGGGCGGCGCAGCCGTCGGTCATGCCCGCGATGACGGGCGTGCCGGCCGGGATCCCGGTGGCGTCGGCGGCGGCCGGGCAGACCTCGCCGAGCCGGGTGCCGGGCCGTACCACCTCGGGCAGGGCGCCCGCGGGCAGCCCGGTGAGGTCGGGCCAGGCCTCGCGGCGCAGGTCGTAGGCCGTCTTCAGGGCGTGGCTGGAGTCGCTGGGCACCGGGTGGCCGACCAGCCGGGCGGTGATCACGTCCGGCTGGTGGGCGATCCGGCCCGGGCCGTGCGCGTCGACCAGCCAGCGCGCCTTGGGCAGCGCCCAGGTGTCCTGCACCGCGAGTCCGGCGGCGCGCAGCCGGCCCGCCTCGGCGGCGGCCCGCCCGTCGTCGTACATCAGGGCGGGGCTCACCGGACGGCCCGCGTCGTCGGTGAGCAGGACGGTCCCGGACGTGCCGCACACCGCGGCCCCGGCCACCCGGACCCGCGCCCCGGCGAGCGCCGCCCGGCAGGCCGCGCCCACCGCCGCCCACCACTCCCCCGGGTCCTGCTCGTGCCGCACCCCCTCCCGGCGGCCCCGGGTGAGCGGCGCCGCACCGCTGCCGGGCACCCCGCCGTCTGCCGTCACCAGCAGCGCCCGCACCCCCTGGGTGCCGAGGTCGATCCCGAGCCATGCCTCATCCATCCGAACCTCCGCTCGTCGCGACCGGTCCTGTGAACTTCCCACTCCTCTTTGAGATTTCCCGCTGATTTCCCCGTGCACAAGGGATTGACGGCGTTTCACCGCCGTAACACCCTCGGTGGTGATGAGCGGCACCGGTGCACAGCAGGGGCCCGCGGCCCGGCAGGCCGCCCTGGCCGAACTCGTCCTGTCCGAGGGCTCGGTGAGCGCGGCGGAGCTGGCCGGACGGTTCGGGGTGAGCCTGATGACCATCCACCGGGACCTGGACGAACTCGAACGGCAGGGCGTCGTACGGAAGTTCCGCGGCGGGGTGACCGCGCAGCCGTCCGGGGTGTTCGAGTCGAACGTGCGGTACCGGCTGAGGACCATGCGCCCGCAGAAGGCCGCGCTCGCCCAGCGGGCGGTGCGGTGGATCGAGCCCGGCATGGCCGTCCTGCTGGACGACTCCACCTCCGCCCTGGAGATCGCCCGGCTGCTGCGGCTCGGCGGGATCACCCCGCTCACCGTCGTCACCAACTTCCTGGAGGCGATCAACCTCCTCGCCGGCCGGCAGGGCATCCGTCTGGTGGCGCTCGGCGGCGACTACGACCCGCTGCACTCCTCCTTCCTCGGGGTGTCCTGCGTGGAGGCCGTCGGCCAACTCCGCGTCGACATCGGCTTCCTGTCCACGTCGGGCGTGCACGCCGGCCACGCCTACCACCAGGAGCAGCACATCGTGTCGGTGAAGCGGGCGATGCTCGACATCGCCGCCCGCAACGTCCTGCTCGCCGACCACACCAAGCTGGGCCGGGTCGCCCTGCACCGGGTGGCCCCGCTGTCCCGCTTCGAGCTGCTGCTGGTGGACGACGGGGCCCCGCCGCGGGCGCTGCGCGACCTGGACGAGCACGAGGTGCGCTACGAGGTGTGCGCCACCGACCCCGAGACGGGAGACCCCGGATGACGTCCAGTGCTGTGCGTGTGGTGGCCGCCGGCGACCACTTCGTGCTGCCGTCCCTGATCACGGCCGCGCTCGCGGAGGAGACCGACTGCGCGGTGCGGGAGCTGACCCTGGGCTGGCCGCTGGAGCCGTTCGGGCCGGTGGGCGAGGTGAGCGAGGCCAGTGACGCCGAGGACGAGCTGATCGCGGCCCTCGACGGTGCGCAGGTGCTGGTCACCCAGATGGGACCGGTCACCGAACGCGTCCTCGCCGCCCGCCCCGGGCTGCGGCTGGTCGTCGTCTGCCGGGGCGGCCCGGTCAACGTCAACCTGGAGGCGGCGAGGCGGCACGGCGTGCGGGTGTGCTTCGCGCCGGGCCGGAACGCCGCCGCCACCGCCGAGTTCACCGTCGGCCTCATGCTCGCCGCCCTGCGGCGCGTCCCCCAGGCCCACGACCTCCTCGCCCGGCAGGGCAGCTGGGCCGGCGCCGCGTACTACACCTACGGCGACAGTGGCCTGGAGCTGGAGGACCTGCCCGTCGGGCTCGTCGGTTACGGCGCGGTCGGCAGCCGGGTCGCCCGGGTGCTGTGCGCGTTCGGGGCGCGGGTGATGGTGTACGACCCGTACGTGCGCGGCGAGGTGCACGGGCTGCGCCTCGCCGCGCTGGACGACCTGCTGCGCCGCTCCGCCGTCATCACCCTGCACGCCCGGCTCACCGCGGAGACCCGGGGGCTGCTCGGCGCCCGGGAGCTGGCGCTGCTGCCGCCGGGCGCGGTGGTGGTCAACGCGGCCCGGGGTCCTCTGCTGGACGAGGACGCGCTGTGCGACGCGCTGGCCGAGGGACGGCTGTCGGCGGCGGCGCTGGACACCTTCGCCCGGGAACCGCTGCCGCCGGAGTCCCGGCTGCGCGCGCTGTCCGACCGGGTGGTGCTCACCCCGCACCTGGGCGGGGCCAGCCGCGCGGTGGCGGAGAAGGCCGCCCGGATCGCCGCCGCCGAGGTGGGCCGCTGGATGCGCGGGGAGCCGCTCGCGCACTGTCTGACCTGATGCCCCGGGAGGCTTGGCATGTTCGTCGGGATCGATGTGGGGACGTCCGTGGTGAAGGCCGCGGCCTTCGACCGGGACGGGCGCGAACTGGCCGTCGAGGCCCGGCCGGTGGGCCTGGAGCTGCGCGGCGGGGCCGTCGAGCAGGACATGGAGGAGGTCTACGGCGCCCTCGTCGCCGTGCTCGGCGCGCTCACCGCGCGGGTGCCGGCGCCGGTGGAGCTGGCCGGGCTGACCGGGCAGGGCGACGGGGTGTGGCTGGTGGACGCGGCCGGACGGCCGGTGCGGCCGGCGCTGTCCTGGATGGACGGCCGGGCGCACGAGCTGGTGGACCGCTGGCTGGCGGACGGCACCTTCGAGGCCGTCTTCCGGCGCACCGGCAGCGCGATGTTCCCGGGCTGTCCGGGGCCGCTGCTGGCGTGGCTGGACCGGTACGAGCCGGCCGCCCTGGACGCCGCCGCGGCGGCCGTCTACTGCAAGGACATGGTGTTCCAGCGGCTGACCGGCGCGGCCCGGGCGGTGACGGACGTGTCGGACGCGTCGATGCCGTTCCTGGACCCGCGCTCACGGTCCTACGACGACGAGGTGGTGGACCTCCTCGGGCTCACCCACCGGCGCGGGCTGCTCCCGGAGATCGGCGATCCGGTCGCGACCGGCGAGGCGGCCGGTGAGGGGCTGCCCGCCGGGACCCCGCTGGCGAACGGCCCGTACGACCTGCCCGCCTGCGCGCTCGGCGCCGGGGTCACCGCGCCCGGCGACGGACTGCTGATCGTCGGCACGTGCCTGGCGAGCCTGGTCGCCACCACGGAGGCGGACCTGGGCGGTGAGCCGGCGGGGCTGTACATCTCCACCGACCGGCCGGGCCACTGGCTGCGCGCGATGCCCGCGATGGTCGGCACGGCGGCGCTGGACTGGGTGCTGCGCACGACGGGCGCCCGGTACGAGGACCTGGAGGACTTACTGCTCGCGTCCCCGCCGGGGGCGTCGGGGACGCGGGTGCTGCCGTACTTCGCGCCGTCCGGTGAGCGGGCGCCCTTCGTGGAGCCCGGGCTGCGGGCCGAGCTGGTCGGGGTCAGCCTGGAGACGCGCCCCGCCGACCTGGTCCGGGCCACCTGCGAGGGCATCGGCTACGCGGCCCGGCACTGTCTGGAGGCGGCGGGCCTGACCGGTTCGCTCGCGGTGTGCGGCGGCGGCACCCGCAGCGCCGCCTGGACGGGGCTGCTCGCCGATGTGCTGGGCCGGCCGCTGCGGCTGGCGGAGGGCGAGGTCGGCGCGCGGGGCGCGGTGCTCGCGGCCGCCGCCCGGCACGGCGTCGCCCTGGACACCGCCGCCTGGACGCAGCCGACCCGGGTGATCGAGCCGGATCCGGACCGGGCGGCGTCCTACGCGAACGGCTACGAGGAGCACCTGGAGCTGCTGGCCGCGGCACGGGAACGGACCCGGCGCCGAACCGGGCCCGTCGGCGGGACCTACAGGTTGCTGAAGTCGGGGCCCTTGGTGCGGGACCGCTTGATCTCGTAGAAGCCCGGCACCGAGGCCACGGCGAGGGTGCCGTCCCACAGGCGGGCCGCCTCCTCGCCCTTCGGGGCGGGGGTGACGACGGGGCCGAAGAAGGCGATCTCCTCGCCGTCGGGGCCGGGCACCGCGATGACGGGGGTGCCGACGTCCTGGCCGACCTTCTCGATGCCGTCCTTGTGGGAGGCGCGCAGCTCCGCCTCGTACGGCGTGGAGTCCCAGTGGTCCATGAGGGACTCGGGCAGGCCCACGTCGGCCAGCGCGGCGGCCACGGCCGCCTTCTCCGGACCCTCGCCCTGGTTGTGGATACGGGTGCCGAGCGCCGTGTAGAGGTCGCCGAGCACCGCTTCGCCGTGCTCCTGCCGGGCCGCGATGACGACGCGGACCGGGCCCCAGGCCTTGGTCGCGAGCATCTCGCGGTACTCCTCGGGCAGCTCGTCGAGCTTGTTCTCGTTGAGCACGGCGAGGCTCATCACATGCCAGCGGACCTCGATGTCGCGGACCTTCTCCACCTCCAGCACCCAGCGGGAGGTCATCCAGGCCCAGGGGCACAGCGGGTCGAACCAGAAGTCGACCGGGGTCTTGTCCGACATGTCTCTCCTCGTCAAGGACTCTTTCCCGTCGAAACGCCGCCGCCGGCCCCGGCATTCCCCGTCCGCCCCGTCAGGCGCGCATGACAGGATCGGTCCTGTTCAGCCGCCATCCGCGCGATCACGAGGGAGTACCGTCCGTGCCCGGTGAGAATCTGTCCCGCGACGAGGCCCGGGAGCGGGCCGCCCTGCTGTCCGTCGACGGCTACGAGGTGTCCCTGGACCTGCGGTCCGCCGTCGGTGACCCGGGCGGTGAGCCGCGCACGTTCCGCTCGGTGACCACCGTCCGCTTCCGCTGCAACGAGCCGGGCGCGTCCAGCTTCGCCGATCTGGTCGCGCCGGCGGTGACGTCCGTCTCGCTCAACGGCCGGGACCTGGACCCGGGCGAGGTGTTCGACGGCTCCCGGATCGCGCTGGAGGACCTGGCCGCGGAGAACGAGCTGGTGGTGGACGCCCGGTGCGCGTACTCGCGCACGGGTGAGGGCCTGCACCGCTTCGTCGACCCGGAGGACGGCGAGGTGTACCTGTACACGCAGTACGAGCCGGCCGACGCCCGCCGGGTCTTCGCGAACTTCGAGCAGCCGGACCTGAAGGCGCCGTACCGCTTCGAGGTGCGGGCGCCCGAGGGGTGGACGGTGTGGAGCAACGGCGCCGGTGAACGGGCCGACGGGGTCTGGCGGTTCGCGGAGACCAAGCCGATCTCGACGTACATCACGTGCGTGGTGGCGGGGCCGTACCACTATGTGACGGACAGCTACGAGCGGGTCTTCGAGGACGGCACGAAGCTGGAGATCCCGCTCGGCGCGATGTGCCGCAAGGGCCTCGCGCCGCACTTCGACGCCGACGACGTGTTCCTGGTGACCAAGCAGGGCCTGGACTTCTTCCACGACCACTTCGACCACCCGTACCCGTTCGGCAAGTACGACCAGGCGTTCGTGCCGGAGTACAACCTGGGCGCGATGGAGAACCCGGGCCTGGTGACCTTCCGCGAGGAGTACGTCTTCCGCGGGAAGGTGACGCAGGCGTCGTACGAGGCACGGGCCAACGTCATCCTGCACGAGATGGCGCACATGTGGTTCGGCGACCTGGTCACCATGGAGTGGTGGGACGACCTGTGGCTGAAGGAGTCCTTCGCGGACTTCATGGGCACGTTCGCCAACGTCGGCGCGACCCGTTTCAAGGACGCGTGGACCACCTTCGCCAACCGCCGCAAGGCCTGGGCGTACCGCGCGGACCAGCTGCCGTCCACGCATCCGATCACGGCGGACATCCGTGACCTGGAGGACGCCAAGCTGAACTTCGACGGCATCACCTACGCCAAGGGCGCCTCGGTGCTCAAGCAGCTGGTGGCGTACGTCGGCCAGGACGCCTTCCTGGAGGGCGCCCGGCGTTACTTCAAGCGCCACGCGTACGGCAACACGCGCCTGGGCGACCTGCTGTCGGTGCTGGCCGAGACCAGCGGCCGGGACATGACGGCGTGGTCGCGGTCCTGGCTGCAGACGGCCGGGGTGAACACGCTGACCCCGCAGGTGCTGCTGGACACCACGGGCGGCCGGATCGCGGAGCTGGCGATCCTCCAGGAGGCCCCCGAGTCGCACCCCCGGCTGCGTCCGCACCGGATCGCGGTGGGCCTGTACCGCCGTACGCCCGAGGGGACGCTCCAGCGGTACGCGCGCGTGGAGACGGACCTGCACGAGCCGCGTACGGTCGTGGCGGAACTGGCGGGCGCCGAGGCTCCGGAGCTGGTGCTGGTCAACGACGACGACCTGACCTACTGCAAGGTCCGGTTCGACGAGACCTCGCTGGCGACGCTGCGCTCCGGCCTGGGCGGGCTGACGGATCCGCTGGCGCGCGCCCTGTGCTGGTCGGCGCTGTGGAACCTGACCCGGGACGGGCTGCTGCCGGCGCGGGACTTCATCGGTCTGGTGCTGCGCTTCGCGGGCCGCGAGTCGGACATCGGTGTGCTGCAGATGCTGCACGCCTGGGCGAACACGGCGCTGACGCACTACGCGGCGCCACCGTGGCGGCGGACCGGCGCCGGGCTGCTGGCCGAGGGGGCGCTGCGGGAGCTGCGGGCGGCCGGGCCGGGCAGCGAACACCAGCTGGCCTGGGCGCGGTTCTTCGCGGCGGTGGCCTCCGCCGAGCCGGACCTGAAACTGCTGGCGGACCTGCTGGACGGCACCACCGGGATCGAGGGCCTGGAGGTGGACCAGGAGCTGCGCTGGGCGTTCCTGGAGCCGCTGGCCGCGCACGGGGTGGCGGACGAGGCGATGCTGGCGGCGGAGCTGGCCCGGGACGACACGGCGTCGGGCAAGCGGCACCAGGTGCGCTGCCTGGCGGCGCGGCCGTCGGCGGCGGTCAAGGCGCAGGCGTGGGCGCAGGTGGTGGAGTCCGACGCGCTGTCGAACGCGCTGGTGGAGGCGACGATCTCGGGCTTCCAGCAGCCGTCGCAGCGGGAGCTGACCGCGCCGTACGCGCAGCTGTACTTCGCGGCGATCGAGCGGGTGTGGCGGGAGCGGTCGATCCAGATCGGCATGGACGTGGTGCGGGGGCTGTTCCCGGCGTACCAGGACCGGCGGGAGACGCTGGAGGCGACGGACGCGTGGCTCGGGGCGCACGCCGACGCGGCGCCGGCGCTGCGCCGGCTGGTGCTGGAGGCGCGGGACGACCTGGCGCGGGCGCTGCGCGCACAGGAGTGCGACGCGGCGGCCGGCGACCACTGAGCCTTGGCCTGAGCCTGCCCGGCCGGTGACCGTTACGGAATCCGGTCAGGCGCGCCCGTAACCCCTGGTCCGCACCCGATCGGACCAGGGGTTTCCCGTCCCTGCTCGGCATCCGAACACCTGACCTTTAGTCCCGTCTTGTCCGCATTCATCGACAGGCGTGTAACAGCGGTTAAGGGCGGGTCCGGACGCGGGAATCCCGAGGCCATGAACCACAACACCCCGCTCTCCCCCCGCCCGCTGCGCCACCTCTCCGACGTCCACCGCCGCGTCCTGACGGCGGCTCAGCTGCGCGCCCACGGCGTGACCCCGGCCGAGCTGTCCGAGCAGTGCCGGACCGGCGGCCCCTGGCGGGAGCTGCTCCCGCACGTGATCCTGCTGCACCCGGGGCCGCCCACCGACGAGGAACGGCTGCACGGGGCCCTGCTGTACGCGGCCCGCGCGGCCGAGCCGGCCGTCCCCGCCCAGCCGACCGCCGGCAGCCCGCACCGGCCGCTGTACACCGAGGCGGTGCTCACCGGCCTCGCCGCGCTCACCCTGCACGGCTTCTCGTCCACCCCGCCGCTGCCCGCCCTCGACCACGTGGACGTCCTCGTCCCGCGCCTGCGCCGGCTGCGCTCCACCGGCTACGTCCGCGTCGTGCGCACCCCGTCCCTGCCGACCCCGCAGGCCGTGGCGGGCCTGCCGGTGGCGCCGGTGCCCCGGGCGCTGGCGGACGCGGTGGCGGGGCTGACGGACGCGCAGGCGGTACGGCGGCTGCTCACCGAGGCGGTGCGCGGCGGCCACTGCGAACCGGCCGCCGTGGTCCGGGAGCTGACCCTGGCGAAGCTGCTGAGCCGCCCGCACGTGGTCGACGCGGTGGACGCGCTGGTCGCCGAGGGCCGCTCGATCGCCGAGGACCGGCTGTACCGGATGGTCCGCGAGTACGGCCTGCCCGACCCGGTCTGGAACGTCGACCTGCGCCTGCCCGGCGGCCCGCACCTCGGCGGCCTGGACGCCTACTGGCCGGACCAGGCGGTCGCCGTCGAACTCGACACCCGCGCGCCCCGGCCCGGGCACGAGGAGGACGAGGACGCGCTGTGGTCGGAGTACGCCCGCAAGCGCGAGCACCTGGAGCGCCTCGGCATCACGGTCGTGTACGTCACGCCGAGGAAGCTCCGGGAGTCCCTGGAGCAGCAGGCGGCGGTGATCCGCACCGCGCTGATGGCGTCCGGGGACCGCGACCCTGCCGCGTACGTCCTGGTGCTGCCCCGCTGAGCCCGCTCCGCAGGGACCTAGCGGCGGGCCGCCCGCCTGTCCTGTTCTCCTGCTCCGGCCGGGTGAGCGGTCACCGCAACGGAGCAGCAGGAAGGGCGGGGCGCGGGCGGGTCACGGTAGAGGGTGGGTCATGAGACACCCCCGGATAGCGGCAGGCGCGTGCTCCCTCCTCCTCGCGGCCGCCTGCGCGTTCGCCGACCCCGCGACGGCACAGGTGGTACCCCGCACCCTCACCGACGGCGGCTACGTGGCCCTCGGCGACTCCTACTCCTCCGGTGCCGGAGCCGGTGACTACCTGGCCTCCGGCAGGGAGTGCAAGCGCAGCAGCCGGGCCTTCCCCGTGCTGTGGGCCGAGGCCCACGCGCCGGCGTCCTTCACCTTCGCCGCGTGCAACGGCGCCGGCGCCGACGACGTCCTGACCGACCAGCTCGGCCACCTCAGCGCGCGCACCGCACTGGTCACGCTCACCGTCGGCGGCAGCGACTCGGGCTTCGTCTCCGTCATCGCGGGCTGCGCGCTGGGCGGCGCCGACGGGTGCCGGTCCGCCGTCTCCCGCGCCCGCACCACCATCGACGGGTCCCTCGCCGAGCGCCTCGACCGGCTGTACTCGGCCATCCGGGACCGGGCCCCCGCCGCCCGTGTCGTGGTGCTCGGCTACCCGCACCTCTACCACCTGCAGGGCGCCTGCGCGCTGGGCCTCCCGGACGGCGAACGGGCCACCCTGAACGACGCCGTGGACCACCTGAACGCCGTCATCGCCCGGCGCGCCACCGCCCACGGGTTCACCTTCGCCGACGTCACCGCCGCCTTCGCCGGGCACGAGATCTGCTCGTCGCGGCCCTGGCTGCGCGGTGTCGACGTGCTGGCGATCACCGAGTCGTACCACCCGACGGCACCGGGGCAGTCCCTCGGCTATCTGCCGGTCCTCGCCCGGGTGACGTGAGCGCTGCAGCGGCTCGGGCGGACGCGCGGCCACGAAGCCGGGGTCACGGCTGACAGAACTCCTTTCCGATCACGTCCGAGGTCTCCCCGGCCCAGTCCCCGTTGAGGTTGACCGCCAGGGAGTGCCGGCCGTCCGCCGTCGTCGCCGCCTCGGAGACCGAGCCGTGGATCCCGCCGGTGTGCCCCCAGACGTGGACACCGCAGGCCAGCCGGGTGTCCATGAGACCGAGGCCGTAGCGGACGGGGGACCCGGCCCCGGTGGCCACCGTGGTCTTCATCTCCTTGAGCTGGCGCGGCGGGAGCAGTGCGCCGCGGAGCAGGGCCCCGTAGAAGCGGGACACGTCGGCGGAGTCGGAGATCATCTCGCCGGAGGAGGAGGCCAGGGACGGGTTGAGTTCCGTGACGTCGTACACCCGGCCGCCGGGGACCTTGAACGTCGAGTACGCCCTGCTGCTGGGCCGCGGCAGGGTGACCCGGGTGCCGGGCACGGAGGTGGCCGCCAGGTGCAGAGGGGCGATGATCCGGCGGGTGATCTCGGTGCCGTACGACCGTCCCGTCACCTTCTCGATCACCAGGCCGGCGAGCACGTAGTTGATGTTGGAGTACCCCCATGAGGTGCCCGGCGCGAAGTCCGGCTCGTGCCGCATCGCGAGGTCGACCAGGTGCCGCGGGGTGAGGGTGTCGTAGCGGTGCCGGGCGAAGCCGTCCGGGGTGAAGTAGTCGTGGGCGAAGCCGGGGTCGGCGAGGTAGTCGTGGATGCCGCTGGTGTGGTTCAGCAGCTGCCGCAGGGTGATCGCGCGGCCGTCGTGGCCGTGGCCGTGGACCACGCCCGGCAGCCACCGTTCCACGGTGTCGTCCAGGGAGAGCCGACCCTCCGCCTCCAGCTGGAGCAGGACGGTGGCGACGAAGGTCTTGGTCATGCTGGCGATGCGGTAGCGGTCGGCGGCCGAGCGCGGCCGGCCGATGCGGACGTCGCCCACACCGGCCGTGGCGGACCAGGTGCCGTGGCCGTCCCGCGCGGTGACGGTCGCGCCGGGCGCCCCGGCCGCGACGGCCGCCTCGACGGCCTCGCGGGTCGCGGTGTGTCCGCGGGTGGCGGTGTGTCCGTGGGACGCGGGTCCGGCCGCGGCGGCCGGGCCCACGAGGGCTGCCGAGAGGAGCAGGGCGGTGGTGCCCACCAGAGCCGTGCGTACGCGCATGTCTTCCCCAACCTGTGCTGTGTGGTGCGGTCGGGGGAAGGACCGAGGAGCGTGCCGCGAAGGTTGCCCGGCTGTAGGCCGGTTGGGTGATGTTCAGCCTTTCTTCAACACCAGCTCGGTGTTCCGGTCCGCCGCGCCGCCGGCGAGGGTCTTGTTGGCACCCGGGGCGTTGTAGGACAGCTCGCGGTACAGGGCGGCGAGCCCGGTCTGGGAGAGGTCGGCGTAGTCGGTGCGGTGCGGGGCCGCGGACTCGATCAGCGTGGTGAACACCGAGACCGTGCCGTCCTTGTTGTCGACCAGCTCGATGACCCGGGCGAGCTGGGGGTAGTCGACGTGCGAGGCGGTGGAGATCTCCCAGAAGGAGCGGCCGCCGGACGCCTTGTGCGGGGTGATGACGTTCTTGTGGATGTGGCCGTTCACCCAGGCCAGCACGTTGGCGTGGGCGGACAGCACGGAGATCAGCTCGGCGCCGTCGTGCCGCTTCTCCCCCGGCCGGGCCGGGTCGGGCCGGGTGTTGGTCATGGTCTTGCTGGTGTGGTGGCTGAAGACGACGGCGTAGGAGTCCTTGTTGTCCTTCAGCGTCTTGTCGAGCCACTTCAGCTGGGCGGTGCCGACGGAGCCCTCGTAGTGGCCGCCGGCGTCGGTGGTGTCGAGGCTGATGCCGATGACGTCGTCGGAGATGCGGAAGGCGTAGTACTGGGTGCCCGCGTCCAGGTTCGCCGAGGAGTAGCCGTGGCCGGCCGGGCCGTGCCCCTGGTGGGCGGGGTCGAGGTGGGCCTTGAGGTAGTCGGCCTGGGTGTAGGGGGCGCGCTTCTCGTCCGGGGTGACGGAACGGGCCGACCGGGCGTGGGCCTTGAGGAAGTCGCGGTAGCCGGCCGCCTTGGGGTCCTTGGCGTTCTTGATGGCGTCCTGGAGTTTCGTGGCGTCGGCGGCGGAGACGCTCATCAGCTTCCTGCCGCCGATGGCCGCCTCGGCGAGGTAGGGGTCGCCGTGGGAGCCGTAGCAGCCGAGCGGGAGGGCGTCGTGGTTGCCGACGGTGGAGTACCAGGGCAGGCCGAGCCCGGGGCTGCGCACCTCGCGGATCGCGGCGGCCAGGAACGCCTCCAGGTGGGGGAAGCCGAGCGCCTTGTCCTGGTCGCGGACGGCGGAGCCGGGCTGCCAGTACAGCTTCAGCCCGCTGTTCTGCACGCCCTCGTAGTGCCGGGGGTCTCCGGTGTTGGGGGTGATCCGGCCGCCGCTCATCACCTTCATGAACCACTCCAGTTCGGAGTGGGCGTTGTTGTCGGTGTTGTCGCCGGTCGTCATCACGAAGTGCAGCGGGGCGCCGGTGACGGGCGCGCCGCGCAGCGCGTTGACCCGCTCCACGAGGGAGATCGCGCCGGGCACGGTCAGCGCCTCGTGCGGGCGCCAGGCGTGCGCGTCGTGGGAGCGCAGGTACTCCAGGCGCAGCGGATGCTGCACGTCCGTCAGGTGCAGGTCGGTGAACTGCACGAACGCGGCGAGGGCGGTACGGCGGGCGGCCCGGCCGGACCGGGGCGCGGCCAGCTCGTCGCGGACGACCCGCTTCCAGCCGGGGCCGTCACCGAGGCGGCGGTATCCGGAGCCGCCTCGCGGGGCGGCGACGGAGGCGACGGTGGTGCCCTTGGTGTAGGGGGCGAGCGGGGCCGCGGCGGGGGCCTGCCGGGACCGGGCGACCGGTTCCTCGGCGGTGGTGGCGGCCTGGCTGTCGGTGGGGCGCAGGGCGTAGCCGACACCCGCGGAGAGCGAGACGGCTCCGGTGGCGGCGAGAACGGTACGGCGGTTGATCCCCGCGGCGGAGGCGGTGACGATGCGTGTGCGCGGCATGGCGCGGTCTCCCCGAGTGCGAACGCGTCGGCAGTGGTCGCGGGCCGTCGCGGACGCGAACGTCCCGCTCACTGTGGATCGTTGGCAGCGGGGATGGCCTGCGCGTGAACACGGCGGCAACGCGCAGCGCCGATCACCGTACGTGGATCACGGGGTACCGGGCGCGGTCACGGAGTGGATCGCGACCGGCCCGGGACCGGTCATTCCCCGTTCATCTGCCGGGGTAGGGGACGGTCCGCCAGACGCCCGTGCGGCGGGCGTTCGCGCCACAGCCGCAGCCCGGTGTCGACCAGCCGGATCCGGGTCAGCGCGGGTACGGCGTCCAGGTCGTGCCAGGCGGCGAAGTCGGTGGAACCGCCGATCTCGTAGCGGAGTTCACCGCCGGTGATCTCGGCCTCGTAAAGGATCCGCACCCCGTGGTGGTCGGTGCGGCGCGGCGGGCGCCCGCCGGTGAGGACGTGACGGGAGGAGTCGATGCCGAGGAGACCGGTCACCTCGATCCGGTAGCCGGTCTCCTCGCCGACCTCACGGCGGACGGTGTCGTACGGGTCCTCACCGTGTTCCATGCCACCGCCGGGCAGCACCCACTCGGGCGTGCCGTCGGCCGCCGGCGAGCGGGCGAGCAGGAGTTGTCCGTCACGGACGCACACGGCGTAGGCCGCCACCCTCAAGTTCCGTCGCATGAGGGGACGTTAACTCCGGGGCGGCCCGGTGGGCCGCACCGACGACGAGCTGCGTCCCCGCTGCCCGACAACCCCTACCGGCTGGACGTCCGCGGAGGCCCCGCCCGGCCGCGAGTTCCTCGGCCGCGTACAGCTGCTGAACGCCCGGGGCACGGCCCGCGGGGCCGGGCAGCGTGAGACTGGAGAAGGTCACGCCGTAAACGCCGACGCGCACGGGGGGGCGGGCACCTTTGCGGGCGCCGCCCCTCCTGGGGAGGCGTACGTCACACCTTCGTGTGGGCCACGCCCGGACGGGCAGGGTCGGGACAGCACAGCTTCCGGCGCGGACCCGCGGCCGAGGGAATTTCTGCAGCTCAGCGGGGTGCCCGGCGGACATACGGAACCGCCGGTCGGCTGATCGTGTCCCATTCCTCGGGCACACATGACAAAGAATTGGACAGGTGGGCCGGGGTCGGCCGCATGATGGAAAAGCCCCGGTCGGGCAAGAGACACAGTGAGGGAGTCGTTGTGAGGGTCGGAATCGTCGGAGCCACCGGTCAGGTCGGCACGGTCATGCGCAGGATCCTCACCGAGCGGGACTTCCCGGTGACGGAGCTGCGCCTGTTCGCCTCGGCCCGTTCCGCCGGGACCGTGCTGGACGGCGTGACGGTGGAGGACGCGGCGACCGCCGACTACACCGGCCTCGACATCGTGCTGTTCTCCGCGGGCGGCGCGACCTCCCGGGCGCTGGCCGAAAAGGTCGCCTCGCAGGGCGCCGTCGTGATCGACAACTCCTCGGCCTGGCGCAGGGACCCCGAGGTCCCGCTGGTCGTCTCCGAGGTGAACCCGCACGCGATCGCCGACCGTCCCAAGGGGATCATCGCCAACCCGAACTGCACGACCATGGCCGCGATGCCGGTGCTCAAGCCGCTGCACGAGGAGGCCGGCCTGGAGGCCCTGGTCGTGGCCACCTACCAGGCGGTGTCCGGCTCGGGCCTGGCCGGCGTGGCGGAGCTGCACGGCCAGGTGCAGAAGGTGGCCGCCGACGCCGACAAGCTCACCCACGACGGCGCGGCGGTCGACTTCCCCGAGCCGGGTGTCTACAAGCGCCCCATCGCCTTCAACGTGCTGCCCTTCGCCGGCAACCTCGTCGACGACGGTCTGAACGAGACCGACGAGGAGCAGAAGCTGCGCAACGAGTCCCGCAAGATCCTGGAGGTCCCCGACCTCAAGGTCTCCGGCACCTGCGTGCGCGTGCCGGTGTTCTCCGGCCACTCCCTCCAGGTGAACGCCCGCTTCGCCCGCCCGCTCTCCCCGGAGCGCGCCACCGAGCTGCTCGCGAAGGCGCCGGGCGTCGCCCTCTCCGACATCCCGACCCCGCTGCAGGCGGCCGGCCAGGACCCGTCGTACGTGGGCCGCATCCGCCGCGACGAGACCGTGGACAACGGCCTCGCCCTGTTCGTCTCCAACGACAACCTCCGCAAGGGTGCCGCCCTCAACGCGGTACAGATCGCGGAACTGGTGGCGGCGGAACTGTCCGGCAGGTAACCCCACCTCCCACCAGAAGGGGCGCCCGACCTGGAGGTCGGGCGCCCCTGTCGGTGTGCGAGGGGGTTACTCGGCGTCCGCCGTCTGGGCCTTCAGGGCGCGCTCGATGCCCGCGCGGGACTCCGAGACGAGGCGGCGCAGGGCCGGGCTCGGGTCGGCCGAGGACAGCCAGGCGTCCGTCTTGGCCAGGGTCTCCTCGGAGACCTGGACCGCCGGGTACAGGCCGACGGCGATCTGCTGGGCGATCTCGTGCGAACGGGACTCCCAGACGCCCTTGAGGACCTCGAAGTACTGGTCCGTGTACGGCGCGAGCAGCTCCCGCTGGTCGGTCTGCACGAAGCCGCCGATCACGGCCTCCTGCACGGCGTTGGGCAGCTTGTCGGACTCGACGACCGAGGCCCAGGCCTCCGCCTTCGCCTCCGGCGTCGGGCGGGCGGCGCGGGCGGTGGCCGCGTGCCGCTCGCCGGCCGCCGTCCTGTCCCGCTCGTACTCGCCGGCGATCTCCGTCTCGTCGTACCGGCCGACGGCCGCCAGCCGCTGCACGAACGCCCAGCGCAGCTCCGTGTCGACGGCCAGGCCCTCGACGGTCTGGGTGCCGTCGAGCAGGGCCTCCAGCAGGTCCAGCTGCTCCGGCGTGCGCGCGGTCGCCGCGAAGGCCCGCGCCCACGCCAGCTGGTGGTCGCTGCCCGCGTCGGCCGCGCGCAGGTGGGCCAGCGTGGCGTCGGTCCAGCGGGTCAGCAGCGACTCGCGGGTGGCCGGCGCGGCGTACAGGTCGATGGCCAGCTTGACCTGGCGGTGCAGGGACTGCACCACGCCGATGTCGGACTCCTTGCCGATGCCGGACAGCACCAGGGAGAGGTAGTCGCGGGTGGCCAGCTCGGCGTCCCGCGTCATGTCCCAGGCCGACGCCCAGCACAGGGCGCGCGGCAGGGACGCCTCGAAGTCGCCGAGGTGCTCGGTGACGGTCCTCAGGGAGTCCTCGTCCAGGCGTACCTTCGCGTACGACAGGTCGTCGTCGTTGAGCAGGACGACCGCCGGACGGCGCTTGCCCGTCAGCTGCGGTACGGCGGTCAGCTCGCCGTCGACGTCGAGTTCGATCCGGTCGGTGCGCACCAGCTTGCCCGCGTCGGAGAGGTCGTACAGGCCGATCGCGATGCGGTGCGGGCGCAGGGTCGGCTCGCCCTTGGCGCCGGCCGGGAGCGCCGGGGCCTCCTGGCGGACGGCGAAGGAGGTGACGACCCCGTCGGCGTCGGTGGCGATCTCCGGCCGCAGGATGTTGATGCCGGCCGTCTCCAGCCACTTCTTCGACCAGGTCTTCAGGTCGCGGCCGGAGGTCTCCTCCAGGGCGCCCAGCAGGTCGGTCAGGCGCGTGTTGCCGAAGGCGTGCCGCTTGAAGTACGCCTGCACGCCCTTGAAGAACTCGTCCTCGCCGACGTACGCGACGAGCTGCTTCAGCACGCTCGCTCCCTTGGCGTACGTGATGCCGTCGAAGTTGACGAGCACGTCGTCCAGGTCGCGGATGTCCGCCATGATCGGGTGCGTGGACGGCAGCTGGTCCTGCCGGTACGCCCAGGTCTTCATGGAGTTGGCGAACGTGGTCCACGAGTGCGGCCACTTCGAGCCGGGGGCCGCGGCCTGGCACGCGATGGACGTGTACGTGGCGAACGACTCGTTCAGCCACAGGTCGTTCCACCACTCCATGGTGACCAGGTCGCCGAACCACATGTGGGCCAGCTCGTGCAGGATGGTCTCCGCCCGCACCTCGTACGCCGCGTCGGTCACCTTGGACCGGAAGACGTACTGGTCGCGGATGGTGACCGCGCCCGCGTTCTCCATGGCGCCCGCGTTGAACTCGGGCACGAAGAGCTGGTCGTACTTCTCGAACGGGTAGGCGTAGTCGAACTTCTCCTGGAACCAGTCGAAGCCCTGCCGGGTCACGTCGAAGATCGCGTCCGAGTCGAGGAACTCGGCGAGCGAGGGCCGGCAGTAGATGCCGAGCGGCACGGACTGGCCGTCCTTCTCGTACACGCTGTGCACGGAGTGGTACGGGCCGACGATCAGCGCGGTGATGTACGTCGAGATCCGCGGGGTCGGCGCGAAGGCCCAGACGTTGTCCTTCGGCTCCGGGGTCGGCGAGTTGGAGACGACGGTCCAGCCCTCGGGCGCCTTCACGGTGAACCGGAAGGTGGCCTTCAGGTCCGGCTGCTCGAAGGAGGCGAAGACGCGGCGGGCGTCCGGGACCTCGAACTGGGTGTACAGGTAGGCCTGCTCGTCCACCGGGTCGACGAAGCGGTGCAGGCCCTCGCCGGTGTTGGTGTAGGCGCAGTCCGCGACGACCCGCAGGACGTTGGGCCCCTCGAGCAGCCCCGGCAGCGCGATCCGCGAGTCCTTGAAGACCTCGGCGGGGTCCAGCTGGTCGCCGTTGAGAACCACCTCGTGGACCGCCGGGGCCACCAGGTCGATGAAGGACTCGGTACCGCCGCGGGCGACGTCGAAGCGCACCGTGGTCACGGACCGGTAGGTACCGCCCTCCTGCGCGCCGGAGAGGTCGAGATCGATCTCGTACGAGTCAACGGTGAGCAGCTCCGCCCGCTGCTGCGCCTCTTCGCGAGTCAGGTTTGTGCCAGGCACGCGGTCATCTCCTCGTTATGTGTCGGTCGCGCCATCCTTCCATGGGACCGACGGGGAACGCGATGTCCGCATGGCCGCCGTGCCGGACACGGGAGCGTGGGTGCGGGGTGCCCTCCGTTGGGGTTGCGGCGGGGCCGGGCGACGACACACCCGTGCCGGACGGGCGGGAGCCCGTCCGGCACGGGTGTGGGACCGGGAACCGGGGTCGCGGTCAGGTCCGGCGACCGGGGTCGTGGTCGGGGTTCAGGGGACGACGATCACCACGACGCCGCCGCCGTAGCCGGGGACGAAGCCCGTGCCGTAGAAGTTGTTGCGGAAGCCGTAGCCGAAGCAGTTGCCGCCCCAGCCGCAGCCGCGGTTGGTCGTGACCTGGTTCGGGGTGGCCGCCGAGGCCGTACCCGCCGTGCCGATCGCGACGCCGCCGGCCAGGACGAGGCCGGCCGCGGAGACCGCGAAGAGACGCCTCACGCGTTGTGCTTTCATGGGCCTACCTTCCTTCCACGCCCTCGCGGGGTTTTTCGGTACGGGGGCGATGGCCGCGGCCGCGCGGATACGGGCGCGGCGCGGTCGTAGGTGTTGCCGCGGGGGACGAGCAGCGGGCCCGCGCCGCGTCGGCTGTCGGCCCCGGTTCTCGGGGCACTCGCCGCCGGTGGCGGGCACACCTCTGGTCGCGGACCTTTCCCTTCACGCTAGCCGCCCTGCGGTCACTCAGCATCTCGGACGGCGACGGACCGTCGGCGGCGCGCTCCGGGGATCACCGTGCCGGCGCGGGGTGCCGGGCGCGTCCCGGCCGGTCCCGGGCCGCCGAGCTGTCCGGCCAGCGTCGCGCCGAACGCCAGCGCCATGCCCGCCACCTGCACCGGAGTGAGCGCCTGGCCGAGGGCCGCCCAGCCGACGACCGCGGCGGTCAGCGGCGACAGCGGGCCGAGGAAGCCGGCCTGGGTCGCGGTGAGCCGGCCGATGCCGCGGAACCAGAGCCAGTAGGCGACGGCCGTGTTGGCCAGGGCGAGGTACAGGTAGCCGCCGACGGCACGGCCGTCGAGGGCGGGCGGGGCGCCTTCGGCCAGGACGGCGACCGGCGCGATGAGCAGGCCGCCCGCGGTGAGCTGCCAGCCGGTGAGCGCCAGCGGACCGACCCCCTCCGGGCGGCCCCAGCGCTTGGTCAGCACGGTGCCGGCGGCCATGGCGGCGGTGGAGGCGAGGGCGGCGAGGACGCCGACCGGGTCGAGCGCGCCGGTCCCCTTCAGCACGACCAGGCTGACCCCGAACGCGGCCACCAGCCCGGTGAGGACCGTGCGCGGCCGCGGCCGCTGCCCGAGCAGCAGCGCGGAGAGCCCCACGACGAACAGCGGCCCCACCGAGCCGACGACCGCGGCCATCCCGCCGGGCAGCCGGTACGCCGCGACGAACAGCAGCGGGAAGAAGCCGCCGATGTTCAGCGCGCCGAGCACCGCGGCCTTCGCCCACCAGGCGCCGCGCGGCAGCACCCGGGTGAGGGCGAGCAGCAGCAGCCCGGCGGGCAGGGCCCGCATCAGGGCCGTGAACAGGGGGCGGTCCGGCGGCAGGAGCTCGGTGGTGACCGCGTAGGTGGTGCCCCAGGAGACGGGCGCGAGGGCGGTGACGGCTATGACGGCGGGGCGGGTGGGTCGGGCGGTGGCCATGGGAGCCCTTCCGGGGAGCGGAATGCGCGAGGACGTGGTTGTTCTCCGCTAAGTAGCTTACTACTAAGCTAATTATTGGCAAGTGAGTAACCGGTGACTTTCTTGCGGTCTAGCGGAGGCCGGTCGATACTCCTCGCATGCAGCCACAGCAGCCGACGGACCCCGTCGACGTGATCACCGAGCAGTGGGCCCGGGTGCGGCCCGACCTGGACACCCGGGCGATGGAGGTCTTCGGCCGGATCTTCCGGCTCTCCCGGGCGATGGGCGACCGGATGGAGAAGGCCTACAAGCCCTACGGCATCTCCCGCGGCGAGTTCGACGTCCTGGCCACCCTGCGCCGCTCCGGCGAGCCGTACGCCCTCTCGCCCCGGGAGCTGTCGGCCGCCCTCATGCTCACCACCGGGGGCATGACCGGCCGGCTGGACAAGTTGGAGCGCGCCGGGCTGCTGCGCCGCTCCCCCGACCCGCACGACCGGCGCGGTCTGCGGGTGACCCTCACCGAGGAGGGGCTGCGGCTGATCGACGAGGCGGTGGGCGCCGGGCTGGCGCAGGAGAGCGACGCCCTGTCCGCGCTGGACGCGGAAGAGGCCGGCCAACTGGCCGGCCTGCTGCGGAAACTGCTGGCCGGGACGGCCGAGTAGCCGCCGCGGCCGTCACCCCCGCACATCACCCGGCGGCGCCGCCGACCGGGTGGGAAAACGCCGGGGGCGCCGGCCCTCCCCCGGGTACGGCGTGCGCGCGTACCGGCGGGAGGACCGGCGCCCCCGGCGAAACGGACCGGTGGTCCGGGTCAGGCCCTGGCGCCCGCGTCGGACTTGACGTTGATGTTGGACGAGGTGGTGTCCTTCTTGGCCCGCGACTTGTCCAGCATCACGACCAGACCGGCGATCACCAGGAACAGCACCACCGGGGCAAAGACGTACAGGCCCAGCGTCTGGATGACGCTCAGGCCCTTGCCGGGGTCGTCGCCGTCGTCGCGGGTCAGCGCGAGCGCGGGGGACGACATGAGCAGCATCATCAGCGTCGTACCGGCGGCCAGGGCGCCGGCGCGCAGGGCGTTCTTCGTGTCCACGGAACTCAAGTTAGCGAACCGCCGTCGGGGCCGCGCGCCCGGGGTGCCTTACGGGCCCCGCCTCACGGGCTTGCGCTCGCGCCGCCGGGCGGCCGCAGCACCTCCAGCAGCGCCCGCAGCCGCGGCGAGGCCACCAGCTCCTCCAGCGGCACCGGCCGGCCGTCGCCGTCGGCGACCGGCAGCCGCCAGTTCGGGTACTGGTCCCAGGTGCCCGGCAGGTTCTGCGGGCGCCGGTCGCCGATGCCGTCCGGGAGCCAAACGCCGATCAGGCGGGCGGGGGTGCGCAGCAGGAAGCGGTGGACGGCGCGGATCTCCTCCTCCTCGTCGGAGCCGGGCGGCCCGGCGGCCGGGGTGTCCAGCAGGCCGAGGCTGCCGAGCAGGGCGAGCCACTCGGCGGTGTCGGCGGTGGCCTCGGCGCGTTCCTCGGCGGCCGAACGGCTGAGCAGGCCGAGGCGTTCGCGCAGGTCGACGTGGTCACCGGTGAGCCGGGCGGCGGTGGGCGGCAGATCGTGGGTGGTGGCGGTGGCCAGGCAGTCGGCGCGCCAGCGCTCGGGCGGCAGCGGGTGGCCGTCGCCCTCCCAGTCCCGTTCGAACCAGAGCACGGAGGTGCCGAGCACCCCGCGCCGCTGGAGCGCCTCGCGCACGCCGGGCTCGACGGTGCCGAGGTCCTCGCCGATGACGACCGCCCCGGCGCGGGCGGCCTCCAGAGCGAGGACGGCGAGCATGGCCTCGGCGTCGTAGCGGACGTAGGTGCCGGCGGTGGGCGCGCTGCCCTGGGGGACCCACCAGAGCCGGAACAGGCCCATGACGTGGTCGATGCGCAGGGCGCCGGCGTAGCGGAAGAGGGCGCGCAGGAGGTCGCGGTACGGCGCGTACCCGGAGGCGGCGAGCCGGTCGGGGCGCCAGGGCGGCAGGCCCCAGTCCTGGCCGCGGGCGTTGAAGGCGTCCGGTGGCGCGCCGACGGACATGCCGGCGGCGAAGACGTCCTGCTGCGCCCAGGCGTCGGCGCCGGCCGGGTGCACACCGACGGCGAGGTCGTGCACGATCCCGACGGGCATGCCGGCCTCGCGGGCGGCGCGCTGGGCGGCCCGCAGCTGGCCGTCGGTGAGCCAGGCGAGGCGGGCGTGGAACTCCACCCGGTCGGCGAGCTCGGCCCTGGCCCGCGCGGTGGCGGCCGAGCGGGGGTCGCGCAGCCCGTCGGGCCAGTGGTGCCAGTCGGAGCCGTGGAGTTCGGCGAGGGCGTTCCAGGTGGCGTGGTCGTCGAGGGCCTGGCCGTGGGCGGCGCGGAAGGCGTCGTAGGCGGCCTGGCGGCCGGGACCGAGGGGAACGGCGAGGACGAGTTCCAGGGCCTCGCGTTTCAGCTCCCACACGGCGTCGCGGTCGATGAGGGCGCCCTTGTCGAGGACGGTGGCGCGCAGCCGTTCGGCGCGCTGCAGCAGCCCGGTCAGCCGTTCGCGGTCCTCGACGTGCGCGAACTCGGGGATGTCCTCGATCCGCAGGTGGACGGGGTCGGGGAAGCGGCGGGAGGAGGGCCGGTACGGAGAGGGGTCGGTGGGGGCGCCGGGCACGGCCGCGTGCAGCGGGTTGACCTGGACGAATCCGGCGCCGGCGGTGTGTCCGGCCCAGCCGGCCAGCTCGGCGAGGTCGCCGAGGTCGCCCATGCCCCAGGAGCGGCGGGAGAGCAGCGAGTACAGCTGGACGAGGAGGCCGTAGGAGCGGCCGGGCGGGGCGGGCAGCCGGTCCGGGGCGAGAACGAGCCATGCCCCGGCGGTGCGGCCGTCGGGGGCGGTGGCGGTCAGCCGGTGGACGCCGGGCGGCAGGTCCGCGGTGCCCTCCCGGTGCCGGCCGTCCTCGGTCTCGACGTGCAGCAGGGTGCCGGCGGGCAGGGCGGTGAGGGCGGCGGGCGGTTCGGCGCCGGCCCACTGGACCACCGTCGGCGGCAGCAGGCGCTCGCGCAGCTCGCGCTCCCGGGCGGCGAGGGCGGTACGCACGGTGTCCGGCCCGCTCGCGTCGACGCCGAGGGCGGCGAGGGCGGCGGTCACGGCGGCGGCGGGGACCTGGACGGTGTGGTCGGGGCCGGGCCGGTAGGAGGTGGCGACCCCGTGCAGCTCGGCGAGCCGGGCGAGGTCGGTGAGATCGAGGGGCTGGCCGGGGGGCTCGTCGGGGGCCGCGGCCATCTACACTCCCGGCGCGTAGGAGTCCGGGACCGGGTCGGACTCGCTGGTCAGCGGGGTGGTCTCGGCGAGCGGGGGTTCGCTGGTCAGCGGCTCGGCGTCGGGCAGCGGCGGCTCGCTGGTCAGCGGCGCCTGCGCGCACGCGCTCTCCGAGGTGAACGCGTACAGCGGTGCCTCGTCGGTGGCGGCGGACGGCTCCGCCACGGGTTTGGACGGGGCGGGGATCATGACGGCCACGCGGGCCTCCTTGTCGGTGGTGCGGGTCCTGCGGCTGTGGAGGGGTTACGGCAGGCCTACCCAGTGAGCCCGGCGCCACGCCCCGGAAAATCCCCTGCCGGGGGTGATCCGCGCCGGCGAGGTGATCGAGAGAGGGGGGTGCCCCAGTGGGGTCCGGCGCGAGACGGACGCGGCACCGGCCCGTTCACCGGCACGCGGCCCGGCCACGGGCCGTCGCCCGGGGCGGCGACGGCGATGACCGCGGCCCCCTGCTCTGCGCCCGCTCCCGCTCACGGGTTCGCGCCGGCCGGTACGGCCGGCTTCGTGGTGCGGGCGGCCGGGCGGTGCACGCCGGCCGGGACCCCGACCGCCGGGTGCCGACGCCGGCGGTGACCGGGGCGAGCCGGTACGGCGCCTCGGACGGGCTGGACCGTACGGCCGTACGCCCCTGGTGGCCGCGCCGGCCGGCGCAGCGCACGGCGCTGACCGTGCCGGCCGCGCCGCTGGTGGCACCGGCCGCGCTCGGTCACGCCGGGACAGTGTTCCCGGGCGCCCTGCCGAGGCGGCCTCCCGCGTGCGCTGGCGTTATCGCCGTCCACCTGGGCTCCCACGCCGGCCGCGGCCGCGGTGGGGCGGCCCTACACGCGGCACGCCGCGCCCGCCCGGAGGGGCCGCGGGCCTGACCCCGGGCGGCTCACCGGCGTACACGGACCGGCCCGGAGACCTAGGCGGAAATGCCGTCGATCCGGGCCAGGGCGTCATCCGCGCCGTAGGGCTGCAGGTACGGCAACCAGCGCGGGTCCCGATGCCCCGTGCCGATGATCCGCCAGGCCAGCCCGCTCGGCGGAGCCGGTTTGTGCCGCAGCCGCCAGCCCAGCTCCACGAGGTGACGGTCGGCCTTGACATGGTTGCAGCGGCGGCAGGACGCCACCACGTTGTCCCAGCGGTGCTGGCCCCCGCGGCTGCGCGGGATGACGTGGTCGACGCTGGTTGCGACGCCACCGCAGTACATGCACCGGCCCCCGTCGCGCGCGAACAGCGCACGGCGGGTCAGAGGAACAGGCCCCCGGTAGGGGACCCGGACGAATCGCTTGAGCCGGACCACGCTGGGTGCGGGGAGGGTGACGGTCGCGCTGTGCATATAGGCGCCGGATTCCTCCAGGGAGACGGCCTTGTTCTCCAGGACGAGGATGAGCGCGCGGCGGAGCGGTACGACGCCGAGCGGCTCGTACGACGCGTTGAGGACCAGGACATGCGGCACGGGTGCCTCCTTGGGCGTCGGCGGCGCGTGGCTCGCGCCGGGACGATCTGCAGTCAGTCTCCCCTCATGCCTGGTGGAAGCGCCACCATGTCCCGGTAACGGGCTGGGAGTGTTTTCGACCACACCTGATGCATCCCCCGGACCACGGCCGGTTCAAGCCCGCGTGAGCCGTGTCTCTCCTGGGCCCCCGCTGCGCGGAACGAGACGGAACACCCACCCTGCCCCGTTAGTGTGGTGGTCCCGTCCGTCCGGTGACCTTTTCGTGACCTTGACCGCCCCGCCGGTACGGACCGCGCAGCACCTGGGAGGTACCTGCCGTGTCGTCCCTGCCCGCCGCCCTCTTGGCCGCCGGGGCATCCCCGTCCCCGTCCCCGTCGCCCTCGGGCTCCACGGCCCCGACCGTCAAGACGCTCCAGGACGCCCAGGAGAGCGCGACGAACGCGGCGAGCTGGGTCGAGCAGAACTGGTCGACGTGGCTCGCGATGGGGTTGCAGATCCTGCTGATCGTGGTCGTGGCCATCGCGCTGCGCGCGGTGGTGCGGCGGGCGATCAGCAAGCTGATAGACCGGATGGGCCGCACCGCGCAGAGCGGGGACGGCGGCGCGCTGGGCGGGCTGCTGGTCAACGCCGAGCGGCGCCGGCAGCGCTCGGCCGCGATCGGTTCGGTGCTGCGCTCGGTGGCGAGCTTCCTCATCCTGGGCACGGCCGCGCTGATGGTGCTGGGCACCTTCAAGATCAACCTGGCGCCGCTGCTGGCCTCGGCCGGTGTCGCGGGCGTGGCGATCGGTTTCGGCGCGCGGAACCTGGTCACGGACTTCCTGTCCGGCGTGTTCATGATCCTGGAGGACCAGTACGGCGTCGGCGACGTGATCGACGCGGGCGTGGCCACCGGCGAGGTGATCGAGGTCGGGCTGCGCGTCACCAAGCTGCGCGGTGACAGCGGGGAGATCTGGTACGTCCGCAACGGCGAGGTCAAGCGGATCGGCAACCTCTCCCAGGGCTGGGCGACGGCCGGGGTCGACGTGACCGTGAAGGCGAGCGAGGACCTGGACCGGGTCAAGGCCACGCTGGACGAGGTCGCCGAGAAGATGAGCAAGGAAGAGCCCTGGAACGAGCTGCTGTGGGGCCAGGTCGAGGTCCTCGGTCTGGACTCGGTCCTGATCGACTCCATGGTGGTCCGGGTCTCGGCCAGGACCATGCCGGGCAAGTCGGTCACCGTGGAGCGGGAACTGCGCTGGCGGATCAAGCGGGCGTTCGACGCGGCGAGCATCCGCATCGTCGGCGGTGCGACGGCCGTCGAGGACCAGGAGGACACCCCCGACCCCACCGCCACGGTCGCGGCCCCCTCGGTGTACGCCAACGCGGACTCCCCGCAGACGGCGGCGACCACCCCGATAGCTCCCCAGCGCTCGGCTCCGCCGGCGAAGTAGCGGAAAGGGCGGCACTCGGGTCCCGGTGAAGGGAAGGGGCATTCCGGCGCGCGGCGCGCACGGGGTGCCCCTTCGTTCTGCCGGGGTACCCGGCCGCTTCCCGCCCGGGCCCCCTCACCGCGTGGGCGGATCACCTGTTGTCTCTTGACGCCCCGTTCGTCCTGGGCTTACGTTCCTCCCACCCCGATAGGAAAGTTTCCTAACAGTGATCTCCCGGGGGCCGGCGATCAAGACTGGACGTCGTCCCCGGGTCGCTGAAAAGCTGGGCGGCCGGAAAGGCAGGTGTCGACCCCATGGCAGGAACCGCCGGTACGCCGGGCACCCCGCGCGTCCTGCGCGCCATGAACGACCGCGCCGCCCTGGACCTGCTGCTGGAGCACGGCCCGCTGTCGCGCACCCGGATCGGCAAGCTCACCGGCCTGTCCAAGCCGACCGCCTCCCAGCTGCTGGCCCGCCTGGAGGCGGCCGGGCTGGTCCGGCTCACCGGCACCAGCGAGGGCCGGCCGGGCCCCAACGCCCAGCTGTACGCGGTCGACCCGACCGCCGCCTACGCCGCCGGACTGGACGTCACCCCGCACCGCATCCGCGCCGCGGTCGCCGACATCACCGGCCGCACGGTCGGCGAGTACGAGCTGCCCACCCCCGGCAGGCGCCCGGCGCGGTCCGTGGTGCGGCAGGTCACCGACGCCCTCGACGGCGCCGTCAAGACCGCCGGGCTCGCCCGGTCCGACGTGCACCGGCTGGTCATCGGCACCCCCGGCGCCTTCGACCCCAACACCGGGCGGCTGCGCTACGCCTCCCACCTGCCCGGCTGGCACTCCCCCGCGCTGCTGGACGACCTCGCGGCGGCGCTGCCGATGCCGGTCGAGTACGAGAACGACGTCAACCTCGCCGCCATCGCCGAGCAGCGGCTCGGCGCGGCCCGCGGCCACGCGGACTTCGTGCTGCTGTGGAACCAGGAGGGCCTCGGCGCCGCCCTGGTCCTCGGCGGCCGGCTGCACCGCGGCTGGACCGGCGGCGCCGGCGAGGTCGGCTTCCTGCCGGTGCCGGGCACCCCGCTGGTGCGGGGGGTCACCAAGGCCAACAGCGGCGGCTACCAGGAACTGGCCGGCTCCCAGGCCGTACCGGGGCTGGCCCGGGAACTCGGCATCACCGACGTGCCGCCGGGGCCGCCCACCGAGGCCGCCACCGCGCTCGTCGCCCGTGCCGCCGACCACGCGAGCGGCCCCCACCGCGAGCTGCTCCAGGCGTACGCCACCCGGCTGGCCACCGGCCTGGCATCCCTGGTCTCCGTACTCGATCCCGAACTCGTCGTCCTGAGCGGCTCCGCCCTGACGGCCGGCGGCGAGGTGCTGCGCGGCCTCGTCCAGGCCGAGCTGGCGGAGCTGGCCGCCGCCCGGCCCCGGCTGGTCGTCGGCGACGTCCGTGAACACCCCGTGCTGCGCGGCGCGCTGGAGTCCGCGCTCGCCACCACCCGCGACGAGGTCTTCGACACCTCGCGCTGAGCGTCACCGCTTTCCCGCACCCACACCCTGGGAGGCCTCGCCATGCCCACAGCCCTACCCGAAGTCGCCCGAAAAGCGGCTTTCGCCGTGACCGTGTCCGCCGTACTCCTCACCGCCGCGTGTACCGGCCGGTCCGGCTCGGGCGCCACCGACGACCCGTCGAAGGACACGACGATCACCTTCTGGCACGCCTGGAGCGCGCCCAACGAGGTGAAGGCCGTCAGATCGCTGGTCGCCGGCTTCGAGCACGCCCACCCCCACATCCACGTGGACGTCGTCGGCAACATGACCGACGACAAGATCAACCAGGCGCTGCGGGCCGGCGGCGACAAGGCCCCGGACGTGATCTCCTCGTTCACCACCAACAACGTGGGCAGGTTCTGCTCCTCGGGCGCCCTGGTGGACCTGAACCCGTTCTTCGCCGCGTCCGGGATCGACCCGGAGAAGACGTTCCCGAAGCCGATGAACGAGTACACGCAGTTCGACGGCAAGCGCTGCACGGCGCCGCTGCTCGGGGACGCGTACGGGCTCTACTACAACAAGACGGCGTTCGAGAAGGCGGGCATCGCGCGCCCGCCGAGGACCTGGTCCGAATTCACCGCCGACGCAGAGAAACTGACGATCCGTCAGGGTGACGGGTACCGGCAGCTCGGGTTCATGCCGGACTACCACGGCTGGGAGTCCACCACCGAGCACTACCTCGGCCAGTTCTCGCCGACGTACTTCGACAGGAGCGGCAGGTCGAACCTCGCCGAGGACCCCGCCTTCGCGAAGGGTTTCACCCTCCAGCGGAAGCTCGTCGACGAACTCGGCGGATTCCGGCGGCTGGAGAGGTTCCGCGCCACCCTCGGCGACGAGTGGGGACCCCGGCACCCCTTCCACACCGGCCAGGTCGCCATGCAGCTCGACGGCGAGTGGCGGCTCGGCATGGTCGAGGCCGCCAAGCCGGACTTCGAGGTCGGGGTGGCCCCGCTGCCCGTACCCGACGACCAGGCCGGCCAGTACGGCAAGGGCTACGTCACCGGCACCGTCACGGGCATCGCCGCCACCAGCCACCGGCAGAACGCGGCCTGGGAACTGGTGAAGTACATGACCACGAACACGGACGCGGTGGTCGGCTTCGCCAACGACATCCACAACGTGCCCTCCACGCTCGCCGCGCTGAAGTCCCCGAAGCTGAGGTACGACCCCCGGTTCAGAACCTTCCTGGACATAGCGGCGAACCCGCACTCCACCACGACACCCGCCTCCGTCAACGGCGGTGTGTACCTGGTGACGATCCAGCAGTTCGGCTACGACTACGAGAGCGGCAAGGTGACCGATCTGCGGGCCGGCCTGAGGAAGACGGCCGCGCAGATCGACACGGACATCGCGCAGGCCCGGTGATGAGCGCCGTCACCCTCGCGTCGAAACGCCGGCGCTCGGCCTTGCGGACGCTCGCCTTCATGGCGCCGTGGCTCATCGGCTTCGCGGTCTTCTTCGCCTATCCGCTGCTCTCCACGGCCTACTTCTCCGTCATGCACTACGACGGGTTCCGGCCGCCGCGGTGGAGCGGCGGGAAGAACTGGACGTACGTCTTCGCGCACTACCCGCTGTTCTGGCCCGCCCTGCGCAACACCCTGTGGCTGGTCGTGGTGATGGTGAGCCTCCGGGTGGTCTTCGGGCTCGGCGTCGGCCTGCTCATCACGAAGATCAAGACGGCGGCGGGCGTCTTCCGCACCCTGTTCTACCTGCCCTACCTGGCCCCGCCGGTCGCGGCGACCATGGCCTTCGCGTTCCTGCTGAACCCCGGTACCGGCCCGGTGAACTCGATCCTGGAGAAGGCCGGGCTGCCGGCGCCGGGCTGGTTCGGCGACCCCGCCTGGTCCAAGCCGGCGCTGACCCTGCTGGCCCTGTGGGGCATCGGCGACCTGATGGTCGTCTTCATGGCCGCGCTGCTCGACGTGCCGGCCGAGCAGTACGAGGCGGCGGAGCTGGACGGCGCCTCGGCGTGGCAGCGGTTTCGGTACGTGACCCTGCCGGCCATCTCCCCGATCGTGATGTTCGCCGTCGTCACCGGGGTGATCCAGGCCATGCAGTACTACACCCAGCCGCTGATCGCCGGGAAGGTCGCCTCCGGCGTCATCCAGGGCGCCGGCACCCAGTTCGAGCCCGGCTACCCGGACAAGTCCACGCTCACCCTCCCCCAGCTCGTCTACAACCTCGGCTTCCAGCGCTTCGACTACGGCTCGGCGTGCGTGGTCGCGCTGGTGCTGTTCGCCCTGTCGATGGCGTTCACCGCGCTGCTGATGCGGCGCCGGGGCGGTCTGATCCAGGCAGGTGACTGACGTATGAACCGCCGCAAGGCGCGACTCGAATGGGTGGCGGTGCACTCCCTGGGGGTGGCGGCCGCGCTGTTCTTCACGCTCCCCTTCGTGTTCGTGTTCCTGACCTCGCTGATGAGCGACAGCCAGGCCCTCAGCCGGGACCTCGTCCCGCACACCTGGGAGTGGGGCAACTACCGCGCGGTCTTCGACACGCCCGGCTTCCTCACCTGGTGGAAGAACACGCTGCTGTACGCCGGTCTCGGCACCCTGCTGACCGTGGTGTCCTCGGTCCCGGTGGCGTACGCGCTCGCCAAGTTCCGCTTCCGGGGCCGCGATCTGTCGCTCATGCTGGTGATCTCGATGATGATGCTGCCCCCGCAGGTCGTCGTCATCCCGATGTACCTCTTCTGGGCGAAACAGCTGGACCTGTCCGGCACGCTGTGGCCGCTGATCGTCCCGATGGCGTTCGGGGACGCGTTCTCCGTCTTCCTGCTGCGCCAGTTCCTGACCACGATCCCCGACGAGTACCTGGACGCGGCCCGGGTCGACGGCTGCGGTGACCTGCGGACCCTGCTGCGGGTCGTGCTGCCGATGGCGAAGCCGGGCATCGCCGCCGTGGCCCTCTTCCAGTTCTTCTACGCCTGGAACGACTACTTCGGCCCGCAGATCTACGCGTCCGAGAACCCCGGCGCCTGGACCCTCTCCTACGGCCTGGAGTCCTTCAAGGGCGCCCACCACACCGACTGGAACCTCACCATGGCCGCGACCGTGCTGGTCATGGCGCCCGTGATCCTCGTGTTCTTCTTCGCCCAGAAGGCGTTCGTGGAAGGCGTCACGCTCACCGGAGTGAAGGGTTAACCACACATGAAACTCACCGTGGTCGGCGGCGGCTCGACCTACACCCCCGAACTCGTCGACGGCTTCGCACGCCTCCGGGACACCCTGCCCGTCGAGGAACTCGTCCTGGTCGACCCGGCCGCCGACCGCCTGGCGCCGGTCGGCGGCCTGGCCCGGCGGATCTTCGCCAAGCAGGGCCACCCGGGCCGGATCGTCACCACCTCCGACCTGGACGCAGGTGTCGACGGCGCCGACGCCGTCCTGCTCCAGCTGCGCGTCGGCGGCCAGGCGGCCCGGGAACAGGACGAGACCTGGCCGCTGGAGTGCGGCTGCATCGGCCAGGAGACCACCGGCGCCGGCGGCCTGGCCAAGGCGCTGCGCACGGTCCCGGTGGTCCTGGACATCGCCGAGCGGGTCCGCCGTACCAACCCGCGCGCGTGGATCATCGACTTCACCAACCCGGTCGGCATCGTCACCCGCGCCCTGCTCCAGTCCGGGCACCGGGCGGTCGGCCTGTGCAACGTGGCGATCGGCTTCCAGCGGAAGTTCGCCGCCCTCCTGGGCACGCGTCCGGCGCATGTGCACCTGGGCCATGTGGGCCTGAACCACCTCACCTGGGAAACAGGTGTGCGCCTGGGGGGTCCGGAGGGCGAGGACGTCCTGCCGAAGCTCCTGACGGAACACGGCGAGGCGATCGCCGACGACGTCCGCCTCCCCCGCCCCCTGCTGGACCGCCTCGGCGCGGTCCCGTCCTACTACCTGCGCTACTACTACGCGCACGACGAGGTCGTCCGGGAGCTGCGCACCAAGCCCTCCCGGGCGTCCCAGGTGGCCGCCATGGAGCGGGAGCTGCTGGCGATGTACGAGGACCCCGCCCTGGACGAGAAGCCGGCCCTGCTCGCCCGGCGCGGCGGCGCCTACTACTCGGAGGCGGCCGTGGACCTGGCGGCGGCCCTGCTGGGCGGCGGGGGCAGCCCCTACCAGGTGGTGAACACGCTCAACCGGGGCACGCTGCCGTTCCTGCCCGACGACGCCGTGATCGAGGCGCAGGCGGCGGTCGGCCCGGCCGGCCCGGTCCCGTTGCCGGTCCCGCCCCTGGACCCGCTGTTGCGGGGCCTGGTCGCGGACGTGACCGGGTACGAGGAGCTGGCCCTGGAGGCGGCCCTGCGCGGCGGCCGGGACCGCGTCTTCCGGGCGCTGCTCGCCCACCCGCTGATCGGCCAGTACGCCTACGCCGAGACCCTCACCGACCGGCTGGTCGCACACAACCGGGAGCACCTGGCGTGGGCCTGACCGCACCCGACCCGCTGACGGTCCTCGCGATCGACGCGGGCAACAGCAAGACCGACGTGGCCGTGGTCACCGCCGCGGGCGAGGTGCTGGCCACGGCCCGCGGCGGCGGTTTCCGGCCGCCCGCGGTGGGCGTGGCCGCGGCGGTGGACGCGCTGGCGGAACCGGTGGCCCGGGCGTTCGCGGCCGCCGGGGTCAGCGGGGTGAGCCATGTCTCGGCCTGTCTGGCCAACGCCGATCTGCCGGTGGAGGAGGAGCGGTTGGCGGCCGCGCTGCACGCGCGCGCGTGGGGGGCGTCGGTGGAGGTGCGCAACGACACCTTCGCGATCCTGCGCGCGGGCGTCGACGAGCCGCGCGGGGTGGCGGTGGTGTGCGGCGCGGGCATCAACTGCGTGGGCATGCGCCCCGACGGCCGTACCGCCCGCTTCCCGGCCATCGGCCGGATCTCCGGGGACTGGGGGGGCGGCTGGGGCCTGGCGGAGGAGGCGCTGTGGCACGCGGCCCGCGCGGAGGACGGCCGCGGCGGGCCGACCTCGCTGGCCCGCACCCTGCCCGCGCACTTCGGTCTGCCGAGCATGTACGCCCTCATCGAGGCCCTGCACCTGGGGCGCGTCGACCATCACCGCCGGCACGAGCTGACCCCGGTGCTGTTCGCCACGGCGGCGGACGGCGATCCGGTGGCCCGCGCGCTCCTCACCCGGCTCGCGGAGGAGGTCACGGTGCTGGCCACGGTCGCCCTGACCCGCCTGGAGCTGCTGGACGAGCAGACCCCGGTGCTGCTCGGCGGCAGCGTCCTCACCGCGGGCCACGCCCAGCTGGACGACGCCGTCCGCGAGCTGCTGGCCGCGCGCGCCCCGAAGGCCGACGTCCGCGTGGTCACGGCGCGCCCGGTGCTCGGCGCGGCCCTGCTGGGCCTGGACCGGCTGGCGGCGGGGGCCGAGGCGCGGGAGCGGGTGCGGGGCCACTGGGAGGCGGGCTGATCCGGAGTCGTCGTACGGGCGGAGCGGGGCAACAATGTGACCAGAGAGGCGGACCCGACCTCGGGAGGCGTCATGAGCACATCAGCGGAGCCGAGAGTGTCCGGTCTCGAGGTCCGGTCCATCGACTACGTCCCGCTGGACGAGCGGCACGGCAAGCTCTGGCACCTGGGCCCGCTGTGGTTCATGTCCAACGCGCAGATCGCCACCCTGGCGGTCGGGCTGGTCAGCATCACCCAGGGCGGCAACCTGATCTGGTCGCTGCTGGCCATCGTCTCCGGCACGGTGATCGGCACCTTCTTCATGGCCTTCCACTCCGCCCAGGGCCCCCAGCTCGGGCTGCCGCAGATGATCCAGTCGCGGCCCCAGTTCGGCTACGTCGGGGCGCTGCTGGTGTGGCTGTTCGCGTATGTGCAGTACGCCGGGTTCAACGTCTTCAACAGCATCCTCGCCGCCGACTCCCTGCACGCCACGCTGCACGGCGGCGTCAAACCGTGGGTCGTCGTGGTGACCGTCGTCGCGCTCGTCATCGCGCTGGTGGGCTACGACATCATCCACAAGGCGGAGCGGATCCTGACGTACACCTTCCTGGTGATCTTCGGGATCTTCACCGTGGGCGTCCTGGTCACCCTGCACTACCCGGCGGGCTCCTTCGACCTCGGCGGCTTCAAGTGGACGCCGTTCCTCGCGCAGTTCGGCGTGGTCGCCGGCTACCAGATCAGCTGGGCCATCTACGTCTCCGACTACTCCCGCTACCTGCCCCCGGACGTGACCGTCCGCAAGACGTTCTACTGGACCTACTTCGGCTCCGCGCTCGGCGGCATCTGGCTGATGGTCCTCGGCACCCTGCTGGCGGCCTGGGCGGGCCCGAAGACCTTCCAGACGATCCCGGCGATCAACTCCGCGGGCGACAAGGTGTTCACCGGGTTCGGCGCCGTCGTGCTGCTGTTCTCCGCCCTCGGCCTGGTCTCGGTGACCGCGCTGAACATGTACGGCGGATCACTGACGCTCATCAGCGCCATCGACTCCTTCAAACGGGTCCGGCCGACGCTCGGCGTACGGCTGCTCACCCTCGGCCTGACCGCCGCGCTCTCGCTGGTCGGCGCGCTGGCCGCGACCGCGAACTTCCTGGCGAACTTCGAGGACTTCCTGCTCCTGGTGCTCTACCTGTTCATCCCGTGGACCGCGGTGAACCTCATGGACTACTACGTGGTGCGCCGCGGGCACTACGCCATTGCCGAGATCTTCAACCCGCACGGCATCTACGGCCGCTGGGGCCTGCACGGCATCATCGCCTACCTCGCCGGCTTCGCCGCCATGGTGCCGTTCTTCTCCGTCGGCACCCTGTACGTCGGCCCCGCCGCGAAGGCGCTGGGCGGCGCCGACATCTCCCTCTTCATCGGCCTGCCCGTCTCCGCCCTGCTGTACTGGGCGCTGACCCGCTCGCTCGACATCGAGGCGGAGACCCGGCTGGCGACCGCGGAGGCGGCGGCCCTGGAACAGGCGGCCCACGACCACCGGGAGCCGTGAGCACGGCCGTTCGGGGAACCGATCCGCCGGCGCGGGCGTGTACCGGGACAGGGGGGTGGCGCGTCCGCGGGCGCGCGCCCCACGGCACACTGCGTTCCGATCGGGATCGAGTGAAGTCCGGTGCGCGATGTCAGTGCGGGCGGTGATACTGGGCGGCGAAGGATGACCATGGGGGAGGTCGTGTGACACACCCGCCGAAGAGCAGTACGGCGCCACCGCCGGCCGGGCCCGCCGGTGCGGCCGGTGTCCCCGGCGTTCCCGGTGTGACCGGTGTCCCCGGCGTTCCCGGCATCCCCGGAGTGGCCGCCGTCCCCGCCCAGCCCGGGCCGCCCGGGCTCCCCGCGGGTGCGGGTGCGGGGGTGCCGCCCGCGCGCCGGACCGCCTTCGCCGAGGGCGTCGAGCGGCTGCGGGCCGCCGCGACGACCGAGCCGGGGCGGCTGCGGATCATCGGCGCCGTCCTGGCGCTGCTGGTCGTCGCGTTCGGCGCGGTCACCGCCTGGCAGACCAGCGCACGCTCGGCCGCCGCCGACGACGTGCTGCACCGCAGCCAGCCGCTCAGTTCCGGCGCGGCCGCGATCTACCGGTCGCTGGCCGACGCCAACACGGCCGCCTCCAGCGGGTTCCTGGCGGGCGGCCAGGAGAGCCCGGCGTCCCGGGAGCGGTACGAGAAGGACATCCGCACCGCCGCCGGCGGCCTCGTCACCGCCGCCGCCAACGCCGAGCCCGGCTCGGCCTCCGAGGCGACCATCGCCGACCTGAACCGGCTGCTGCCCGAGTACAAGGGCCTGATCGAGCGGGCCAGGACGTACAACCGGCAGGGCTACCCGGTCGGCGGCGCCTATCTGCGGTACGCCAACGAGAAGATGCAGAAGCAGATGCTCCCGGCGGCCGAGGAGCTCTACACCACGGAGAACCGGCGGCTGGACGCCGACTACGCGGACGCGACGCCGTACCCGTGGGCGGCGATCGCGCTCGGGCTGCTCGCCCTGGCCGCGCTCGGCTGGGCCCAGCACCGGATGTACCGGCGCACCAACCGGGTCCTCAACCACGGCCTGGTCGCCGCCTCCGCCGCGACCACCGTCGCCCTGCTGTGGCTGGCCGTCGGCCACGCGGTCGCCCGCTCGGGCCTCGACGGCTCCTACGCGCACGGGATCCGCTCGCTGCACGTGCTGCACGACGCCCGGATCGCCTCCCTGAAGGCACGCGGGAACGAGAACCTGAGTTTGGTGGCGCGCGGCGCGGAGACGATCACGGTGGACGGAAGGCCGTACGACGCCTACTACTACGACTTCGACAAGGACATCGCCGTGCTCGGCAAGGGCCTGACCGAGGCGGCGCGGCTCGCCGACGACCAGGGGGGCACGGCACCGGTGAAGGCCGCCGAGGGCAACATGGTGGTGTGGAAGCAGCGGCACGCCGCCGCCCGCGCCGAGGACGAGAACGGCAACTACCAGCAGGCGCTGGACAAGGTGATCGGCGCGAAGGGCGCGACCGCCGAGTGCTTCGACAGCGTCGACCGCAGTCTCGCCCGGGCCATCGACCACGAGCAGGCCGAGTTCCGGCAGGCCGCCTCGGGCGGGCGGGACGCCATGACCGGGCTGCCGGTGGGCGCCGCCGTCCTCGCGGTACTGGCCGCGGCCGGCTCCCTGGCCGGCATCGGCCGCAGACTTTCGGAGTACCGGTGACGAGGGGCGGGACGATGGACGGGAGCCGTGCACGGGCCTCCCTGCGGGGCTGGGGCGGGGTCGCCACCATGGCGGTGCTGTGCGCGCTGGCGCTGGCGTTCGTCCTGCTGCTGCCGTGCACCCAGCGGGCGCCGGCCGAGCCGGCCCGGGCCGGGCAGCGGCCCGCCACCGCCGTCCAGGCCCGCGCCGACGGGTGCGTGGACGCCGAGGCGCACCAGCAGACGCTCGCCCCGTCCGGCGCGGACGGCCCGACGATCGACGCCATCAAGGCCCGCACGGGCGCCAAGCGCAAACTGGTCGTCGGCGTCGACCAGAACAGCTACCGGTGGGGCTACCGCAACCCGAACACCGAGGGCGCCCGGCTGGAGGGCTTCGACATCGACCTCGTCCACCGCATCGCCGCCGACATCCTCGGCGACCCGGACGCGGTGCAGTTCAAGGCGATACCGACCAGCCAGCGCATCCCGGCGATCGAGGACGGGCGGGTCGACATGGTCGTGCGCACCATGACGATCACCTGTGACCGGCTGCGCCAGGTCGCGTTCTCCGCGCCCTACTTCAAGACCGGCCAGCAGGTCCTCGCGCCCAAGTCGTCCCCGATCACGGGCTACGACGGCTCGCTGGCGCACAGGAAGGTGTGCACGGCGGCCGGTTCGACCGCGTACGCCAAGCTGGCCGCGGACCGCAAGGACGGCCGGCTGCCCGCCACCACCGACATCTCCACCACCGTCCCGAACCAGCTCGACTGCCTGGTCCGGCTGCAACTCGGCGAGGTGGACGCGGTGGTGACCGACGGCGCGCTCGCCGCGAGCCAGGCCGCCCAGGACCCGACCGTCGAACTCAAGGGCAAGGCGTTCACGACCGAGTACTACGGAGTGGCGATGAAGAAGGACGCGGACGATCTGGTACGCCGGGTCAACCGTGTTCTGGTGGACTACCGCGCGCAGGGCTGGCAGACCTCGTACGACGACTGGCTGTCGGCGACACTGGGCAAGGACGCGTCCGCGTCGAAACCGCCCGCACCGCGCTACCTGCGCGGCAGTTGAGCCGTACCCGACCGGAACACACAGCGAGCGAGAGGTGATCGATGGGCGTCACGGACCCCGCCGGGCCGGTGATGGACCGGGACGAGGTGGACCGTGCGCTGGCGCGGCTCGGCCAGGAACACGAGGCGATCGAGACCTCGCTGCTGGCCCTGCAGGACCACGCGGGCCGCAGGCTCCTGGAGGGCGCGGAACTGACCGGCGTCACCAAGGAGCGCTGGCAGGCCACGGAGGCCCGGATCACCCTGCTGTGGGCGTACTTCGACGCCTACACGGCCGCGCTGCGCGGCGCCCGGGAGATCCGCGCCCGGCGCCGCTGGTCCAGCCGGGAGGACCTGGCGGAGCTGACCGGGCTGCTGCGCGGCGAGTGCGTGACCGTCCCCGGCGGCGGGAACGGCCGGCTGAGCGAGACCTTCTCGCTGTCCGCGCTGGTGGACCGGATGAACGAGCTGTACGCGACGAGCCTGGACCTGATCGTCGCCGCCGACGCGGTCTGGTCGGCGCTGCCCGCGCGGATCGATTTACTCGCCGCGGAACTCCAGCGCACCCGGGGCCTCGCGCACTCGGTCGGGGTGCGCCCCGGCGAGCACCCGGCCGGCGACGACCTGGAGCGGATCACCCGCACCCTGACCCGGCTGCGCGAGGACGTCGTCAGCGACCCGCTCGCCTTCTGGGTGCCCGCCGAGGGCAGTTCGGCGCCCGGCGGCGGACGTCCGGACACGGCGGTGTACGACCGTGAGGCGCGCGCTCTGGAGGACGTACGCCGGGAGATCGACGCCGTGCTGACGGTGCGCCAGGACGCGGAGGCGCGGCTGATCCGGCTGCGGGACGTGCTCTCGCGCGCGGACCGCACCCTCGCCGAGGCCCGTACCGCCCGCGGAGAGGTGCTCGCGAAGATCGCCGCGACGGAGGTGCCGGTGGTGAGCGGGCCGCCGACCGTGCTGCAGGAGCAGCTGGCGACCGCGGCCGAGTACCGCAGGCAGGCCCAGTGGCACCGGCTCTCCCCGCTGCTGGAGTCGCTGGAGGAGAAGGCCGAGGACGAACTGCTGCGCGCCCGCGAGTCGTTGACGGCGGTCACCGCGCCGCTCGCGGTCCGCGCCGAGCTGCGCGGCCGGCTGGACGCCTACAAGGCGAAGGTGGCCCGGCACGGTCTGGCGGAGGACCCGCTGCTCGTCGAGCGGTACGACGCGGCCCGCCGCATGCTGTGGAGCGCGCCCTGCGACCTGCGCGTGGCCGAACAGGCCGTGCTGCGCTACCAGCGGGCGGCGGCCGAACTGCTCGGCGGCGCGAGCGCGCCGGAGGACAACCAGGGGGAGCACAGGGGGGACGGATCATGAGTCAGCCGGGGCAGACCTGCCAGCGGCCGGGCTGCGAGGGGTCGTACGAGGACGTCGGCGGCGGCGAGCTGTACTGCGACACGTGCGGTCTCGCGCCCGTGGTGTCGGTCAAGGGCCCTCCGTCCGGGCAGGGCATGGTCGGTTCGCCGCCCACCGGGGTGACCCGGGCGGCGTCCGACAGCGGCAGTTCGCGCAGCTCCCGGACGTCCTCGCAGTCGTCGAGGTCGCGCCGCTCGGTATCCGGGCGGCTGTCCCGCTCGCTGTCGGGGAGGTCCACGGGCCGCTCGGTGTCGGTGCGCAGCTCCGGCTCCTCCTCCGGCGCCTCCTCGCGCGGGCGGCTGGGCGCCGGGCTGGTCTCCGTGCCGCAGGTGCCGCGGCCCGACCCGCACGCGATGGTGCTGGACAACCCGGAGGTGCCCGAGCGGAAGCGGTTCTGCTCCCGGTCGGACTGCGGGGCGCCGGTCGGCCGGGCCCGCGGGGAGCGGCCGGGCCGCACCGAGGGGTTCTGCACCAAGTGCGGGCACCCGTACTCCTTCGTGCCCAAGCTGAAGGCCGGGGACATCGTGCACGGCCAGTACGAGGTGGTGGGCTGTCTCGCGCACGGCGGGCTCGGCTGGGTGTACCTCGCCGTGGACCGGGCCGTCTCCGACCGCTGGGTGGTGCTCAAGGGCCTGCTGGACACCGGCGACCAGGACGCGATGGCCGCGGCGATCTCCGAGCGGCGCTTCCTCGCCGAGATCGAGCACGCCAACATCGTGCGGATCTACAACTTCGTGGAGCACCTGGACCAGCGCACCGGCTCCCTCGACGGCTACATCGTCATGGAGTACGTCGGCGGCAAGTCCCTGAAGGAGATCGCCAACGCCCGCCGGGCGCCCGACGGGCGGCGCGATCCGCTGCCGGTGGAGCAGGCCTGCGCCTACGGCATCGAGGCGCTGGAGGCGCTCGGCCACCTGCACAGCCGGAACCTGCTGTACTGCGACTTCAAGGTCGACAACGCCATCCAGACCGAGGACCAGCTCAAGCTGATCGACATGGGCGCGGTCCGCCGGATGGACGACGAGGAGTCGGCGATCTACGGCACGGTCGGCTACCAGGCGCCCGAGGTCGCCGAGGCCGGCCCGTCGGTCGCCAGCGACCTGTACACGGTGGGCCGTACGCTCGCCGTGCTGGCCTTCGACTTCCAGGGCTACACGAACGTCTACGCGGACTGTCTGCCCGACCCCGACAGCATCGAGGTCTTCCGCCGGTACGAGTCCTTCTACCGGCTGCTGGTCCGCGCCACCGACCCCGACCCGGCCCGCCGTTTCGCCTCCGCGCAGGAGATGGCCGAGCAGCTGACGGGCGTCCTGCGGGAGGTCGTCGCCCTCCAGACCGGGCGGCCCCGGCCCGCGCTGTCGACGCTGTTCGGGCCGGAGCTGAAGGTCACCGACACCGAGCTGTTCCCGCGGCCGGCCGGTGACGTGTCCCGGCTGGGCGCGCGGCCGGTGCGCAAGGCCGGGACCCCCGCCGCCGCCCTTCCCGCGCCGGCCCTCGTCGAGCCCGTCGCCACGCCGGCCGCCGCGCTCGCCCTGCCGGTGCCGCTGGTCGACCCGGCCGACCCGAACGCCGGTTTCCTGGCGGGGCTCATCGCCTCGGGGCCGGCCGAGCTGATGACCGCGCTGGCCGCCGCGCCCGCGCGGACCGTGGAGACCCGGCTCCGGCAGATCCGCGCCCGGCTGGAGAGCGGCGACCACCGGGGCGCGGCGACGAGCCTCGCCGAGCTGGACGGGGAACGCCCGGACGACTGGCGGGTGGTGTGGTACCGGGGCGTGGCCGCCCTGGTCACCGGCGACTTCGAGGACGCGGCGCTCGCCTTCGACGCGATCTACGACGCCTTCCCGGGCGAGGCCGCGCCGAAGCTGGCGCTCGGCCTGTGCGCGGAGGTGCTGGGCCAGCTGGACAACGCGGCCGAGTACTACCGCCTGGTGTGGACGACCGATCCGAGCTTCGTCAGCGCCGCGTTCGGGCTGGCCCGGGTGCAGCTCGCGGCCGGGGACCGCGGCGCGGCCGTGCGGACCCTGGAGTCGGTGCCGGAGTCCTCCATCCACTACACGGCCGCCCGGGTCGCCGCCGTCCGGGCCCGGATCGCCCGGCGCACGGCGGACCCGGGTGACGTACCGTTCCTGGACGACCTGACGGCCGCCGCCGGTCAGGTCGAGGCACTCCAGGCGTACGGCCTGGACCCGGCGCGGCGCGAGCGGTTGTCGGCGGAAGTGCTCGGCTGCGCGCTGGACTGGATACTCTCCGGGGGTCGGGGCACCGGGCCGGCCGTCGGAGGCCGGGTGCTCCTGGGCAGCGGTCTGGACGAGCGGGGTCTCCGCTTCGGCCTGGAGCGCGCCTATCGCACGCTGGCCCGGCTGGCGACCGGCGGCGAGGAGAGGATCGAGCTGGTGGAACGGGCCAACCGTTACCGCCCCCGGACGTGGGTGTAGTCGATGTCGCAGATGCCCCAGCAGGCCGCACTGCCGAAGTGCCCGAGCTGCGCGGAGCCCGTGGAGCCGGGCGACCTGTTCTGCGGAGCGTGCGGATACGACCTTTCGGTGGTCCCCGCCGCACCGCAGGACCAGGACCGTCAGGACGAGCGGGACGAGCCGGACCGGCGGGACGAGCCGGACCACCCGACGCTCACCACGACCGGCTCCGGGGTGCGGTTCGACGGGCCGGCCGAGCCCGACGAGTACCCGCTGCAGGCGCCGGACCCGAGGCTGGCCGCCGGCGGCGCCGCCCCGGCCGACCCGGCGCAGGTGTGTGTGGCCTGCCGGGCGGGCCGGGTGGACAGCGACGGCTACTGCGAGAACTGCGGGCACGCCCAGCCCCGCGAACGCGACCACGTGGAGCGGGAGTCGGGCCCGGTCGCCGCCGTCAGCGACCGCGGGCTGCGCCACCACCGCAACGAGGACGCCTTCGCCGTCGGCCACACCACGCTGCCCGACGGCACCCCGGCGGTCGTGGCGATCGTCTGCGACGGCGTGTCCTCCGCGACCCGCCCGGACGACGCCTCCCTGGCCGCCTCCCAGGCGGCCGGTGACATCCTGCTGGCCGCGCTGCCCCGCGGCACCCACCCGCAGCAGGCGATGCACGAGGCGATCGTCGCCGCCGCCCAGGCCGTCGACGCGCTCGCCGAGGAGCCCGCCACGGCCCGCGAGCACGCCCCGCACAGCAACGCCCCGGCGTGCACGATCGTCGGCGCGGTGGTCACCTCCGGGCTCCTGGTCGTCGGCTGGGTCGGCGACAGCCGGGCCTACTGGGTGCCCACCGACCGCGGCGCACCGGCCGCCCGGCTGACCGAGGACGACTCCTGGGCGGCGCAGATGGTCGCCGCCGGCCTGATGAGCGAGGCCGAGGCGTACGCCGACGAGCGCGCCCACGCCATCACCGGCTGGCTCGGCGCGGACGCCTACGAACTGGAGCCGCACACCGCCTCGTTCAAGCCGGACCGGCCGGGCACGGTCGTGGTGTGCACCGACGGCCTGTGGAACTACGCGGAAACCGCCGAGGAGATGTCCGAGATCGTCCCGGCCGACGCGGCGACCCGCCCGCTGCACGGCGCCCGGGTGCTGGTCGGGCACGCGCTCGACGGCGGGGGCCACGACAACGTAACAGTGGCGATCCTGCCGTTCCCGGCGCCGCTGCAGGGGGCAGGATCGGCCTGAGGGCCGTAGCCGCCGTATCCGACGGGGGAACGGCACGGGGAAAGCCGGGGCGGACCGGAGGGGACCGGGCCGCTCACAGCCATCGCCCCGCGTGGGCGGGGTGTCGAGGGGGATGCGATCAAGCATGGCCAATTTCGCGAAGCCGAACGCGCCGCGGTTCTCGGTGGAGGTCTACCAGAACGAGCACCTGCCCGAGGGCGGCACCGAGGTCAACGCCATCGTCACGGTGAGCGCGACCGGCGGCGGCACCACAGGCGGCACGGTCTCCGCGCCCGGGCACGCGCCGGGGCAGCGGCCCACCGCCGCGGTGGCGGTCATGGTCGACTGCTCGGGCTCCATGGACTATCCGCCGGCCAAGATGCGGGGAGCCCGGGAGGCCACCGCCGCCGCGATCGACACCCTGCGCGACGGCACCCACTTCGCGGTGATCGGCGGTACGCATGTGGCCACGGAGGTCTATCCGGGCGGCGGGCGGCTCGCGGTCGCCGGCGAGGTCACCCGGGAGCAGGCCAAGCAGGCGCTGCGCCGGCTGAGCGCGGGCGGCGGTACGGCCATCGGCACCTGGCTGCGGCTCGCCGACCGGCTGCTGTCCTCGGCGGACGTCACCATCCGGCACGGCATCCTGCTCACCGACGGCCGCAACGAGCACGAGTCGGCCGAGGACCTGCGGGCCACGCTGGACGCCTGCGCCGGCCGGTTCACCTGTGACGCGAGGGGCGTGGGCACCGACTGGGAAGTGAAAGAAGTCACAGGGATCGCCTCGGCGCTGCTCGGCACCGCCGACATCGTCGCCGACCCGGCGGGCTTGGCCGCCGACTTCACGCGGATGATGGAGACGGCGATGGGCAAGGAGGTCGCCGACGTCGCCCTGCGGGTGTGGACGCCGGTCGGCACGACCATCCGGTTCCTCAAGCAAGTCGCCCCCGCCGTGGAGGACTTGACCGCCCGCCGCACCGAGGCCGGGCCGCGCGCCGGGGACTATCCGACCGGGTCCTGGGGCGACGAGTCCCGCGACTACCACCTGTGCCTGACGGTCCCGCCGGCCGGGCTCGGCCAGGAGATGCTCGCCGCGCGGGTCTCGCTGGTGGTGCCGGGGGCCGGGGACGGCCCGGCGCAGGGTCCCGGCGGGCGGAGTCTCGGCCCGCAGGGGCTCGTACGGGCCGTGTGGACCGACGACTTGGCCGCCTCCACCTCGATGAATCCCCAAGTCGCCCACTACACCGGTCAGGACGAACTGGCGAAAGCCATCCAGAAGGGCCTCGACCTTCGCAAAGCGGGCGATTTCGATGGGGCAACGGCCAAACTGGGTCGGGCCGTTCAGCTCGCGAACGCCTCGGGGAACGCGGATACTGCGAAACTGCTTGCGAAGGTGGTGGACGTGGTCGACGCCGCGACAGGTACTGTGCGGTTGAAGACGAGGGTCGCGGAGGCGGACGAGAAGACTCTGGAGACCCGGTCCACCAAGACTGTTCGTGTGAAGAAGTGATCCTTGGAAGCGTAGGAGAAGGGGAAGCACCGACATGCCGACCTGCCCGAACGGACACCAGTCGGGTTCCGACGACTGGTGCGAGGTCTGCGGTCACCGCATGGCCGGTGCCGTACCCCCGCCCCCTCCGCCGCCACCCCCGGCCGGCGGCTACGGCTTCCCGCCGCCGGCCGGTGCCGGTGGCCGGCCCGGCCCGGCCGCCGCGGCACCCGAGCCGGAGCTGTGCCCGCAGTGCCGCACGCCCCGCGAGGGCGGCGCGCCCTTCTGCGAGGAGTGCCGGTGGAACTTCCTGACCAACACCGCGACGTCCTACACGCCGGCCGCCCCGCGCCAGCCGCAGCCGCAGCCGCGGTTCCAGCCGCCGAGCGCGACGTACGGCAGTGGTGACGGGTACGAGTACCAGGGCTCGCGGCCCTCGCAGGTGAACCGGCCGGCCGAGCCGATCCCGTCCTTCGGCAGCGAGCCGTCGGGCCCGACGCCGTTCGGCGCCGACCGCGCCCCGTCCGGCCCGCCGACCTCCCCCGGCCCGCCCCCCTTCGGCACGACCGGCCAACGCCCGTCGGGCCCCCCACCGAGCTTCGGCGGCGGTCCGTCGGGGTACGGCAGCGGTCCGGGGCAGGGGCAGGGGCAGGGGCCCGGCCAGAGCCAGGGCCAGGGTCCCGGTCAGGGGGGACCGTCCGGATTCGGTGGCGGTCCCGGGCAGGGTCAGGGTCAGGGTCAGGGTGGACCGTCCGGCTTCGGCGGCGGTCCCGGGCAGGGTCGGGGTCCCGGTCAGGGCTCCGGCGGCCCCTCCGGCTTCGGCGGTAATCCCGGCCAGGGCCCAGGTCAGGGGCAGGGTCAGGGGCCCGGCGGCCAGGGCGGGTTCGGTGGCGGTCCGGGGCAGGGTCCCGGCGCCGGTGGGCCCTCCGGGTTCGGCGGCGGCCCCGGTCAGGGCTCCGGCTTCGGCGGCCATCCCGGCCAGGGACAAGGCCAGGGTCGGGATCAGGGCCGAGGTCAGGGTCCAGGCCAGGGCCAGGGCCAGGGCACCGGTCATGGGTTCGGCGAGGCCCCGCACGGGTTCCACCAGGCCGGGGCGTCGGCTCCACCCGCGTTCCCGCGCGAGACCGGCCGTCCCCCGGCGGGCGACGACGACTGGGTGATCTCCCCGCCGTCCTCCCCCGGCCAGGGCGGCGGCTACGGCTACCCGGGGCCCGGCGCCACCCAGTCCCCCTCCGGACCCGGCGGCTTCCCACAGGCACCGCAGGCACCGCAGGCCGCCCGGCCGGCCACCTGGACGGCGACCATAGGCCCGGACCGCGAGTACTTCATGGCGATGATGCAGCGCTCCGGACCCGAGGCCGCCGGCCTCAACCTGCCCGCGTACTCGCCCGAGCAGCAGCGCACGCTCTCCGGCAACCAGGTCACCATCGGCCGCCGCCGGCACTCCACCGGCGACACCCCCGACATCGACCTGTCGGTACCGCCGGAGGACCCGGGCGTCTCGCACCAGCACGCGGTGCTGGTGCAGCAGCCGGACGGCAACTGGGCGGTCGTCGACCAGAACTCGACGAACGGCACCACGGTCAACATGTCGGAGGAGCCGATCCAGCCTTTCGTGCCGGTCCCGCTCCAGGACGGCGACCGGGTGCACGTGGGCGCCTGGACGACGATCACCGTCCGCCGGGGCTGAACCGCGCTCAGGGCAGGGGCCAGACGTACGGCCCCCGCGGCCGGTCCAGCCACGCCCGGGCGTGGCCGCCGGCGACCGTGACGCCGTAGCGTTCGCGGTCCGGCTCGCCCTCGCGCTCCCACAGGGCGTACGCCTCCCGCGGGTCGAGGCGGCCCCGGGTCAGCGCGAGCAGGAAGCGGAACGGTTCCTGCTCGCGGGCCCGGCGCGGCAGCCCGGCCAGGCTGATGCCCTCCGGTTCCGCCCGGCCCTCGCCGCGCAGCGGCACGAAGAAGGCGGCCCCGGGCAGGAAGCGTCCCTCGGCGTGCTCCGCGTCCCGCACGGTCAGCGCGAGCAGGCCGGTGGCGAGCGGGGTGAGGATGCGGGCGCCGGGGCGGCACTGGGCGAGCCAGGCGCGCGGCACCGTGGGCAGTTCGCAGGTGGCGATGATCCGGTCGAAGGGGGCGCGTTCGGGCACTCCACGTGCGCCGTCGCCGGTGACGACGACCGGATGCCGGCCGGCCGCGGCGAGGTGCCGCCGGGCCGACTCGGTGATCTCCGGATCCAGGTCGACGGTGGTGACGAGGTCGTCGGCGCCGAGCCGGTGGGCGAGCAGGGCCGCGTTGTAGCCCGTGCCGGCGCCGATCTCCAGCACCCGGTCGCCGTCCTCCACGTGCAGGGCGACCAGCATCCGGGCCATCAGGGAGGGCTGGCTGCTGGAGGAGACCAGCTCGCCGTCGCGCAGCCGAGTGGCCAGCGGCTCGTCCGCGTAGGCGCCGCGCACCCAGCGTGCCCGGGCCGCGGGGTCGGGGTGCTCACCCCAGCGGCGCTCGTGTCCGCGCGCCCCGGCGACGTGGTAGCACGGCACGAACAGGTGCCGGGGCACCGCCGCGAACGCCTCCCGCCACACCGGGTCGGCGGCCCAGGCGCCGTCGGCGTCGATCTCCCGTACCAGCGCGGCGCGTGCCGCGTCGGCGAGAGCCGCGATCTCCCGGTCGTGCGCGCCCATGCGTCCACAGTAGGGGTGCTCGGGTGGTGGTCGTGAGCGGTCGGCTCCGAGAATTCCGAGGCAGGAGCCTTCACCGGACGTCCTACTCCATGGCTCGGGTCATCCCGTGTCTGAGACGATGGACGGGTGAATGAGATTCGGCGCGGCACGCTTCAGGAGCAGACCTTCTACGAGCAGGTCGGCGGGGAGGACACCTTCCGCCGGCTCGTCCACCGTTTCTACGAGGGAGTCGCCGAGGACCCGGTCCTGCGGCCGATGTACCCGGAGGAGGACCTGGGCCCGGCCGAGGAGCGGCTGGTGCTGTTCCTGATGCAGTACTGGGGCGGCCCGACGACGTACAGCGAGAACCGCGGCCACCCGCGGCTGCGGATGCGGCACGCGCCGTTCACCGTGGACCGGGCGGCGCACGACGCCTGGCTGCGGCACATGCGGACGGCGGTCGACGAGCTGGGCCTGTCCGAGGAGCACGAGCGGACGCTGTGGAACTACCTGACGTACGCCGCCGCGTCGATGGTGAACACCCCTGACTGATCGCCCCCGCTGATCCCCGGCTCCCCCGGGGCCGCCGCCCCCGGTCATCGCGCCTGGAGGAACCGGGCGGCGGTGCGGCGCAGCCTCAGCGCACGCTCAGCCCGAAGGACCCGAGCCCTGTCCGCCGTACCGCCACCGACCCGTACGGCGTACGCAGCCGCAGCCACGCCCCCGACGAGAACAGCCCGGTGTCACCCGGACCGGTGCCGGGCCGCAGGAAGCCCAGGGACTGCGCCGCGTGCACGGCGCGCACCGGCAGCCGGGTGCCCCTGATCTCCCGGGACCAGATGTCCCGCCCGATCCGGTCCAGCTCCGCGCGGGTACGGCCCTCCGGCGCCAGTTCCTCGGTGCGCGAGCGGAACTCGGCCACCGCGGCCGCGACCGTGGCGCGCAGCGCGTCCGGCGCGGGCAGCCCGGGCTCCTGCTGCCAGCCGGTCCGCGGCGGCAGCAGCCCGGCCCACGGCGGCCCGGTCACCGCGCCCGGCACGGCGGCGGTGGCCGCCCGCTCGTCCACGGACTCCAGGAGCTCGCCGGCGGAGACGGTCACGTCGAGGCTGACGCTCAGCCCGTCCTCGTACGGCTTGGCCAGGCGCACCGCGCGGACGGCCAGGATCTCGAAGGACGGCGGCCGGCCGAAGACGGCGAGAGCGGTGCCGGCCGCCTGCAGCCGCACCGCGGCCCCACGGTCGTAGTGGAGCAGCCGGGAGAGGAAGGCGGCGAGGCCCGCCGCCTCCGTCTCGTCGGCCAGGTGCAGCACCGTCATGCCGCGACGGCCTCCTCCTTCTCGGTCCCGTCCCGGTACTCCTCGAGGAACGCGCGCTCCTCGGCGGTGAGCCGGCGGGGCCGCTGGCCCTCGAAGTCGTACGGCACGACGACCGTCGAGGCCCGCACGTACACGAGATCCTCGTCCTTCACCTCGTAGGTGATGGTGAAGGACGCGGCCCGGATCTCGGTGACCCACAGCTCGATCTCCACCGGGTGGTGCCGGTGCACGAGCTGCCGTCTGTAGTCGATCTCGTGGCGCGCCACCACCGATCCCTGCTGGAAGTCCTTCTCCGGACGGAACAGGAAGTCGATACGGGCTTCCTCCAGGTAGCGGACGAAGACCGCGTTGTTGACATGGCCGTAGGCGTCCATGTCCGACCAGCGCAGCGGACAGCGGTAGAGGTGCCGCAAGATCGATCAGCCCCGGGTCAGCTTCTTGTAGGTGGCGCGGTGCGGACGCGCGGCGTCCGGACCGAGCCGCTCGATCTTGTTCTTCTCGTAGGACTCGAAGTTGCCCTCGAACCAGAACCACCGCGACTCGCCCTCGTAGGCGAGGATGTGCGTCGCCACGCGGTCGAGGAACCACCGGTCGTGGGAGACGACGACGGCGCAGCCGGGGAAGTCCAGCAGCGCGTTCTCCAGGCTGGAGAGCGTCTCGACGTCGAGGTCGTTGGTGGGCTCGTCGAGGAGGAGCAGGTTGCCGCCCTGCTTCAGGGTCAGCGCCAGGTTGAGCCGGTTGCGCTCACCGCCGGAGAGCACACCGGCCGGCTTCTGCTGGTCCGGGCCCTTGAAGCCGAAGGCGGACACGTACGCCCGGCTCGGCATCTCGACCTGGCCGACGTTGATGTAGTCGAGGCCGTCGGAGACGACCTCCCACAGCGTCTTCTTCGGGTCGATGTTCTCGCGGCTCTGGTCGACGTAGGAGATCTTGACGGTGTCGCCGACCTTGATGTCACCGGAGTCCGGGGTCTCCAGACCCTGGATCATCTTGAACAGCGTGGTCTTGCCGGCGCCGTTCGGGCCGATGACGCCGACGATGCCGTTGCGCGGCAGCGTGAACGACAGCCCGTCGACCAGCACCTTCTCGCCGAAGGACTTGGTCAGGTCGTTGATCTCGACCACGACGTTGCCCAGCCGCGGGCCCGGCGGGATCTGGATCTCCTCGAAGTCCAGCTTCCGCATCTTGTCCGCCTCGGCGGCCATCTCCTCGTACCGCGCGAGACGGGCCTTGGACTTGGCCTGCCGCCCCTTGGCGTTGGAGCGGACCCACTCCAGCTCTTCCTTGAGCCGCTTCTGCCGCTTGGCGTCCTTCTGGCCCTCGACCTTGAGGCGGGCGGCCTTGGTCTCCAGGTACTTGGAGTAGTTGCCCTCGTAGCCGTGGAGGCGGCCGCGGTCGACCTCGCAGATCCAGCCGGCCACGTTGTCCAGGAAGTACCGGTCGTGGGTGACGGCGACGACGGTGCCCGGGTACTTGGCCAGGTGCTGCTCCAGCCAGTTCACGGACTCGGCGTCGAGGTGGTTGGTGGGCTCGTCGAGCAGCAGCAGGTCGGGCTGCTGGAGCAGCAGCTTGCACAGCGCGACGCGGCGCCGCTCACCACCGGAGAGGTTGGTCACGGGCCAGTCGCCGGGCGGGCAGCCCAGGGCGTCCATGGCCTGCTCCAGCTGGGCGTCCAGGTCCCAGGCCTCGGCGTGGTCGAGCTCCTCCTGGAGCTTGCCCATCTCCTCCAGCAGCGCGTCCGAGTAGTCCGTCGCCATCAGCTCGGCGATCTCGTTGAACCGGTCGAGCTTGCCCTTGATCTCGGCGACACCCTCCTGGACGTTCTCCAGGACGGTCTTGTCCTCGGTCAGCGGCGGCTCCTGCAGCAGGATGCCGACGGTGTAGCCGGGCGACAGGAACGCGTCACCGTTCGACGGCTGCTCAAGGCCCGCCATGATCTTCAGCACGGTCGACTTACCGGCACCGTTCGGACCGACGACACCGATCTTCGCCCCCGGCAGGAAGCTCAGGGTGACGTCGTCGAGGATCACCTTGTCGCCGTGCGCTTTGCGCGCCTTGCGCATGGTGTAAATGAACTCAGCCAAGAGAAACCGTCCGGCAGCTTGAAATCTGGCAGTGGGCAGATACACCCCATCTTGCCGTACGGCCACCCCTGCACGGAAACGCGTCGGGGCGCACGCCCGTGACCTGCGACGTCACCCCACGCTTCGGTAGCCGGTCCGTCACGGGCGGTGCCCGCCGGGCCGCCTCGGCCGCCCGTGCCCGGAGCGCTGCCACGCCCCGCGGTCACGGACGGTGTCGAGGCGGCCGCGCGGGCGGACGGAGCGCCGCGAGACGGGCCTTCTCCGCCCCAGCCTCACAGAGCGATCTACGGCCGCCTCACGGAGCCCGATCTACGGCCGGCTCGGCTCTTCCACTGCCACATCTTCGAGATCTTCGAGATCTCGAAGATCTCCGAGCGGTCGGGAATACACCTGCCCTGGAACGCCCGACCGCACCGCAGTGATCTTCCCGTTTCAGCCGGCCACCCGGTGTTCCGGGAATTCATGGACACTGGCCGTCAGGGTGCCGTCCTGTTGCTCGTAATGGGACAGGGCGAGACCGAGACCGAAGAACGTGGGAGCCCACTCGCCCACGAAAAGGCCCCACCGGTCCGCGCGGTCGAGCCCGGTGCCGGGTTCCGCCTTCAGGCTGGTCGCCCAGGCGACGACGGTCAGGCCTATCGAGGTGAACGCGGCCATGTAGGCGTGCTCGCTGCGGACACCCATCTCGTGCATTTTCTTGACGATCATGTCTGCTCTCCCGGTGCGCATTACAGCAGTCACTGTTCTCGCTGGGTTGTTCTGCCTGGGTTCCCCACATTCCTGAGCCGCACCCCGGATCCGGGAAATCCGACGACATTTTTATTTGCCTATTCAACGTTGGTACGGCAGTCAGCGTGGCACCGCGCGGAGCACTCCCGTAATCTTGGACTTCCCCGGCCGACTGGGGGCGAGGCATGCAGACTTTCCTGCCCTATTCCGACTTCAGGTCCTCAGCGGAGGCCCTGGACCGTCGGCGACTCGGAAAACAGCGGGTCGAGGCGCTGCAGGTACTCCGCGGACTCGTCGTACCGGGGTACGGATGGCGCCACCACCCGGCGGTGCGCATGTGGGCGGGATACGAGGAGGCCCTGGTCCGCTACGGCCTCGAAGTGTGCGCGGTGTGGCGTGAACGCGGCCATCAGGACAGCTGTGCGGCCACCCTGGTCGCCGACCTCCTCGCGTTCCGGCCCGGTGCGTCGGTTCGCCGGCAGGGGCAGCTGGCGGCCGCCGGGGAACTGCCGCCGTGGCTCGGTGACGAGGCGTTCCACCGCAGCCACCGGTCAGCGCTGGTACGCAAGGACCCGGAGACCTACGCGCCGCTCTTCCCCGATGTGCCGGACGATCTGCCCTACACGTGGCCGACGTCGGACCGCGCGGGAGGCCGGCCGGGTGCCGCCCCGCCGTGACCGGTGCGGCGGCTCGGAGCCACGCCGGCCCCGCCTCACTCGCCGGCCGGGTTCTCCCTGCGGCGCAGGACGACCAGGACCGCGCCGCCGATGACCACGAAACCGATGGCCACGCCCGCTATCAGGGGGGTGACGGCGGAGCCGCCGGTCGCGGCCAGGTTGGTGTCGGGGACGGTGCTGCCGCCCACCGTGGCCGGGCTGGGGTCGTTGCGGAGCTGGGCCGTCTCCGTGGTGAGCGTGCCCTGGGTCCTGCAGTCCAGGACGCCGGTGAAGCGGTGGCTGAAGCCGTGCGGGCCGGTGATCGTGAAGTCGTAGGCCTGGTCCTCCTGGAGCGGCACGGTCACCGTGCGGGACGCGCCCGCGGGGATGGTGTGTCCGGCGCCCATCAGGGAGAAGGTGAACGGCGCGTCGCCCTTGTTGACCGCGGTGATGTCCACCCCGCCCTTGGCGCAGTTCTTTCGGGCCGAGACCGCCGGTATGGCGCCGTCGGCCGCCCAGCCGGCCGTGGCGGTCGCGGAGACCGTGGACTCGCTGGAGCCGGCCAGGATCTGGGTCTGGCTGCGGCTGTCGGAGGTGAAGGCCCGGCCCACCGGCACGGTGGTCGACGCCTGCACGGACAGCTCGGCCGATCCGTCCGCCGCGTCCTCGGGGACGTCGACGAACAGCTGACTGCCGTCCTTCGCCGAGGTGATCACCTTGCCGGTCCGGTCGATGATCCGCACTCCGCTGGTGGCGGCGTCCGCCGGCGGACTCACCGTGACCGCGCCCGCGTTGGTGTGCACGGTCACCGGCCCCAGCAGGTCGCCGGGGCGCCCGGAGACGGCGGGCGGATCCAGGGTGAGCGAGGCCTGCGGCTCGGCGACGCCCCGGGCGCTCTTCTCCAGGTAGTCGGCGAGCTTCTCGGCCCGCGGGTCGACGGCGTCGACCTTCGCGCCGTCGGAGTAGCGCCAGATGGCCACCTGGGTGCCGGCCGCCGCGTCCTGCTCGGTCAGCCCGCTCGTGCCCGCCCGCCTGGCGAGTGCGGCGAGGTCGTTGACCTGGGGGTAGGAGTTCTGCAGGATCCAGTTGATCCGGCCCGCGTCCGTGTTGGTGCCCAGCGAGGTGCCGCTCCAGGGCGTCTCCTGGTAACGGGCGTCCCGCTGGGTCGGGTTGTGCAGGTCGACGCAGTACGTCTGCAGGGTGCCGCCGCCGTCCACGGACATCTCGAACAGGCCCGCGGACACCCGCTGGTCGGCGTCGTTCCCGACCCCGTGGATCACGGCCTCGCCGTAGGTCTTCAGGCCGTTGATCGTGGCCGTCGCCCCGCCCTGTGTCTGCGCTCTCTCCTCGGCCACGGCCGTACCGGCGCCGGACAGCACGCCGGCCGCCACGAGGCCGGTCACCGTGGTGGCGGCGGCCAGGCGGGCCGTCCCGGTGGAGCGGCAGAACCCAGAGAACGCAGCAAGCACAGAATTCCCCTTCGAGCAGGACCCGTTGGACGTGGGGGACGGTCCCACCAGCAGAATCGGCAGCCCCTAGGGGCACGCCCGGCATCCTATGGATCAGCCGGAGCCTCTCCCGACGGTCGGATCATCCGATGGCCGATCCGATCCGCAATCGTTATCGCCGGGACCGTCCTTGAGCTGGCCATATCGACAAATCCACCGGTTCGTACGGTGTGTTGGGGCAGGCCGACGGCAGCCCGGCGGCCGTCCCGGCGGCCACCCAACGGCAGTCCCACGGCGTCCCGCTGACGTCACGTCACCGCCAGGACCACGTCACGTCACCGCCAGGACCTCACCCTCCGGTTGCGGCGCCCCGTCCTCCTCCCGCGGGTCCGCCGGGCGCGGTGTCTCCCAGTTCGGCTCGGGCCGGGCGGTCGTCGGCGGTGCCTCCGGTTTGACGGCGCGTTGGAAGGCCGCCGTACCGCGCGACAGGTCGTGGCCGATCGCGACCGCGTCGATGTCGGCGGAGGCCCACTGCTGCTGTCCGTCCCGCATCTCCGTGCGCACCTTCAGCCGGCCCTGGACGACGACCGGCTGGCCCACCTCCACGCACGCCGTCACGTTGACCGCGAGCTGCCGGTTGGCCCACACGGTGAAGAAGTTGGTGTGCCCGTCCGTCCACGCGCTCTTCTCCCGGTCCCAGTAGCGCGCGGTCACCGCCAGCCGGAATCGGGCCGACGGCCCCGCCGCCAGCTCGCGGTACGCCGGCGGGGTCGCCACGTTGCCCACCACACAGACCATGGTCTCGTTCATGTCCTCGCTCCCCTCCCCCGCCCGTCCTCTTCCGGCCGGGCGGGCACACGTACGGGCCCGTCCCGTACGGCTGCGTCTGCCGTGCCGCGCCTACGACCGCCGTACGCGCCGGCACGTTCCGCGACCGCCCGCACCGCCCGCCGCTTCCGCGCCCGGACCGCCGTGCGATCGCCGTGACCTCAGACTGCCTCCGCCGGGCCGAGCCCGCTGAGCCCTGTGGACCACCCCACGCCTGTGGAGAACTCCGCCACCCGGACGGGTGAGGCCTCGTCCGGACGCCCTCACCCGCCCCTCTGCCGCCCCCTCAGCCCACCCTGGACGCGGCCCGCACGATCCTGCCGTACTGCTCCCGCACCTCCCGGTACCGCAGCAGCTCCGACGCCACCGGATCGAGCACCCGGGCCCGGCCGCAGCTCGCCGCCGCCTCCCGCAGCCGCCGTTCCGCCTCCTGGCCGTAGCGCCGGGCGGGCCCCCGGGCCGCCATCCGGCAGGCCCACTCCACCAGCGGCCCGCCGACGATCCCGCACACCATCAGCAGCACCGGCACCCCCAGGTTGGGCGCCATCACCCCGGCGATCTGCCCCACCAGCCACGCGCCGCCCGCGATCTGCAGCAGGGTCATCGCGGCCTGGACCATTACGGCCACCGGCCACCAGCCCGGCCGCGGCGGGCGGCCCGGCGGCAGCCCCGCCCGTGCCGCCAGGTCGTCCAGTGCCTCGGACAGCCCCTGGGAGCCGCGTACCGCGGCCTCGCGCACCGCCTGCGCCCAGGGCGCGGGCAGCCCGGCCGACGCCCGGTCGGACACCGTACGGACCGCCTGTTCGACGCGCTGGCGGGCGGTGGCCTCCTCGTCGGCCTGCGCGCGTACGGCGTGACGGCCGGTCGTGGAGTCGCTCCGGCCCTGGTACCAGCGCCACAGCCGCAGCCAGGGCGTACCGCAGGCACGGTTGGCGTTGCGCAGCCAGGCGCGCTCGGCGGCCTCGCCCGCGGCGGTGGCGCCCACCGCGTCCGCGAGCCGCGCGGCGAAGTCCTCGCGCGCGTCCTCGCTCAGGCCGGCGCGTCGGCCGGTGGCGTAGACGGGCCGCAGTTCGGCCGCGGCGGCGTCCACGTCGGCCGCCACCCGGCGGGCCGCAGCGCCGCGCTCCGCCACGAACTGGCCGAGCATCTCGCGCAGTTCGCCGACGCCGTCGCCGGTGAGCGCGGACAGCGCGAGGACGGTGGCACCCGGTTCGCCGTGCTCGCCGAGCGCGATGCCGTCCTCGTCCAGCAGCCGCCGCAGATCGTCCAGGACCTGGTCGGCGGCATCCCCGGGCAGCCGGTCCACCTGGTTGAGGACGATGAACATGATCTCCGCGTGGCCGGCCATCGGCCGCAGGTAGCGCTCGTGCAGGACGGCGTCGGCGTACTTCTCCGGGTCGACGACCCAGATGACGGCGTCGACCAGCTTCAGGATCCGGTCGACCTGCTCGCGGTGCTGTACGGCGGCGGAGTCGTGGTCGGGCAGGTCGACCAGGACCAGCCCGCGCAACTGCCCCTCGACGTCCGGACTGTGCAGCGGGCGGCGGCGCAGCCGGCCCGGGATGCCCAGCCGGTCGATCAGGCCGGCCGCGCCGTCGCTCCAACTGCACGCGATGGGCGCTGCCGTGGTCGGCCGCCGTACCCCGGTCTCCGAGATGGGCACCCCGGCGAGCGAGTTGAACAGCTGGGACTTGCCGCTGCCGGTCGCGCCGGCGAGGGCGACGACGGTGTGCCGGCCGGAGAGCTTGCGGCGCGCGGCCGCCTCGTCCAGGACCCGGCCCGCCTCGGCGAGGGTGCCGCTGTCCAGACGGGTGCGGGACAGCCCGACGAGTTCCCGCAGGGCATCCAGGCGGGAGCGCAGCGGGCCGTCGTACGCCAGCGGGGCCGGGCTGTGGCCGCCCGCCCCGCGGTGCGCCGGCTCCCCGGTGGAGGCGCGGTCGGCGGCGAGGGCGGCGGCGTTGGCCTCGGTGACCCGCCGCGCGATGAGCCCGTCGTCCCAGGTCTCCGCGGAGGAGTCGGGCTCGGCGTCCGCCCTGGGGGGTACGGCGTCGGCCTTGGGGGGTACGGCGTCGGCGGCGGGGCGGGGCTGCGAGGGGTGCGCGTGCGGCCGGGGGACGGGGACACCGCCCTCCTCGGAGCGGTGCCCGCGCGCGGGACGCTCGTTCTCGTCCCGCACGCGCGCGGGTTCGTCCCTCAGGCGCGCGGGTTCGTCCCTCAGGCGCGCGGGGCGAGTGTGGTCGTCGCGGGAGGGGCGCGCGTTGTCGTCCTGGCCGCCGTTGCCGTCCTGGGCGTCCTGGTCGTCCCTGTCGCCCTTCACGCGCGCGGGACGGCCGTCGTCGTCCCCCTCGTCGTTCTTGACGTCCACGCGCGCGGGGGACCCGCCGGCCGCGTCCATGCCGCTGTCTCCGCCCGCCGCACTCGACGCGCCCCCGGCGCCCTCCCCCCGCTCCTGCTCCTGCTCCTGCATCGGTCTGCCGGAAGCCTCGCGGCCGGGGCCGTCGTCCTTCCCCAGGCTCGGGCGCGCCTCCGTGAAGCCGCCCGCGCGCTGAACGCCGTCCACGGCACCGGAACCGGCGTGACCGGCGTGACCGGAAGGACCGGCGTGACGGGCGTGCTCGGTGTGATCCGTGTGGTCCTGGTCAGTGACGGCGGTCACCGGTCACCTCTCCTTCTGCAGTACGGACAGCGCGGCGATGAGTTCGGCCTGGGGCTCGGGATGGACGTCGAGGGCGTCCAGCGGAGCGAGACGCCGCTCGCGTTCGGCGTTCATGACACGGTCCACGTGCTCGACGAGCAGCCGCCCGGCCCGGTCGCGCAGCCGCAGTACGCCGTGGGCGCCGAGCCGTTCGGCGAGACCCTCGCCCGCGGTACGGGCCCTGCGGCCGCCCAGTACGGCCGTGGCGACCAGGGCGGCGACCACCTCGGGGTCGGGGCCGCCGGTGCGTTCCAGGACCCGTACCTCGTCCTCGGCGTACTCCTCCAGCTCACGCCGCCAGCGCCGGGCCGCGAGCCCGATACGGTGCTCGGCCCGCTCCAGGGACGCCTCGCGGCCGGCGAGTTCCGGGGCGTCGGCGGCGGGTTCGCGCCGCCAGGCGTCGTCGACGCGCTCGTCGGCGGCCGTGACCGCGCACAGCAGGAGCGCGGCCAGGCTCTCCACGAGGGCGTCCAGGAGCTCGCCGGCGGTGCAGTCCAGGGGGAAGGCACGCCACCGCTTGAGGGCGTCCCCGGCGAGTACCGCGCCGGCCTGGAGGCGGGCCCGTACGCGCGCGTGCTCCTTGTCGTAGGCGGACTCCACGGCGGAGGTGAGCCGGAGGGCCGCCGCGTACTGGGCGGCGGCGGCGCCTGCCAGCTCGGGCATGCGGGACTTGAGCGAGTCGAGGACGCCGTGGGCCGTACGGGCCATGGCGTGCTGCCGGGCGGCGGGATCCTGGGCGTGCTGGACGAGCCAGCTCTTCAGGGGCGCGACGGCGGTGGCGGGCAGCAGCCCGGCGCCCCAGGCGGACTCGGGCAGTTCGGGCACGGTGAAGCGGGGTACGTCGCCGAGCCCGGCCTTGGTGAGCAGGGCGCCGTACTGCCGGGAGACCTCGGAGACGACCTGGTGGGGCACCCGGTCCAGGACGGTGATGAGGGTCGCGTCGTACTCCTTGGCGGTGCGCAGCAGGTGCCAGGGGACGGCGTCGGCGTAGCGGGCGGCCGTGGTCACCATGATCCAGATGTCGGCGGCGCAGATCAGTTCCGCGGCGAGGACACGGTTGTCGGCGATCAGCGAGTCGATGTCAGGGGCGTCGAGGAGGGCGAGCCCGCGCGGGAGGGAGTCGGCGGTCTCGACGCGCAGCACGCGCGCGGGCTCGTCCTCGGAGATCACGAGTTCGTCGGCGGGGTCCTGTTGGGGCACCCACACGCGCGCGAGCTGGGGCAGCACGCGCATGCCGCTGAACCAGTGATGATCCTCCGGATGGCAGACCAGCACCGGCGTCCGGGTGGTCGGGCGCAGCACGCCGGCCTCGCTCACGCGCCGGCCGACGAGGGAGTTGACGAGCGTCGACTTGCCCGCGCCGGTGGAGCCGCCGACGACGGCCAGCAGCGGCGCCTCCGGCTCGCGTAGCCGGGGTACGAGGTAGTCGTCGAGCTGCGCGAGGAGTTCGTCGCGGTTGGCACGCGCGCGTGGCGCCCCCGCGAGGGGCAGCGGAAAGCGTGCGGCGGCGACACGGTCGCGCAGAGCGGAGAGTGTGTCGAGCAGCTGAGGCCGTACGTCCAAGGTCACCACATGCGAAGAATGCCCAATTTTAGGGGAATTCTGAAGCATATGGACATGTCTGCGCGCCGACGGAACAGAAAGGGCGGAAGGGATGACCGGGACATGGGCACAGGCCAGGCATAACGAGTGCACAACACCCGGTGCGTCGGACGCCAAAAGCGGTGCGCGATTCGTACCTGCCTGCGATTATCAGGACCGCTTCACTGAACCTCCACATCGAGCCACGGAGGCGAAGCGACAGGGTCAGGGAACCGGGAGCCCTATCCTTGACCCCGGCAACGTCACGGATCAGCCCGCCCCAGGGCACCGCACACGAGGCCACCCCACCGGCCCCCGTAGCTCAGTGGATAGAGCAGGCGCCTTCTAAGCGCTTGGCCGCAGGTTCGAGTCCTGCCGGGGGCGCCAGTTTCCGCCCTCCCGCTCGGGAGGGCTTTTCGCAGGTCAGAGTGGATGTCGGCGGGTACGACGAAGCCCCGGACGCCCTCTTGATGATCAAGGGCAGACTCCGGGGCTGTCCGGCTGTCACCGGGTTTTCGCGGGTGGCCGTGTCGAATACGTGTCGAGTTCCCGACCGGTCGAAGATCAGCCGGCGCCTGCCCTCTGGGGCGGGACTGCCTTCCGCGCGCTGCGCCAGGCCCGACGGACGACGGAACCGGCGAGGATGCCACCGGACTCACCCTGCAAGAGCAGATCACCCGGCCGGAGCTGTTCGTCCGCGATGTGCTGCCGCAGGATGCGGGTCAGGGCTGGATGCCCCAGCACCGTGCGTGTCTCACCTGCCTTCTGCCTGAGAAATCGCGCCGTCCCTGTATAGGGGTGAGGTGAAGCCCCCCGACCTGCCCTCCCCACATCGGGTCGATCATCCCATTGGTGCAGTCAACTGACTTGGCTTAAGCAGGCTGCGAAGGAAGCCGAGTAGCCCGCGGTCGTGCCACGGGCCGGGGGGTGAAGCGGCTGCTCCGGGTGGCTGCCTGCGGTCGCTGGAGACGCGACGTGGAACCAGCCTGGTCACAGGTTGACCAGCCTGTTCGAAGGGAACCTCGCATGCTCCGCAAGCTTGCAGCCGCCGCCGCTGTGGCCACCGCCCTCGTCGCGGTAACCCCCACCGTGGCGTCAGCCGCGCCTGGCCCGACGTCCAACACCAATGGCGCGCCCCTGATCAATGCGCAAGACCTCCAGAACAACAACGTTGGGGTGTGCGCAAACAACGTCAACGTGCTCGGCGTCCAAGTGCCAGTTCTGGCTGCGGGGGTCAACGTAATTGGCGGGTTGCTGAGCGCGGTTTTGCCTACTGCGGGTGGTAACGCGTCTCCCAGCTTGTGTGCACCGTAGAACTCCACCATCTGATCAGCCGTGCACGGGATGCGCGGCCGTCGGTGGTCGCGCATCCCGTGCGAATGGCTCGTGCTCGCGTCGTCGTCTGCCCGGTCGCGGAGGGCGGCGGGCGCCGCGTGCGCGTCGACGGCGAGGCCACGGCATCGCCCACAGCCAAGTCGTCCTGATGGAGTTTCTGCGACGCGCCGGGCTTTGGGGAGGATGACGGGCAGGACGATCACGATGCTGACCGAGTGCGAGGCGGCCCAACGGCCGGCTGAGCCTTACGGAAGCACGAAGGAACTTCCGCGCTCTGGGCGCTTGCGATGAGCGATGTACCCAGTTCGTACGTGCCCCTGCCGAACGAACACCCACGGTCTGACATCACCAGCTGACATCAACGTCATTGGGCGACGGCAGACCCCGGCAACCGGAACTGGACTACGGACCGCCCGTGAACGAGCCAGGGCCGTGCGTACGGTTGAGAGATCGAACTGCTAAAGCGGTGCTCATCCGCCAGCCGGCTCAGGGCAAGGGAGAGAAACCGGCGGACTGGTCGAGGTGAAACGGCGAGCCCGCCAGAGTGGGGAACCAGCCCTCTCGTAGGGCGGATGCAATGGCATTGGCGACATCGGAAGGTAGTACCGAGTTGCCCGGGACTCCGAGCCAGTTGCTGAGGTGAGGCTGGTTCGTGGTGACGACGAGAGTTGTCCCGGGACAATCCGCATGCTCCACGACGTAAGTGCACGGCGACCAGCAGAGAGCCTGGCTGTAGGTGGGTCTGCGTCGCAGCTGCCAGCGGTAGGCCGTGCCATCGACGACTATGCGCCGTCCTCCCTTGCGCCCCAGTGCCATATCTGCCCCCTTCGGTCCCGGGATGTTAGCGAACCCAGCTCAACGAAGGCCCCACGCGATATTCGGCCCGTCTCCGGGCCGTCAAAGGTCGGCCAACGCCGACCGACAACGACAGAAGCCCACAGCATCTGGGCTGGTCAGATCCGTGGACTTCCCGGCTTCCGACGCCTGCGGATCCGGTGGGAACGGAGAGCCCATCTCCACGAAGCGTTCCTGAAGCTCGCCTGCTGCCTCATCCCCCATCGACAGCTCAGGGTACTGAGCCTTTTCCAACTTCAGGCGATAGCCGATCGGCGCTGTGCCACGGACGTCTGGTAGACCCTGGCTATGACGTTCTTGGCGGTGGTCGAGGGTGATGTGGGCGGATGGCGCATTGATCGAGATGCGCTGACAGACGCGATCCGTGCCCGGTGGTCTGAGGTTGAGATCGACTCGATGCACCGCAGTGAAGTACGCAGTTTCAGATGGCAGTTTGAGACGGAGAACGGCCCAGGTGAGGCGTATCTGCACCAGGACGCCACATGCCTGTACATGGACGTCTGGGAGGAAGACGCGATCTGGTTGGCGATCGTCTTCCGCGAGCTGGCGCCCATGGACCTTGACCTGGTGTTCTGCGATGAGGGTTACACCTTCGACGTTCGTCTGCGAGCGGGCACGACCGAGGCCGAATTGACGGACCTGGTGAATGCTGCGGGTTGATCTCAGCCCGAGGCGGCGAGCTCGAGGACCAGAACGGCTTGGACGAGGCTTGTGATCCGGGTCGTCGAGCAGCGAAGCTTGCGGAGGAGTCGCCAGGACTTGAGGTGGCAATGACCCACTGTGCCGACGTTGGTGCAAGGCCGCTGGTCGCCCTCTGGATGGGGGGCTTATGCCATGATCCGGACTCATGAGTGACCGTTCAGTTTCACCCGCTTGGCTGGCTTCGTGGACAGCCAGGGTCTCCGTGACGCTCACGGCAAGACGGGTGAGTTCGAGCGTCGACACGGCTTTCCCCCCGGCACCAACGAGGTCCGGCCGGCAACCGCGACGATCAAGCCGCGGCTCGCACGCTTGGCCAAGCGGCTCTCATACCGGCTGATCTGGTCACCTTCTACGACTCCGGGAGTACGGCGCTGTCGAAGTCGACGCGAACCAGAAGGGCCCTGGTCTGGTCATCGGCTCGAATGGCGGCGGCCTGTCCTACGTCGCGAGCCCTGATGGGTCGGTTCATCGGACACGGACTGCGTCGCTGAACGAACCGGAACTCGACAAGGTAGCCGATGACCTGGGGCAGTTTCTGGAACTGCTGGAGCAATCCCTGACGCGGTTCGTCGCCGACGGGGAGCCAGGATCTCTCTGGGTCAGCCCGCGGAGCCCATTCTGTTAGCTGTTGTTGAAGCGGCGCTCGCAAGCAGCGCATCGGCGACCCGGCACAGTGGCGGCACGGAACGCGCCAACCAGCGCCCCACAGCGGGCCCGCACCCTCTGACGTTCTCTGGCGCATAGGGAGCGCCTGCCGCCATGCTGGCCTGGTTGTCACACCGTGTCCGTCAGGGGAGGTCAGCGTGGTGTGGTGGACAGCGTGCTTATGGGGGCTCGTGGGTTCCGCTGCGGTTGAGGCTCTCGATCTTTACCGCGCCATCCAGCGAGTGAAGGGCTTCCCATGGAGGCTGCCGGACGAGATACCACTAGCGCCGTACTTGGTTGCCGTGCTCATACGCAATGCCCTTGGAGCCGGCCTGGCTGCGGCCTTTGGGACGTCGGGTCAGATCGCGGGCCCGCTGGGGGCGATCGCCGTTGGTGTCGCCGCCCCCAAGATAGTTGAACAACTGATGCGGCAGGGACTATCCCACCCCGCTGTGGAACCGGCACCAGTAGCGGCAGCGGCATCACCCGCGGGGCAGCCTGCCGCCGCGGCGCCGGTCGCACAGCCTCAGCCCTCAATCGAAGGAGAGGCCGGTGCAGCTTAAGTCGTTCGCCCGTCAGGTCCGCATTGCGCTGGCCCGTGAGACAGACGCCTTCCGTCCTGCCACACATGGGGTCCGCTCACGTGACTTCGCCGGCCAGGTCGCCGCTGCGCTCACCCGCGCCCCCATCGTCGTCATTCCACCACGAGACCAAGCCACCGATGGTCTCGGCGCTACCCCTCCCCCGCCACAGGAAGAAGGCGAGCAGTCGACGGAGCCGTCCGGGTCGGAGCGCCCAACGATTGGACCTTCCGTCCCGGCATCTCAAAAGACGCGGCTTCGTCACACAGAGCTTCGCCGCCCACAGCCTCCAGCCCGCAGGCGAAGCCGAAACTTCCTGACCGTCGCGGAGGTTGCTAGTAGATTGGCTGTGTCCAAGATTGCTGTGTATCGGATGATTCACTCCAATGATCTGGATGCCATCCGAATAGGTCGGACCTTCCGCGTGCCCGTAGCTGCCGTCGAGCAGATGGAAGAGAGTCTCAGAGTCACTCAGACGCTGCGTGATACGCCCTGAATCGCCGACCACCTCAGCATGGGAAGCCCCACGGCGGACAGCCGGGCGACGATGGCCAGGGAGGGCCGCACGCCGGGGCGGGTGTCGTCAACCGCATGGCCGCGATCGGTGTCACCGTCAGCCAGGCGGACGTACTGCAGCGACGAGGGACAGCCCGTGGAGACGGCGGACATCGCGGTGCCTGCCGCTCACTGCGAGATCGTTTACACAGGTCAACGAGGGTGTGACCCAAGACCCACCAGGCGCGCCCTCCAAGCGCTTGGCCGCAGGTTCGAGTCCTGCCGGGGCGCCCACGCTCCGCCCTCCCCCGCCGGTAGGGCGTTTTTGCTGATCGGGGCAGTTTTTTCCGCTTAACGTGCCGAAACCGCAGGTCAGTGGCCTGAAGCGGCTGTTCGCGGCCGGATCTGTGCCCATGACCACAGCGAAGGGGGCGTAAGTAGGCTCATACTGAGCCATGACCAAGCCTGCTGCGCCGAAGCGTCATCTGCCTACCAGCCCCTTCAAGGCCCCGGTTCCCCCGGCCCCCAAGCACTTCGCCATGGGCGATCAGGTGACCCACGACATGTACGGCCTCGGCCGGGTGATCGGCATCGAGGACGGCGTCGCGGCGCTCGTGGATTTCGGTTCGGCCCAGGTGCGGGTCCTGAGCCCGTACGCCAAGATGACCAAGTTGTAGAACCGCCGTGCCCGGGCACGGTACCCCCAGGCCCCCGAGGGGCCTGCCATGAAAGAGAGCCCTCCCATCGAACTGACATCGCTGTTCTCCGCCCCGGAAGGGCAACCGCGCCGCGCCGCCGCGGCGTCGCCCGCTCCGACGACCAACCCCTTCCAGGCCCCCGACTTCGGGGAAGAGGAGATCTGGCCGCTCACCGAGGACGCCCAGGTGGCCTGCCTCCCCGAATGACGGCGGCGCCGGGTGCGCCGCGGACGGGGCTGGTTACTGGCGAGTTGGTCTGCTCTGTAAGATCAACTTCGACCAACTCGAGCCCTGTCTGGGGGAACAACATGAACAAGCGCCTTTCCGCGCTGGCCGTCTCCGCGGTCGTCGCCGGCGGCTTCCTCGTCACGTCCGTGCCCGCTCACGCCGCCACGTCGGCCGGCCGGACCTCGGTGGTGGCCAAGGCCACCATCACGTGCAATGACAGGCAGATGCGCCAGGAGATCGCCCGCCTCAAGACCAAGGCGGCGAAGCTGAAGCAGCTGGGCGAGAACGCGGCGGCCAGGAAGGCGCTGAACGACGCCGCGGCCCTTCAGCGCAGGCTGAACGCGTGCATCAAGGCAGAGGACGAGCAGAGCAAGCCGTTCCCCGGCTGAGCCACCGCCTCCCTCACGCGGCGCCGCCCACCCGTTCCACGGGGGGTGGCGCCGCACGCTTTTCCGGCCGCGTACACCGCCCCACGCGCCGCACGCCGCGACACCGGGGCCGGAACCCAGGCATACGCCACCCCACGCGCCCCACACCGCGACACCAGACCCGAAACCCGTGCACACACCGCCCCGCGTACCGCACTACCCAGTCCGGAACGTTTCCGCAGGTCAGCACGGGCGCTCTACGATCCCTCACTTCGGTGAAGCGGGCGGGTGCGCCGCAACGGAAGTGGGCGGGGCGCGGTTGCCCTGGTGTCCATCGGCCGACCACCAGGAGGGGAACGACCTTGGCCATGCCGAACCTCAGGCGCCTCGTTGCAGGCCTTGCCGCGACCGCGGCCTTCACTCTCACCACACCGACGACCGCACACGCCACCGCCGTCGGCTCGACACCGGTGCGTACGTTCGAGTACAGCGTGGGCGGGATGACGGTGAAGGTGCCGACCGGCTGCATGTTCACCCACATCGTCCGCGGCAGCGGCAGGAAGATCACCTATCAGAACGCCGGTGTCGACTGTGCCTTCGTCGCGGCGCTCGGCAGCGGCTTCTGCAACTGGCGTATCGACTTCACCTACGCCGACACCGACAACCGGACCTACCGCACGTCACGGGGCAGGACGCACAGCGAGTGCAAGATCGACCCCATGCGGAACAACTCTCCGCAGACACTGCCTCGTTACGGCAAGACGTGCGCTCACCTCTACGTCAACGGGGTGCGCCGCGTGAGCCAGTGCCACCACATCACCAAGTGAGGTTGTCCATGACCGGTCAGCAGGAATCGGGGGACCGCACCCACCGATGGGCAGCGCGGCCGTGGGTAGGGGCTGTCGGGTTCGTCGGGGGGCTTCTGGGCACTTTGGCGTTCTTCGCCTTCTTTCCCGGGCTTCCCCATGTCATCGACTGGGGAGCGGTCCTCGTCGCCCTCGGGGTGGGTGCTCTCGTGCGGTGGGGATGGTCGGCCTGGACAAGGCGGCAGCCGCGCTGAAGGCCGCCCTCGTGACCCTCGGCCCACAAGCGGGATCGGGAGGTCGGTACAGTCGCCCCGGAGGGGAGACGACGTGCGACTTCGCTGTGCTGTGCTGGACGACTTCCAGGGTGTGGCAACCGAGTTGGCCGACTGGTCGGCGGTCGAGGAGCGGGTGGAGGTCGTCGCGCTGCGCGAGCACCTCGACGGGGAGGACGCGCTCGCGGAGGCGCTCGCCGGCTACGACATCATCGTCACCCTGCGCGAACGCGTCCCCTTCCCCGGCTCCTTGATCGCCCGGCTCCCCCGGCTGAAGCTGCTGATCGCCTCCGGGATGCGCAACAGCGTCATCGACTACGCCGCCGCCGAGGCGCACGGGGTCACCGTGTGCGGTACGGCGAGTTCCAGCACCCCGCCGGTCGAGCTGACCTGGGCCCTGTTGCTCGGTCTCGCCCGCGGGGTCGTCCAGGAGAGCAACGCCCTGCGCGCGGGCGGCCCCTGGCAGTCGACCGTCGGAGCCGATCTGCACGGGCGCCGGCTGGGCCTGCTCGGACTGGGGAAGATCGGCGGCCGGGTCGCCCGGGTCGGGCTCGCCTTCGGTATGCGCGTCAGCGCGTGGAGCCGGCATCTCACCAAGGAGCGCACCGAGGAGGTGGGTGTCGAACTCGCCGCTTCCAAGGAGGAGTTGCTGCGGGAGAGCGACTTCGTGTCCGTCCATCTCGCCCTCGGCGACCGCACCCGCGGCCTCCTCGGTGCCGCCGAACTCGCCCTGATGAAGCCGAGCGCCTATCTGGTCAACACCTCGCGCGCCGCGATCGTCGACCAGGACGCGCTGCTGGCCGCGCTGCACGAGGGGCGGATCGCCGGTGCGGGCGTCGACGTCTTCGACACCGAGCCGCTGCCCGCCGACCATCCGATGCGCACCGCGCCCCGCCTCCTCGCCACACCCCACCTCGGCTACGTCTCCCACGCCAACTACACGACGTACTACGGCCAGGCCGTCGAGGACATCCAGGCCTATCTGGCAGGGGCACCCGTACGACGGCTGCCCTGACGGCGGCTGCCCTCACGGCGGCGGCAAGGCCCGACAGCCCGGCACACCCCCGCCCGGCAACCGCACCGCACCCCACCGCACCGCACACGTCCGCAGGACCCCCTCGCCGGAACACACCGACCCCCGCCGCCCGGCCACTGCCCGCCGCCCCGCCACTCCCTGCCGCCCCGCCGCTCCACACCGCCCCGCCGCTCCTTGGCACCGACGGCCGCTGTCTGCCCGTTAAACGAGTGATTCCGAGCTGATCACCGTGACCAGCCTCGGGTGCCGCCGTTGAACGGGGAGTGCGGCGGCTGGATTGCCGTCGTGCTTTTTTCCGAGCTACAGAAGGAGATCGTGATGTCTCGCATCGCGAAGGCAGCCGGTGTCGCTCTCGGCACCGGTGCCGTGGTGTTCAGCGGGGCCGGACTGGCCCTGGCCGACGCGGGCGCCGAGGCTGCCGCCGTCGGTTCGCCCGGCGTGCTGTCCGGCAACGTGATCCAGGTCCCGGTGCACATCCCCGTCAACGTCTGCGGGAACACCGTGAACGTCATCGCCGCGCTGAACCCGGCGTTCGGCAACGCCTGCGTCAACGAAAGCGGCCACTCCGGCAAGGTGGGCACCCCCGGCCCCGGCGGCTACGGCAACTGAGCAGACCGGCACTTCCAGGCAAGAGCCCCGGCGCTGCGAAGGCCGGGGCTCTTGTCGTGTCCGTGGCCGGTACGCGGGCCCGTGCGCACGCGTACCGGCCGTTCACGCGTACCGGTAGATCCGGCTCATGTCCTCCAACTGGTCCGGTGTCTCGTCCCACGGCGGCAGCTTCTCGTGCCGGGCGACGACCCGCCGGTGCTGTGCGCCGCCGGGCGGCTCGGCCGGGAGGTAGCGGTGGCTGCGGTGGGCCCGCTGCCAGCGGTACCACTGCAGGTCGAGGAAGGCGTGGTGCAGCCAGAACACCGGGTCGTTGACGGACGCGCCGCCGAGCATCGCACCGCCGACCCAGCGGTGCACCCGGTTGTGGTTCTTCCAGGAGCCGCTGCCGGTGCCGGCCCCCCAGCCCTCCAGCTTGTTGCGGAAGCCCTTGCGGACGGTCGAGTCCCAGGGCCAGGCGTCGTAGACGGGGTCGTTCAGGGCCGACTGCAGCTCGCCGCGGGTGGGCAGGCGGAGGGGGGCGGCCCGGCGGCCGAGGTCCCGGGTGAGGTAACGGCCGTCGGTGACGCCCTCCTTGATCGTCCAGTGACCCGCCGCGTAGGCGAACGGCCCGGTCGTCACCTGCCGGTCGGAGCGCCGCCCGTTCCCGCCGAGCAGGTCCTTCGTCCACGGCACGGAGGTCGTCGTACGGTCCCGGGTCCAGTCCCAGTACGGCACCGTCACCGAGGAGTCCATCCGGCGCAGCGCCCGTTCCAGTTCCAGCAGGAACCTGCGGTGCCAGGGCAGGAAGGACGGCGCCATGTGGGCCGTGCGCAGTCCGTCCTCGCCGTCGGCGGTGTAGAAGGCGATGTGCATGCGCACGAACTCGTCGTACTCGCCGCGCCGTTTGAGGGCGAGCAGCGCGTTGACGAACCGCCGGCGCTCGCTCGCGGTGAGGGTGCTGACGTCCTTACGCACGTACGCCATGCGGTCCCCCCATGTGCCCGGGCCCTTCCGGGTGCCCGCCGGTGAGCCGGCCCGGCGCGAGGTCGCGCAGCTGCCGGCCGGGCCCGATCTCGTCCACGGCCGCCCGGGTCGCCTCCAGCGGTGTCCGGTACGACGTGTAGTGGTCGACCATGCTCAGCCAGCTCCCGTCGGCCCGGCGCATCAGGTGCAGCGGGTGGCCGTCGACGGTGATCCGCCACTCGCCGTGGGCCTCCTGGCCCCCTTCGGCGGGCACCAGGACACCGCGGATGTGGCGGCCCCGGTAGGTCTCCCCGAAGGAGCCCCGGCGGCCGGCTGGTTCATCGACGCCGGGGCCTCCGGCCGGGGGCGCGGGCCGGGAGGCGACGGCGAGCGGCGCCAGCGCCACCGCGGTGGCGGAGGCCAGCAGCCCCCGCGCCATCTCCCTCCGGGACGGTCTGGTGCTCCGCGCCCCGGCTCCCGGCTCCGCACCGACCCCTACTCCGTCCACGCCGACGACCATGTTCGCTCCTCCTGCGGTTGCGATGTCCGTACCGGCTAACCGGTCGAGGGGGCGCGGGGTCACCGGCAAGGGTCCGAACGGCGGGCAGGGTCGTGCCCGGCTACCGTCCCGGGCCCGTCCCCACGTTGCCGTCCACGACGGTCCGCAGCGCCGGGGGGAGGACGGCGGCGTGCGGGGCCTTGGCGGCCGGCAGGCCGTGGCCGGCTGCCCGGGGTGCGGACAGGGGGAGGTCCAGGGACAGACCGGGGGTGAGGGCCCGCAGGTCGCCGGTGGGCGAGTCCACGTCGAGGTGGTCGGAGCCGTCGTCCAGGAGGTGCGGCAGCGGGGCCCTGGCGTCCGCGCCGGGCAGCCCCCCGCTCACCGGCAGCCGGGGCACGGTCCGGTCGGGGAGGAGCCGGCCCGTGACGTACCGGGGCCCTTCGGGGGCGCCGGTCCTCAGCAACGGCAGTTCGGCACCGAGCCTGGGCGCGTCCACGCCGAGCGGCTGGGAGACGCCGGCCAGGGGCACCGGGACGGGGACCGTGCCGGACGCGGCTGCGGGGACTGCGGCACCCACGGTGGCCGCGACGCCCGTGACGACGACGGCAAGGGTTCCTCGGGTGGTCGGCTTCATGTCAGGTACGGTCCTTTTCAGGAGGCGGGGTTCGGGGGTCCGTACCGCGTAACGAGCGGAAAACGCCTTCATTTCGCAATTCCCCCGGATGCCGTAATAGTCGGCCCGGAGGAAACGAGCGGGCCGGGGCGCCGGTGCGGGCGGGCGGCAGGACGGGCCCCCTGCCGCCGCCCCTGCGACCGGCGCGTCAGGCGCGCAGTCTGCGGGCGGGCAGGTAGACGTGCGCTGCGGCGTTCGTCGTCTCCGGGGCCCCCGCGAACGCGCCGAGTTCCGCGCCCGCGACCGGCTGGCGGGGGCCGGTCGTGGGGCAGACGCGCGTGGTGAACATGAAGTAGGCGTAGCCGAGTTTCTCGACCGCCGCCAGCCACTCCGCCGGCGGCGTGACCTGCGTGGTGACGTTCGGCATCTGCAGGACGATCTGGCCGGCGACGACCAGCATGCCGACCTTCAGGCTCGGCCCGTTGATCCCGTCGACGGGAGGACCGCCCACCGGGAGCCGCATCTCGTCCAGGAGCCGCGCCGCGGCCGCGGACGCGCCCTCCGGTCCGCCCGGCCCGTCCCCCAGGGAGCAGGCGAGCAGGCAGGGGGTGCTGCCCTCGCCCTGTTCGTTCCTGGCCATCCAGGCGAGCAGGGCGAGCGTGCCGAGGTCGGCGCCGCGGAAGGGGCGGGTTTCGCTGGATAGTGAGGTCACCGCGCGACCATATCGACGGGCCGTGGTGCGGCCCGGCGGCTTCTCACCCGTACGGAGCAGCGCTGGGGGCCGCTCCACACGATCGGGGGATTCCGTCCGTTCACACGCCGAGGGCCGGTTCCGCGTGGCTGCGGGACCGGCCCGGGGGCGGAGGGCGTCAGCGCTTCAGGGGCAGACCACCGAGCAGCGGCCGGTGGTTGAGGGCCGTGGTGGCGTCCTTGACGTTCCCCAGCACGGAGCCCTTGTTCTCGGTGTCGAGCGCGTCCGACTGGTGCTGGAGCGGCATCAGGTCCTTCACCGTGGGCGGCTCGTCCACGAGGTGGGTGAGCGCGCCGTTGACGCTCATCGGCGGCAGGTGGTGGGAGTCGTAGGCGAACGCGGGTGCGGCGGCGCCGGCAAGGGCCACGGAACCGGCGACTACGGCGGCGGCCTTGAGGGACTTCATCGTGTTCCTTTCGTCGGCGACTCATGTCACCCAGGGACTTCTGACGCCGTGCCTAACGATGTCCGGCCGGGCCGGAAACTCCGCATCGAGAAGACATATGAAATTGCCGTGCGGCCACCGGAAACCACGCGTTTCCGCCGGTCGTCGGCCGGGTCACGCCGCGGGGAGGGTGGGCAGCGGGGGCAGCGAGGGCAGGGACGCGATGCTGGGAGCGGGCATGTCCGTGCCGAGGAGGGTCACCCCCAGCAGGTCGACCAGGCCCGATACGACGTCGCCGACCGACGTCAGGATCTGGTCGAGCTGCCCGGTGACCGCCTTCACCAGGTTGTCCACCGCGGTCTGCAGGGCGGAGAGCGCGTCGTCGGCGAGGTCACGGGACGAGGGCGGGTTGACGACGCCCGCGTGCCGGATGGCCGCCCGCGGGCCGAGGGCCGCCGGGAGGGTGGAGACCGCGGGAGGGGTGGAGGCGGACGGGGACGCGGGGGCCGACGGGGAGGCGGCCGTGGTCGGGTTCGCGGGACTGGCGGGGGCCGACGGGGAGGCCGGGGTGGTCGGCTTGGCCGAAGCGGTCGGGTTCGCGGGCTTCGCCGGCGCGGTGGGCGTGTGGGGTGCGCTGGGCCTGGCGGAGGCGGTCGGGGACGCGGAAGCCGCGGGCTTCGACGGAGTGGCCGCCGCGGGCGGCACGGACGCCGCCGGCCCGGTGGGCGCCGTCGACGACTGGGGTGGAGTCGTCGGACGCGCGGGGGCGGTCGTCTGGGCCGGGGCCGTCGGCTGCGCCGTGGCAGCGATGGGCTCCGGGTCGGCGGCGGCCTTGCGGATCGCCTGCTTCGCCGCCTCCCCCAGCCGTTTGGCCTCGTCGGCGGGGAGCCGGCCCTGCTCCAGCGACCGGTTGAGCAGGTCGACGACCGGATCGAGGACGGAACCGGCGCTGCCGAGGGCCCTGACCTGAGCGAGCAGTTTCTCCTTCTCCGCTTCCCGGCCAGGCGCCGGGGAGGCGGTACGGTCGTGCTCCCGGGCCGTGTCGGCGGCGACGGCGGCCGGACCGGTGATGCCGACGAGCACGGACGCGCACAGGACGGTGGACGCGAGGCGCCGGGCGGGCAGATCACGCATGGGCGTTCCTTTCGGTGAGCGGTGGGACCTGGGTCCTCTCTCTCGGATCCGGCCGGAGTCGGTCGGCCGAAAGGCACCGCCGCCCCGAGCCGACCTGATCCGAAAGAGAGGGCCTGAGCCCACCGTCGGCTCACCGGTTGCCCGTCGCAACCGCTCGCGTACGGCGCGTGATCCGTTCGGCGGAACGCAGAACCGGCCGCCCGCCCCGCGCATCATCGCGGGTCGGGCGGCCGGCCGAAGGGTGGCGTCCCGACGTCAGTCGTTGCCTCGACGTCCGTCGTCGACGTTGCCCCGACGTCAGTCGTTGACGCAGACGTTGCCGAATGCGGGGTTGAGCAGGGCGATGACGTCCACGGTGTTCCCGCACACGTTGATCGGAACGTGGATCGGGACCTGGATGACGTTGCCCGACAGCACGCCCGGCGAGTTGGCGGCGACGGCGTCGGCACCGGCGTCGGCGGAGGCCATACCGGCACCGCCGGCGACGGCCGCGACGGCGGCGGAGGTCAGAACCAGGCCCTTCGCGATACGCGACATGGAGAGGTGCTCCTTGGGATCGACACAAACATCCGAGCGGATGCCCGGCGCAGTGTCAACGCGCGGCGCTGCCGGGGGTTCTGCCGCCAAAGGGGTGACATACGGACGGGCCACTTCACCTTTCCACCACATTTATCGCCTTTGTCCGTATTAGTAGGCATGTAAGCAAGCGTTGCGGACATCTCCCGTACGTGCGAAAGGGCACCGCCGGTCATGCGCAAGTTCCTCGGTCCGCTGCTGCGTACAACGGCGGGCGCCCTCGCCTCCACCGCCCTCGCCGTCCTCCCCGCCCCGGGGGCCGCGGCACACGCGGCCCTCACCGAGCGCCACCACGCCCTGCAGCACGGCGGCTTCGTCCGCGCGGCGAACACCTGGCTGGGCTGCGGCGCGCCGGAGACGTCCGCGTGCCAGGCGCTGCGGGCCGGACGGACCGCGGTGAACGGCGACTTCGGCACGCGCTACATCGATGTCGACGACGACCCCCGCACCTACGACTCCTCGCGGGCCGAGGTCCGCGTCCCCGAGGGCGGGCGGGTGACGTACGCCCGGCTGTACTGGGGCGGCGCATCGCCCGCAGGCGGCCGGGAGCCGGCGCGCGACGGCGGGCGGGTGCTGATCGCCGGGCCGGGCGGCGCGTACCAGGAGGTTCGGGCCGACACGCTGGAGAGCCGCCGGTCCGACGAGACGGACGCCTTCCAGGCCTCGGCCGACGTCACCCGACTGGTACGGGAGAGTGGTTCGGGGCTGTACACCGTCGCGCGGGCCGGCAGCGCCACGGGGAGCCCGGCGGCCGGGGCGTGCGGCGGCTGGACCCTGGTGGTGGCGTATGAGAACCCCGCGGAACCGCTGCGCGAGCTGGCCCTCTGGGACGGCTTCGCGGCACTGGACTCCCCCGTCGACGTCCGGCTCGCCGGGATGCGCGTACCGGCGGGGGCGAGCGGACGCGTCGGCCTGGTGGCGTACGGCGGTGAGCGGGGCAGCGCGGGCGAGACGCTCACGCTCTCCCTCGGCCCCCGGCGTACGCCCGTCGCACTGCGCGACGCTGTCAATCCTCCGGACGACGTACTCAACTCCACGATCAGCGAACCGGGTGACGTGCCCGCACGGCGGGTTCCGGCCTACGCCAACACGCTCGGCTACGACTCCGACGTGTTCGATCTCGGCCGGGCTCTGCGGCGCGGCGGTGACCAGCCGGGCTTCCGGCTCGTTTCCCACGCGGACGCGGCATGGGCCGGCGGGCTCTTCGCCGCCGTGGATGCCCGGGAGTAGGAGGCGCGTTCACGACCGCAGTCCCGAGCGCTCCCCTGAGCGAGGTATTCCGCGCATGCACCAGTCAGCCCCCGACGTCCGGCCCCGGGTCCTGCACCTCGCGCAACCCGTCGACGGCGGCGTCGCCCGGGTCGTGCTCGACCTGGCACGGGCTCAGCTCGCGGCGGGCCTGAGGGTCACGGCGGCCTGTCCCGGCGGCGCACTCGCCGCCGGCCTGCGGGAACTCGGCGCCGACGTCCGGCACTGGCGTGCCGACCGGTCCCCGGGACCCGGTCTGCCGGGCGAGGTGCGGCGGCTCGCACGCCTGGTCGACGAGGTACGGCCCGAACTGGTGCACGCGCACAGCGCCAAGGCGGGACTGGCCGCGCGGCTCGCCGTCCGCGGACGCCTGCCGACCGTGTTCCAGCCGCACGCCTGGTCCTTCGAGGCCGTCGGCGGCGTCACCGCGGCGCTCGCCCTGCACTGGGAACGCCGGGCGGCGCGCTGGGCCCACCGGGTGGTGTGCGTCAGCGAGGCGGAGCGTGCGACCGGCCTGCGCGCCGGGGTGCGCGCGACGTACTCGGTCATCCCCAACGGCATCGACACGACCCGCTTCTCACCGGCCGCGCCCGGCCGCACCTCGGGCCCCTCCTCCCCGCCGGGAGCCGCCGACGACGAATCCCCGCCGGGACCGGCCCCGGCCGACGGCGCGCACCGCCCCCTCGTCGTGTGCGTGGGCCGCCTCTGCCGCCAGAAGGGCCAGGACGTACTGCTGCGGGCGTGGGAGGAGGTCCTCGGCGTGCTGCCAGGGGCGCGGCTCGTGCTCGTCGGCGACGGACCCGACCACGCAGCCTTACGGCGACAGGCGCCCCCCTCCGTGCACTTCACCGGCGCGGTCCCCGACCCGGTGCCCTGGTACCGGGCCGCCTCCCTGGTGGTGCTGCCCTCGCGCTGGGAGGGCATGGCCCTCGCCCCGCTGGAGGCACTGGGCTGCGGGACCCCCGTCGTGCTCACCGACGTCGACGGCGCCCGGGAGAGCCTGCCGGCCGCGCTCGCCGCGCACTGCCTGGTACCGCCGGAGGACCCTGCGGCGCTGGCCACGGCGGTCACCCGGCTGCTGGCCGATCCGCCGCTGCGCGCGGCACTCGGCGAGCAGGGCCGTCGGCACGTGCTGTCCACGCACGACGTGAACCTCACCGCCGAACGCTTCGCGGCCCTGTACCGCACCCTCCTCGGCGCCGCCCGCACCGGCCGCGGCGCCCGGGCGGCGGCCGGCGGAGCAGCCCAGCTCGTACCCTCCGAGTGCAGGGAGTCCATCCACCCGTGACCGCGGAAAGCACCGTCCCCTCCCCCGGCGCGCAGCCATGGGACCACGGATTCGCGCCCGTCTCCGTCCTGCCGGCCCGCTCGGAGGGCGGCTTCCGGTCCCCGCTGCGGCGTCCGCCCCTGCGGCCCGCCTCGCCGCTTCCGCTGCTCGCCGCCGACCTGTTCGCCGCGGCGGTGGGCGGGGGCGCGCTCGACGAGGTCGCCCGCCGGCCGCTGCCCGCCGCCGTGCTGGTGTCCGGCACGCTGCTGCTGCGCCCGCACTCCGCACGGCCGGTGTCCGGCGTACTCGACGAACTGCCCGCGCTCTGCGGACGGATCGCGGTGGTCTGGCTGGGTCTGGCCGCGCTGCTCGCAGCCTACGACCCGGGGCACGTCCTCACCGCTTCCGCCCTGCTGCTGGGCTGCGCGCTGCACGCGGCGGCGGCCGGGGCGGGGCGGGGCGCGGTGCACTGGCGGCGCCGGGTGGCCCTGCGCCGCCGGCCGCGTCCCGCCCTGGTGATCGGGCCGGCGGCGACCGCCCGGCGGGTGGCGGCCGCGCTGCTGCGGCAGCCGGGGTGTGGAGTGCGCCCGGTGGGCGTGGTCGCGGAACGCCCGGACGACGCAGGCGGGCTGCCGGTGCTGACCACCGGCGAGGAGGTGGAGCGGGCGCTGATCCAGAACGGGGTGCGGGTCGCCCTGACCGTCCACCCGGCCGTGCGTACCGAGAAGGGGCCGCTGCTGCGGGCCCTGGCCGACTCCGGGTGCGCGCTGTGGGAGGTGGACCCGGAGAGCCCGGCGTACGAGAGGCGCGACCAGCTCGCCGGGTTCGCCGTGCGCCGCCTGGACCTGGGCGCGGGACGGCGGACGAGCGTGGGCAAGCGGCTGCTGGACATCGCGGTGTCCGGCACGCTGCTGTTGCTGGTCAGCCCGGTGCTGCTGGGGTGCGCGGTGGTCCTGCGGCTCACCGACGGACCGGGGGTGGTGTTCCGGCAGGAGCGCATCGGCAAGGACGGCCGGCCCTTCACCCTGCTGAAGTTCCGTACCCACCGTCCGACCGACGAGCACGAGGCCGCCACCCGGTGGAGCGTGGCCGGTGAGCGGAAGATGAGCCCCTTCTGCCGGTTCCTGCGGCAGACCTCGCTGGACGAGCTGCTCCAGTTGTGGAACGTCGTGCGGGGTGACATGAGCCTGGTCGGCCCGCGCCCCGAACGGCCCTACTTCGTCGCCCAGTTCAGCGAGACCTACCCGGGCTACGCGGCCCGCCACCGGGTGCAGACCGGGATCACCGGGCTCGCCCAGATCAACGGGCTGCGCGGCGACACCTCGATCGAGGACCGGGCCCGCTTCGACAACGCCTACATCGACAACTGGTCGCTGTGGCAGGACGTCTGCATCCTGCTGCGCACCGCCGCCGCGCTCGTACGATCCACAGGGAGCTGACGGATGGCCCTCACCCCGGCGTTCCGGCGCGCCGCACGATCCCCGGTGCTGCCGGTGGCGGCCGTGGTCGCCCTGCTCGCGCTGCCGGTCGCCCCCGCCGACGAGAGCGGCGCGGGTGCCGCCGACGTGCTGTCCGCAGTGGTCGTCCTGTTCTGCGCGGTACGGCTGCTGCGCGCGCGCCGCCGCCCGCTCACCGCCGTCGCCGCACTGGTCCTCGGGCTGCCGGTGGCCGGTGTCGCGCTGGCCGCCGCGCACGCGGTGTCGCCGGGCGCCGGGCTCACCGGGCTCGGCCGTTACCTCCAGCTCTTCGTCCTCGTGCCGGCCGCCGTCGCGCTCCTCGTCCGCGACCGGGCCGACTTCCGGCTGCTGGCCTGGTCGGTGGTGGCCCTCGCGGGGTGGCAGGGGGTGGTCGGCGTGCACCAGTACGCCACCGGCACGGGCGCCTCCTACCAGGGCCAGGACATCCGCGCGGTCGGCACCTTCGGGGCGACCGACGTGATGGGCATGGCGACGGTGGTGGCCTTCGGACTGGTGTGCGCGGTGGGCCTGGCGCTCGGCCGGTCCGGGGGGCGGGAGCGGACGCTCGCCGTCAGCTGCGCGCTCGCCCTCGCGGTTCCGCTCGCCCTGTCCTTCAGCCGGGGCGCCTGGATCGCGACCGCTGTCACCCTCGCCGTCCAGCTGGTCCTGGCCGGGCCGCGCCGGGCGCTGATGGCGGGAGCGGCCGTGGTAGCCGCGGGTGTGGTGCTGGTCGGCGGGTTCGGAGTGGGGACGGCGATGCTCCAGGAGCGGCTGGACAGCATCAGCCAGGTCACCGACGCGCCCGACCAGTCGGTCACCGACCGGTACACGATGTGGGCCGCGGCCACCGACATGTGGCGCGACCGCCCGCTGACCGGTGTCGGTCTGAAGGGCTTCCCCGAGTACCGTGACGGGCACGCCTCGCTCGCGCTGTCCTCGGGCAGCGACATCGCGGGCGCGGGCGCCGCCTACCACCGGCAGCCGCTGCTCTCACCGCACAACATGTACCTGCTGGTGCTGAGCGAACAGGGCCTGCTCGGGCTGGTGTGCCTCGCTGGCTCCTGGCTCGCCCTGCTGGTGTGCGGGCTGCGCGGCCTGCGGCGGACCCGCGCGGTGGGCGGCCGCGGCCTGGACTGCGCGCTCGTCGCCTGCGGCCTGCTCGTCTGGCAGCTCGTGGACTTCGCCTACGCCGACATCGGCGGCCCGACGACCGTTCTGATGGCGGTCTGCTTCGGCCTGGTCGCCTGGTGGGCGCTGGTCGGCGCCGACCGGGTGGTCCCCGGTGGCGTCGCCGTCGTACCCACCGCGCGGGACGGGGCGGCGGGGGAGGCGGCCCTGCGATGACGATCACCCGGCGAAGCCGACGCCGACAACCGGCACGCCCCCCTGGCCAGCACCGCCATGCGGTCGCACTTCACCGTGCAGTCGACTGCCAGGCGTCCGCGCTGCCCCGCCGAAACCGGAGGCGGACGACGTGACACGCCACAGAACCGGCGGAGCGCCGGGGCCCCAGCCCGGTACGGCACACGGACCCACGGTGGACGCCCGGCCCCAGCCCGGTACGGCGCACCGGCCGGCGGTGGACGCCAGACCCGGGGCCGGCGGGGTCACCCTGCCGGTGGCCCGGTCGGCCGAACCCCCCTCGGCCGGGCCCGCCACCACCGGAGCGGGCCACACCCGCCCCCCGGCCCGCCCCGCCCCGCCCGCGACGCCCCCGACCCCGGCCCCCATGACACCGCTCCTCGACCCCGTTCCCGCACCGACCCCGACCCCCCATGCCCCGGCCCCGGAACCCGTCCCGGCCCCGCCGGCTCCCGAACCCGGCCCGCCCACCCGGCGCTTCCTCGCGCACGCCACCCTCGTCACCGCCTCCCTGTCCATCGCGGCGGCACTGCTCGGGCTGGTGCGGGACCAGTCACTGGCCCGGCTGTTCGGGGCCGGGCGGGACACGGACGCCTTCCTGGTCGCCTGGACCGTGCCGGAGTTCGCGGCCACGCTGCTGATCGAGGACGGGCTGGCCTTCGCGCTGATCCCGGCGTTCAGCATGGCCCTGGCCCGCCGCGCGCGGGGCGAACCAGGGGATCCGGTGCGGTCGCTGGTGGCCGGCACCCTGCCCCGGCTGGCCCTGGGGTTCACGGCGATCGGCGCCCTGCTCGGCCTGGCCGCCCCGCAGTTCGTCGCCGTGCTCGCGCCGGGCCTGCCCGACCCGGGCGTCGCCGTGGACTGCACCCGGCTCACGGCGACCTGTGTGCTCAGTTTCGGCCTTGCCGGGTACGCCAGCGCGGCCCTCCGGGCACACCGCCGCTTCCTGGCCCCGGCGGCGATCTACCTGGCGTACAACGCCGGCATCATCACGGCGATGCATGTGCTCGGCGGCCGCTGGGGCGTACGGTCGGCCGCGTTCGGCGTGGCGGCCGGCGGCTGTCTCATGGTGGCGGTCCAGCTCCCCTCCCTGGTACGGCAGTTGCGCCGCCGCCGGATCAGCGGGACGGAGGCCAGGGCCGCCGCCGGGGCGCAGCCCCTGGACGTGCCGCTGCTGGCCACCGTGCTGCTGTTCGCGCTGTGCCGGCAGTCGCAGGTGCTGATCGAGCGGTTCCTCGCCTCGGAGCTGCCGGCCGGGGCCATCTCGCACCTGAACTACGCCCAGAAGGTCGCGCAGATCCCGATGACGCTGTCGATGATGCTGTGCACGGTGACCTTCCCGGTGGTGGCGCGGGCGCTCGCCGACGGCGACACCGAGCGGGCCCGGAACCGGGTGGAGCAGGACCTGGCGCTGGCCGGCTGCCTGGTGCTGCTGGGCGCGGCCGCGGTCGTGGCCTGCGCCCCGCAGCTGATCGGGCTGCTGTTCCAGCGGGGCGCGTTCACGGCGCAGGACACCGCGGCGACCGCCGGTGTGATGCGCGTCTACGCGATCGGCCTGCTCGGCCAGACCCTGACCGGCGTCCTGGTGCGCTCCTACTTCTCCGCGGGCCGCGCCTCCTGGTATCCGGTGGCCGCGATGACCGCGGGCATCATCGCGACCTCCTGGATCGGCGCCTGGACGCTCGCTTCCTGGGGGGTCACCGGCATCGCGGCGGCCAACGCCGCCGGCATCAGCCTCACCGCGGTGCTGCTCCTCGCCGGGATGCGGCGCCGCAGTGTGCCCATCCGGACCGGGCCGGTGCTGCAGGAGCTGAGCCGGCCGCTGCGGGCGGCGGCCGTGGCCGCTGTGGCCGGCGCCTTCGTCGCGGGCGTGCCGTCGGATCCGCTCGCCGGGCTGGCCGCCGGGGGTGCCACGGTGACCGTCGTGTTCGTCCTGCTCGGCCGGGCGTTGGGCGCCCAGGGCTTCGCACCCGCACTCCGTTCCGTACGCTCCCTCACCCGAAAGCTCGCCCATGCCGTCCTCCGTTGAGTCCCCGGCCCCCGCCCGGCGCCCCGCCTCGGGCCCGGTCCCGTGGATCGCCATGTACCACTCGGTCGGCGACCGCTCCGACGACCCGTACCACGTCACGGTCACCCCGGACCGGCTGGACCGGCAGCTGCGCTGGCTGCGCCGGCGTGGGCTGCGCGGGGTGTCGGTCACCGAGCTGCTCGCCGCCCGGGCCCGCGGCGACGGGCAGGACCTGGTGGCGCTCACCTTCGACGACGGGTACGCCGACTTCCTCGACAACGCCCTGCCGCTGCTGGCCGAACGGGGGTGCACGGCCACGCTGTTCGTGCTGCCGGGCCGGCTCGGCGGTGACAACGCCTGGGATCCGCTCGGCCCGCGCAAGCCGCTGCTCACGGGCGACGGCATCCGGCGGGCCGCCGCCGCGGGCATGGAGATCGGCTCGCACGGCCTCACCCACGTCGATCTCACCCGGGCCGACGACCGCCGCCTGAAGGCCGAGGTCGCCGAGAGCCGCGTGGCGCTGGAGGAACTGACGGGCGCTCCGGTCACCGGGTTCTGCTATCCGTACGGGACGGTCGACCGGCGCGCCGTGCAGGCCGTGCGGGAGGCCGGTTACGCCTACGCCTGTGCCATCGACCCCGGGGAGCTGACCGGTCCGCACGTCCTGCCCCGCGTGTACGTCGGGCAGAACGACACCGCCGTACGCCTGTTCCTGAAGTACCGGCTGCACCGGCTGCGCCGGCGGCCCGTGGCGGGGTTGCGGTGAAGGCCCTGCACATCATCACCGGGCTCGGCGTGGGCGGCGCCGAGCAGCAACTGCGGCTGCTGTTGCGGCACCTGCCGGTCGCGTGCGAGGTGGTGACGCTGACCAACCCCGGTCCGGTGGCCGACGGGCTGGCGGCCGACGGGGTGCCCGTGACCCACCTCGGGATGGCCGGGAACCGCGACCTGGCCGCGCTGCCCAGGCTGGCCCGGCACATCCGGCGCGGCCGGTACGACCTCGTGCACACCCATCTGTACCGGGCCTGCCTGTACGGCAGGATCGCCGCCCGGCTGGCCGGGGTCCGCGCGGTCGTGGCCACCGAACACTCCCTCGGTGACGCGCAGATGGAGGGCCGGCCGCTCACCGCGGGGGTCCGCGCCCTGTATCTGCTGGGCGAGCGGCTGGGCCGGTACACCGTCGCCGTCTCCCCCACGGTCGCCGGCCGGCTCGCCCGCTGGGGGGTGCCGGAGCCGCGCATCGCGGTCGTCCCCAACGGCATCGACCTGGCGCGGTTCGCCTTCGACGCGGACGCCCGCGGGCGCACCCGCGCCCGGCTCGGGCTGCCCGCCGACGCGTTCGTCATCGGCGGCATCGGGCGGCTCGCCCCCGGCAAACGCTTCGACGTCCTGATCCACGCCCTCGCCCGGCTGCCCGCCGACTGCCGGCTGCTGCTGGTCGGCGGCGGCTCGCAGGAGCCCGCGCTGCGGCGGGCCGCGCGTGCGGCGGGGGTCGCCGACCGGGTGCTGTTCGCCGGCGAGCGGCCGTACCTGCCCGACGGCTCGGCGGGGCCCGACCTGCCCGCGCTGGCCTCGGCGATGGACGTGCTGGCCTCGCCCTCCCCCGAGGAGGCGTTCGGGCTGGCGGTGGTGGAGGCCCTGGCCGCCGGGCTGCCGGTGCGCTACACCTCCTGCCCCGCCCTGCAGGACCTGCCGCCCGGGGCCGCCCCGGACGCGGTGCGGGTCCCGTGCGACGCCGACGCCTACGCCCGCGCGCTCGCCGGGCTCCGGGCCGCCGGGCGCGGCCCGCGCACCGCGCCCGAGGCGGCTCGCCACTACTGCATCACCCGCAGCGCCGCCCGGCTCATGGACGTCTACACGGCGGCGTCCACCCGCACTGCCCCCCCGTCCCGATCCCCCGAGGGAGTCAGCCCTTCATGACCGAGAACCACGTGCCGCACCGTCGAACCTCCCGTCTCGGCGCGCTCCCGCCCTGGTCGCTGGTGGCGGCCGGGGTCCTGGCGGGCGGGCTGCTGGGCGGCGGGTACGGCGTGCTGAAGCCTCCGGAGTACACGGCGACCAGCTATGTCGTCGCCGTACCCGGAGAGAGGACCGACACCGCCACGGCGCTCGGCTTCGCACAGGCCTACGGCCGCGTCGCCACCCAGGTGGCGGTGCTCGGCGACGCCCAGGCGTGGGCCAGGGTGCCGGTGCGCACCCTGCGCGACAGCGTGCGCACCGCGACCTCACCGGACGCGCCCATGGTCGCCGTCTCCGCCACCTCCGCCCACCCGGCCAAGGCCGCCGACATGGCCAACGCCGTCGCCCGGGCGCTCATCCGCCACGCCGACGCCGCCAAGGCCGACACCCACGTCGGGCTCCTGCAGTTCTCCCGCGCGGTGAAACCCAGCGCGCCCGCCTCGCCGTCCGCCGCGGTGACCGGACTGGTCGGTGCGAGCGCGGGCGGGCTGCTCGGCGCCCTCACGCTGCTGGTGCGGCCGAAGCGGCGTACGGAGGAGGAGGGCACGCGGCCGGCCTCCGTGCCCGGTCCGGCCGTCGCGGCCGACGCGAACGGTCAGCTGTGATCCCCACGTACCCGGCGGGCACCGCGCGTCCGGTCCGGGCCACGGGACTGTTCAGCGAACTCGTCACCGACGAGGAGCGGTTCGCCGCCCTGGCCCCCGCCTGGGGGCGGCTCTTCGCGCGGTGCGCGGCCGCGACACCGTTCCAGGACCACGCCTGGCTGCACTCGTGGTGGCGGTCGTACGGCGCGCCCGGGCGGCTTCGGCTGCTGGTCGTGCACGCCGGACGGGAGCTGGTGGCCGCCGCGCCGCTGATGCTGGTGCGCCGTCCGCTGCCGGCGCTGGTGCCGCTCGGCGGGACGATCTCCGACTACGCCGACGTGCTGGTGGACGACGACGACGCCGGGCGGGCGACCGGCGCGCTCACCGAGGCGCTCACGGACGCGGCCGGCTCGGCCCTGATCGACTTCCGCGAGGTGCGCCCGGGCGGAGCGGTGGAACGGGTCTACGACCGCTGGCGCGGGCCCCGCCGCGCGGTGAGCGACTCGTTGTGCCTGGAGCTGCCCGCCGTACCCATGGACGAGCTGATCGCCCGGCTGCCGTCGGGCAAGGCCGCCCAGCGGGCGCGGGCGAAGCTGCGCAGGCTGGCCGCCCTGGGGGTCCAGCGGCGGACGGTGGGCCCGGAGGAGGTGGACGCGGCGATCGGCCGGCTGCTGGAGCTGCACCGGCTGCAGTGGCAGGACCGGAAGGTGACCGGCGAGCATCTGCGGCCCCGGTTCCATCAGCACCTGGTGCGCGCGGTGCGCCCGATGGTGCGTTCGGGGAACGCGGCGGTCACCGAGTTCCGGATCGGTGACGAGGTGGTGGCCGTCGACCTGACCCTCGTCTCGCGCGGCCTGGCCGGCGGGTACCTCTACGGCGCCCATCCGAGCCTGCGGCAGCTGAAGGTGGACGTGGCGGTGATGCTGCTGGACGCCTGCACCGAGCACACCGGCGGCAGCGAGCCCCGCACGCTGAGCCTGCTGCGCGGCGACGAGCCGTACAAGCACCACTGGCGGCCCGAACGGGTCGTCAACCGGCGGCTGCTCATGGCGCGGCGGCGCACCGCCCCGCTGCTGACGGCCGCGCTGTGCGACGTGGCCGCGCGAGAGCACGGCAGGGAGGCACTGCTGCGGTGGCGGGAGTGGAGGCGGGGCTAGGGTCTGCCGGCCGGATCCGTCCGGATCCGGCCGGCTTGCCGAGGGCGGCCTAGCGGCTGCGCGACCACCAGTCGAAGCGGATGCAGAGCTTCCCGCCGAGCCAGTACTCCACCCAGTCGCCCAGGTCCAGCGGCGAGCAGCCGGCCGGAGGTCCGGTCGGTGCGGGCGTGGGGGTGGGTGTGGGGGTGGGCACCGGCTTGGGTGTGGGTGTCGGCACGGGTGTGGGCGTCGTGACCGGCTGCTCGGGGCGCCCGTACAGGGCGGCCCGGTAGATCCGCGCCGCACGGGGGTTGGCCGAGCACTGCCACACGCCGTGCGGGCAGTAGTCGGTCAACGTGTTGTACAGCGGTCTGTGCTCGTCGATCCAGGCGAGCATGCGCCGCATGTACTCGGTGTTGTCGCCGTTGCGGAACAGTCCCCATTCCGGGTAGGAAATGGGCTTGCCGTGGGCTTTCGCGAAATCCACCTGCTGCTGGAGGCCGAAGGGCTCTTTCACCTGCTCGTCGAACGACAGTCCGCTCGGCTGGTCGTAGGTGTCCATGCCGATGATGTCGACCGTGTCGTCCCCGGGATAGCACTCGGTCCACGGCACCGCGTCCCGGCCGCGGCTCGGCGTGAAGTCGAACCGGAACTTCTGGCCCGGAACCGCGCGCATGGTGGCCACGATCCTCTTCCAGTACGTCTTCCACGCCTGCGGATCCGGTCCGCAGCGGTGGGTGTAGGTGGTGCCGTTCATCTCCCAGCCGAGCACGATCACCGTGTCCGGTACCTTCAGCTCCACCAGCCGCTCGGCCAGGGCCCTGAAGTGATGGTCGAACACGCCGGTCGCGGCCTGCCGCAGCAGCAACCGCACCTGGTCGTCCGTGAGGTTCTCCTCGTTGCGCTCCTGCATCGGCACGTTCAGCACCAGCATCCGGTCCGCCTGCCGGCGCCTCCAGTCCGCCCACACGTCCAGGAAGCCGGGCGAGCCCTCGACATCGCTCCAGTGCACGCCGGGCAGATAGGTGTGGGCGACCTTCAGTTCGGTCCCGCCGAGCCACCGGCTCAACTCGGCCATCCGCACGACGCCGGGGGCCCCGGAGTCGAGGAACGCACCGAAAGGCGGAAGGACACGGCCGGACGGCGGGGTGGGGGCCGCCGAGGCCGAAGGGACCGCCGGAGCGGCCGGGACGGTGGGAGCCGCCGAGCCGACCGGGGTCGTCACGGTCGTCGGGGGCGCGGTGGGGGCGGTGGCGGCGCTCGCCGCTCCCCGGGCCACGGTGAGGCCGGGGCCGACCGCCAGGGCGACCGACACGACGGCTGACGCCGCGATGACGGCCGGCCGCCAGGGCCGGGCCTTGCGCTGTTGCGGAGCCATGCCCGCTCCTCTCGCCACTCACCGTCGGCTGTCCAGTCGTTTCCGGTTATTGACACTCAGTCATACAGATATGAATGGCGCCACTTCGGATACTGCTTTCGCAGCCTGCCGACCCCCGCACGGGCGAATGCGCGGGCTCGGGCGAAGACCGGGAACCGGGAGCGACGGATGCCGGAGAAGCGGTCGCGACGGGGTGCCGGACGCTTGGTCCGGCACCCGGCGCGCTGGGTCCTTTCTTTCGGATCAGGTCGGCCTGGGACGGCGGTGCCTTTCTGCTGACCCGAGCGGGGTCTGGTGCGTGCAGCTGCAAGGCGGAGGAGGGAGTCGACGCGGAGCGTCGGCGACCGACGACAACGCCGCAGATGTACGTGCCAGACCCCGCGACGCCGGCAAGATCCGAAAGAGAGGGCCTAACGGTGTCCGGCCGACCGGCCTCGCCGGTACAGGACCGTGCCGGCCGCGATCAGCGCGGCACTGGCGGCCGACGTCGCGATCATGGCCCGGCTGTTCCCACCGGTGTGCGGGAGCGTGGGCGGCTGCCCGGGGTGCTCGCCACCGCCGTGCGGGGGCGGGGTCTCCTCGCCGCCATAGGGGGGCGGGGTGGTTTCCTCGCCGCCGTAGGGGGGCGGGGTGGTCGCGGGCGGGGTCGTCTCCTCGCCACCGTAGGGAGGCGGGGTGGTCGCGGGCGGGGTCGTCTCCTCGCCACCGTAGGGAGGCGGGGTGGTCGCGGGCTGGGTCGTCTCCTCGCCGCCGTAGGGAGGCGGAGTGGTAACGGGCGCGGTGGTTTCCTCACCGCCGTAGGCAGGTGAGGTGGTCTTCTCGTCGCCGTAGGCAGGCGGGGTCGTCTCCTCGTCACCGTAGGCGGGCGAGGTGGTCTCCTCGTCACCGTAGGCGGGCGAGGTGGTCTCCTCGTCGCCGTAGGCGGACGGGGTGGGCTGCTCGGTCTTGGTGGGGGACGTCGAGGGGGTGATTTGGGGGGCGAGTCGGTCCTCGTGGGCGCCGGTGTCCGCCGGAGCCCCGTGCCGGGAGTCCTGCGAACCGGCCTTGCCGGTATCCGCCGGGCCCCCGCCGGGGGAGGTGGAGGAGTCGCCGTTGCCGTCGGACTGAGCCTTCGCCGGCGCCTCGGTGACGCTTGCGGACACCGCACCGGGAGAAGACTGCGCGGCACCCTGCGCCCGGGAGTCGGCGAGCGCGGAGCCGCCGTACAGGGACAGCACGCCGGTCACGACCGCGGCCACGGCCATGCGCTTGCTGAGAGTCTGTCGCAATCTCGTGGTCTTCCTGCTCGAAGAAGTGGAAAGCCGGCCCCGGAACGACGAGACGATCCGGGGCCGGCCAAGGTCAGCCGGTGGCTGGCGCGTGGTGCGCGCCGTCACTTACTGGCGGTGCCGCCGTTGCTGCAGGCGTTGCCGAACGCCGGGTTCAGCAGGGCGAGGATGTTCACCGTGTTCCCGCACACGTTGATCGGCACGTGAATGGGGATCTGGATGACGTTGCCGGACAGCACACCGGGGGAACCGACGGCAGCAGCCCCCGCACCGGCGTCGGCGAAGGCAGGTCCGGCCATGCCCAGGGCCAGGATGGCGCCCGTGACGACAGCAACGGTCTTCTTCATGGATGTTCCCTTCTCTGGGGTCATGCCCCAATGACGGCCAGAACCGTGTGAGCACGACGTGAACGGTCGCGGCACGGAACGAGGAATAGACACTTTGGGATGCCGCAGAACGCGGAAAGCGCGATAATCACTCGATCGCACCCCTCCCTGGTGAGTCTTTCCGCCCCCAACCGCGGAAAAAGCCCGGGCGGCCCGCAGACGATGCAGCGGGCCGCCCGGGCCGGTGAAATCGGCTCAGCCTTCGCCGTTGGCCGAGAGAACGGAGATGTCCTCCAGCACGTGGGAGAGCGCTCCGTCACGCTTGGCGTTCGTGGAGTTGTCGGAGCACTGCTGCTGCAGGTGGTCCGAGAGAACCGGGATGTCCTGGGCGGTGACGCCGATGAGCGCGTCGACGGCGACGTCGACGTCCTGGACACCGACGCACGGCTTGTTGACCGAGCCCTGCACCAGGGAGAGCTGCGGGCTCATGTCGCCCTTCGTCGCCGAGTTGCCGAACGACGACACAGCCCCGTTCCCATTCGCGATGGTCGGTCCGTCGTCGTTGCCGATGGCAAGCGCCTGCGGCGCGGCCGCCACCGCCATTCCCACGACAGAAGCGGCGGTCGCGGCGGCGACCATTGCCTTCTTGAGCACTTCGCGTTCCTTTCCTCGTAGCGACGCATGCCCTACGGCCTCATCAACCCGGAGCATGGGGAATAGTTCCGCCGATTCACTCGGTTGGATACCGGAAGCTCCGAGGATGACGGGGTGCGCCCATCGGAAAACCACACCACCAGTCCAGCGCATCGGCCGACAGGGTGAACGGCAGAAACCAAGAGGACGCACCGGAGTTGACCAGAACGCTCCGGTGGACGGGGTTGTGAGAAAGGACTGGCCAGTGATCAAGAAGATTGTTGCCACGGCGGCCGTCGCCGCTTCAGCCATGGGCGCCGCCGGTGCCGCGGCCCCGCAGGCGCTGGCGATCGGGAACGACAGCGGTCCCACCGCCGCCAACGGCAGCGGTGCGTGGCAGAGCTACGGCAACTCGGCGACCTACGGCAACATGAGCCCGCAGATCGCCCTGATCCAGGGCTCCTTCAACAAGCCGTGCATCGCCGTGAACGACATTCCGGTCGGCGTCGGCGCCCTCATCGGCGTCAACGTGCAGGACATCCCGGTCCTGTCGGACCACATGCAGCAGCAGTGCACCGAGAACTCCTCCAACGTCAAGCGCGACGGCGCGCTGGCGCACCTGCTGGAGGATGTGTCGATCCTGTCCCAGAACAGCGAGAAGTGATCTCATGACCGAAGCGGGTCGCCGAGTGGTCCGGCGGCCCGCTTCGGCATGTCGGCGGTGCCGCAGCGCCTCGGTCCGCGCCGGTCGGCCAGGGGTCAGGACACGATGTCCTTGCGGGCGAAACCCCGGAAGGCCAGGGCGAACAGCACCAGGGCGTAGGTCAGGGAGATCGCCGTGCCCTGGATCATGCCGGACCACTCCAGGCGGGGCTGGACGGCGTCGGCCCAGGCGAACTGCCAGTGCGCGGGCAGGAAGTCGCGCCAGTGGCCGAGGGCGGTGACGGCGTCCAGGACGTTGCCGACGATGGTCAGGCCGACGGCGCCGCCGACCGCGCCGAGCGGGGCGTCGGTCCTGGTCGACAACCAGAACGCCAGCCCGGCGGTGACCAGTTGCGACACGAAGATGTACGCCACGGCCACCAGGAGCCGCTGGACCGCCGTACCGGTGCCCAGCGCGCCGCCGGTCGGTATCTCCAGCGGCCCCCACCCGTAGGCGGCCGTGCCGGCGGCGAGCGCCACCAGCGGCAGCAGCACCATCGCGGCGAGGCTCATCCCGAGCGCGACGACGAGCTTGGACCACAGCAGCCGGGCCCGGGGCACCGGCGCGGCGAGCAGATAGCGCAGCGAGGACCAGCTCGCCTCCGAGGCGACCGTGTCCCCGCAGAACAGGGCGACCGGGATGACCAGCAGGAAGCCCGCCGAGACGAACAGGTTCACGGCGGCGAAATTGGCGCCGGAGGCGGTGGCCGTGTCCATCAGGGTGACCTGGTTGTTCCGGCCGCCCGGGTCGCCGCCGATCGCGAAGGCGATGAGCAGCACGAACGGCAGGACGGCCAGGACGGCACCCATGACCAGGGTGCGGCGCCGCTTGAGCTGGCGGGCCAGCTCGACCCGCAGCGGCAGGGTGCGCCCCGCCTGGTAGCCGGAGGCGACCTCGGTGAGCGTGCTCATGCGGAACCTCCGATCAGGGTGAGGAAGGCGTCTTCCAGCCGGCGGTGCGGGCCGACCGAGGCGACCGGCACCTCCAGCCGCACCAGCTCCACGACGAGCCGCTCGGCCGTGCCGCCGGGTTCGAGCCGGACGAGCAGTCCGTCGTCGGTGCGCACCGCGGAGGCGACGCCGGGCAGCGTGCCCACCTTCTCGACCACCGGCTCCGTCACGGGTACGGCGGTGCCGACGAGCAGGGTGTCGCCGGAGCCGACGATCTCCCGGACCGGGCCGGCCTGCACCAGCCGGCCGCGGTCCATCACCACCAGGTGCGTGCAGGACTGCTCGACCTCGGCCAGCAGATGGCTGGAGACGATCACCGTGCGGCCCCCGGCCGCGTAGCGGATCATCACCTCGCGCATCTCGCGGATCTGGGGCGGGTCCAGGCCGTTGGTGGGCTCGTCCAGGATGAGCAGGTCGGGCAGGCCGAGCATGGCCTGGGCGATGGCCAGACGCTGGCGCATGCCCTGGGAGTACGTGCGCACCGCGCGGGCGAGCGCGTCGCCGAGCCCGGCGATCTCCAGGGCCTCGTCGAGGTGGGCGTCCTGCGGCGGGCGGCCGGTGGCCCGCCAGTACAGCTCCAGGTTCTCCCGGCCGGACAGGTGGGGCAGGAAGCCGGCGCCCTCCACGAAGGCGCCGACCCGGGAGAGCACCGACGCGCCCGGCCGGATCGCGTGGCCGAAGACGCGGATCTCGCCCTGGTCCGGTCCGATCAGGCCCATCAGCATGCGCAGGGTGGTGGTCTTGCCCGCGCCGTTCGGGCCGAGCAGGCCGAGGACCTGGCCCTTCTCGACGCGGAAGGAGAGGTCCCGCACGGCGTACCGGTCGGTGGACCCGGCGTACCGCTTGCTCAAGTCCTCGATCAGGAGCGGGACTTCGGCCAGCTCCGGGTCGGGTGCCGGGGCGGCCGTGCGGCGGCGGGTGGTGAGCAGCAGGGCGAGGGCGGCGGCCGCGCCGGCCGCGGGCAGCCACCAGACCCAGGCGGGCAGGGGCGCGGCGGCGGTGCTGACGGCGGGGGCGGTCGGCACGCTCAGGCCGCCCTTGAGGGAGACGGTGTAGGTGGCCGGGGTGACCGGTGACGCGTACCCGAGGTCGGTGGAGGCGAGGACCAGGCGGAGCCGGTGGCCCTTGCGCACCTCGTGGTCGATCGCCGGGAGGGTGACGGTGACGTCCTTGCCCGCCTTGGCGCCGGTGACCCGGAAGGGGGCGGCGAGCTGGGCGGGCAGCACCTGCCGGGTGCCGTCGGGGTCGACGTCGTAGACCTTGCCGAACAGGACGGCGTCGTCGCGGGTGGAGGCGATGTGCACGGTGGCGGTGGGGGCGCCGGTGATCTGCAGGTCGCGGGTGAGCGGCGCCGAGTCGAACTTCGCGTACTGGCCGGGGAAGTCGAGGGAGACGCCGACGCCGAGCGCGGACAGCTGGGAGAGGCCGCCGGTTCCGCCGAGGCCGGGCAGGGCGGAGACGCCGGGCGGGCTGGCGCCGGCCGGGTTGGCGATGTGCTGGGTGCCGCCGGTGAGGGGGACGGCGCGCGGGTGGTCGCGCAGGCCCGGGTAGGCGGCGGCGCTCGCGCCGCGCAGCTGGGCGGTGCCGTTGGTGGAGTCGACGCCTCCGGTGCGGGTGACGCGGAACGCGGGGCCGGTGTCGGTGGCCTTGTCGTCCTTCAGGTACCGGTCGAACCAGGCATGGACGCGTGCCTCGACCCGGCTGGTCTCCATGTCGCCGCCGTCGTGTCCGCCGGCGATCCAGTCGACGTCGACGGGGGCGCCGTTCGCGCGGATCGCCTTCGCGGCCGCGTCGGCCTGGCCGAGGGGGAACAGGGAGTCCGTCTGCCCCTGCACGAGCAGGGTGGGCACCTTGACGCGGTCGCCGACGGCGGACGGCGAGCGTTGTTCGAGCAGCTTGCGGGCGGCCGGGTCGGGGGTGCCGGACTCGGCGACCCGGTCGTACATCCGGCACAGTGCGGGCTCGAAGCGGGCGCAGCCGCCGCCGGTGTTGAAGAAGCCGCCGGCCCACAGCTTCTTGAACACGCCGTCCGGGAAGAGGGCGTCGGCGAGGTTCCAGTAGGTGATGGCCGGGGCGATGGCGTCGACCCGGTGGTCGTATGCGGCGGTGAGCAGGGAGACCGCGCCGCCGTAGGAGCCGCCGGCCATGCCCACCCGCGGGTCGCCGGGTTTGTCGAGCCGGACCTCGGGCCGCTTCGCCAGCCAGTCGATGAGCCGGGAGACGTCGGCGACCTCGCCCTTCGGGTCGTTCAGGCCGATCTTCCCGGTGGAGCTGCCGAAGCCGCGCGCGGACCAGGTCAGCACCGCGTACCCGTCCCGGGCGAGGTCCTCGGCCTGGCGGCGCATGTCCTGCTTGCTGCCGCCGAAGCCGTGCGCCAGCAGGACGGCGGGGTGGCGGCCGCCGTCGTCCGGGGTGACGTACGTGGTGTCCAGGCGCACCCCGTCGACCGCCATGACCCGGTCGCTGACGCGCACGGCCGGCGTGTCCCCGGAGGCGACGGCCGCCGCCCACGTCCCGGCGCCGGCGAGGACCACGACGGCGGCCGCGGCGGCGGTGAGCCGGCCGGGCCGCCGCGTCAGGCCGCGCAGGGCGGGCAGTCGAAGATCCATGCGTCAACGGTACGGGGCGGGACCGACAACCGCGGCAGACCCCGGAGTGAGGGGCTGACCCTTCTGCGGGCGTACGGGCCGGTGGCCTCGTACCGCAGCCGTGGTACGGCCGCCGGCCCCGCACCCCCGCACGGGTGCCTACGCGCGGGCGTCCTCCGGGATCGACACCAGCCAGCGGGTCTCCCTGCGCGGGCGCAGGTACAGGGCCCAGTACAGGGTCGCCGCGGCGACGATGCCGCCGGTCCACAGGAGGTAGACCGTCTCCTGCTGGGTCAGGACGTAGGCCAGGACGGCGATGAGCAGGACCGGTACGGCGGGCCAGAGCGGCATGCGCCAGGCGGGGGTGTGCCGGTGGGAGCCGCGGCGGGCGAGCAGGGCGGCGACCGCGACCAGCAGGTACATGCCGGTCACCGAGACGCCGGTGACGCCGTACAGGGTGTCCAGGTTGACGAAGCAGAGGATCGCGCCGGGGACTCCGACCGCGAGGGTGGCGACCCAGGGGGAGCCGAAGCGGCCGAGCTTGGAGAAGACGGCGTTGACCGGGCCGGGCCAGGCCTTGTCGCGGGCGGAGGCGAACAGGACGCGGGAGTTCTGGATGACCATGACGATGCCCGCGTTGATGATCGCCAGGGCCACGCAGAGGCTGACGAAGGTGCCGACCGCGGAGTTGGACCAGGCGGTGACCATGGAGCTGATGTCGCCGCCGGTCAGCTCCTTCAGGTCGCCGGCGCCCATGGTGATCGCGGCGACCGGCACCAGGATGACCACGGTGGAGATGGCGAGGGTGGCGAGGACCGTGCGGGCGACGTTCCGGCGGGGGTTCTCCAGTTCCTCGGAGAGGTAGACGGCGGTGGAGAAGCCCTGGGTGACGAAGAGGGCGATGGCGAGGCCGGAGACCACCAGCATGGCCGTCACGGTGTCCGTGTGGCCGTGGGCGCCGGCCACCTGCATGGAGACCAGGCTGCCCACCCCGCGGTGGCTGTGCGAGAAGCCCAGCAGGGCTACGACCCCGGCGGCGACGACCTCCAGGACCAGGAAGATGCCGGTGATCCAGGCGTTGGCCCGCAGGTCGAGCAGGCCGGCGAGGGTGGCCAGCAGCATCACGCCGGCGCCGGTCAGGGAGGGGTCGAGGTGGACGAGGGGGGCGAGGTAGTCCGCGGTGCCCATGGCGATCACCGGGGGCACGATCATCACGACCAGCAGGGAGAGCACGAAGACGAGCCAGCCCGCGAGCCGTCCGGCCATCGTGGAGACCATGGCGTACTCGCCGCCCGCGCTGGGGATGAGGGTGCCCAGCTCGGAGTAGCAGAAGGCCACGGCGATACAGAGCAGGGAGCCGATGGCGATCGTCAGGGCGGTGGCGGTGCCGAGGGAGCCGAACAGATCCGGGACGACCACGAAGAGCGTGGAGGCGGGGGTGACGCAGGACAGCGTCAGCAGGGTGCCGCCGACGACACCGATGGAGCGCTTCAGCCCCGGCGCGGGGGCCGGCGCGGTGTCTGCCACGGACTTCTGGAGCGTGTCGGTCATACGGCGGTTCCGATCGACTCGTGCGACTGGGGTGGGGGTCGGGAGCGCTATCGCCTCCGGCGGTTCGTCGTACGTTCGTCGTGTCCGCTCCCGGCGTTGCTTAGAGAACCCCGACGAAAACCGTCACGTCAATGGCCGTTTACCTGCGGAATCCGCAGCCTGGACGGTCCTTACGTCGCATCACTTTCGTAGGCTGCGACGTCCTATAGGTGCATCCATCAAGACCTTCCCGAAAGTGACCTTGCTTTCAAAGGTCATCTGCTCTTCACCCCTTCGTCACCCGTTTCGTCCCGCATGAACGGGAACCGCAGCCGACGTGTCAAAAAAATGTCAGGCCGTCCGGAATCCGGACGGCCTGACGAGGGGGTCCCGCCGGCGCTCAGTGGTTGCGCGGGAAGCCCAGGTCCACCCCGGCCGGGTCGTCGGCCGGGTCGGGCCAGCGCGTGGTGACGACCTTGCCCCGGGTGTAGAAGTGCGTGCCGTCGTTGCCGTAGATGTGGTGGTCGCCGAAGAGCGAGTCCTTCCAGCCGCCGAAGGAGTGGTAGCCCACCGGCACCGGGATCGGCACGTTCACACCGACCATGCCGGCCTCGATCTCCAGCTGGAAGCGGCGGGCCGCGCCACCGTCCCGGGTGAAGATCGCGGTGCCGTTGCCGAACGGCGAGGCGTTGATGAGCGCCACGCCCTCCTCGTAGGTGTCGGCGCGCAGCACGCACAGCACCGGGCCGAAGATCTCGTCCTGGTACGCCTTGGCGCTGGTCGGCACCTTGTCCAGCAGCGAGATGCCGATCCAGTGACCGTCCTCGAAACCCTCGACGGTGTAGCCCGTGCCGTCCAGCACCACCTCGGCGCCCTCGGCGGCGGCGCCGGAGACGTACGAGGCCACCTTGTCGCGGTGGGCGGCGGTGATCAGCGGGCCCATCTCCGACGCCGGGTCGTTGCCCGGACCGATCTTGATCTTCTCGGCGCGCTCGCGGATCTTCTCCACCAGCGTGTCGCCGACGGCGCCCACCGCCACGACGGCCGAGATGGCCATGCAGCGCTCGCCCGCGGAACCGTAGGCCGCGCTGACCGCCGCGTCGGCCGCCGCGTCCAGGTCGGCGTCCGGGAGGACCAGCATGTGGTTCTTGGCGCCGCCGAGGGCCTGCACCCGCTTGCCGTTGGCGGAGGCCGTGGTGTGGATGTAGCGGGCGATCGGGGTGGAGCCGACGAAGGAGACGGCCTTGACGTCCGGGTGCTCCAGGAGACGGTCGACGGCCACCTTGTCACCGTGCACGACGTTGAAGACACCGTCGGGCAGCCCGGCCTCCGACAGCAGCTCGGCGATCCTGATCGACGCCGACGGGTCCTTCTCGCTCGGCTTCAGCACGAAGGTGTTGCCGCAGGCGATGGCGATCGGGAACATCCACATCGGGACCATCGCCGGGAAGTTGAACGGCGTGATGCCGGCGACGACCCCGAGCGGCTGGCGGATGGAGGAGACGTCGACGCGGCTCGCGACCTGCGTGGACAGCTCGCCCTTCAGCTGGACGCTGATCCCGCAGGCCAGGTCCACGATCTCCAGGCCGCGCGCGACCTCGCCGAGCGCGTCCGAGTGCACCTTGCCGTGCTCGGCGGTGATCAGCTCGGCGATCTCGTCGCGGTGGGCGTCCAGCAGGGCGCGGAAGCGGAACAGGATGGTGGTCCGCTGGGCCAGCGAGGACTGGCCCCAGGTCAGATAGGCGTCCTTCGCGGCCGCCACGGCCGCGTCCACCTCCTCCACCGACGCGAACGCGACCTTGGTGGTGACCGCGCCGGTGGCAGGGTCGGTGACCGGCCCGTACGTACCCGACGCGCCTTCGGCGGTCTTCCCGCCGATCCAGTGGTTGACGATCTTCGTCATGCCCCAAAACTCCTTCTCACAGATGGCGGCGCCGGGTCGAGACGTGCCGTTCGTACAGCTCACGTGCCTTGACCGCGGACGGCCGGGTCGCGGTCTCGGCCACAGGAACATCCCACCAGGCCTGCGCCGAAGGCGCGCCCGACACAGTGTCGGACGTTTCGGTCTCCACGTAGACACATGTGGGAGTGTCGGCGGACCGCGCCTCGGCGAGCGCCTCGCGCAGGTCCCCCACGGTCTTCGCGCGCAGCACCCGCATGCCGAGGCTGGCCGCGTTCGCGGCGAGGTCGACGGGCAGCGGGGCGCCGGTGAAGGTGCCGTCGTCCGAGATGAAACGGTAGGCGGTGCCGAACCGCTCGCCGCCCACCGACTCCGAGAGCCCCCCGATCGAGGCGTACCCGTGGTTCTGCACCAGCAGCACCTTGATCGCGATGCCCTCCTGCACGGCGGTCACGATCTCCGTCGGCATCATCAGGTACGTGCCGTCGCCGACCAACGCCCACACGTTCCGCTCGGGCGCGGCGAGCTTCACGCCGAGGGCGGCGGGGATCTCGTAGCCCATGCAGGAGTAGCCGTACTCCAGGTGGTACTGGTCCGCCGAGCGTGCCCGCCACAGCTTGTGCAGGTCGCCCGGGAGCGAGCCGGCCGCGTTGACGATGATGTCCGACTCGTCCACCAGCGCGTCCAGCGCGCCGATGACCTGCGGCTGCGTCGGCCGGGCGTCGGTCTCGGCGGCCTCGAAGCAGGCGTCGACGCGCTCCTCCCAGCGCTCCTTGTCCTCGGTGTACCCGGTGACGTAGGCGTCGGGGACCCGGTAGGCGTGCATCTGGAGCCGCTCGGTCAGCTCCTCCAGACCGCTGCGGGCGTCGGCCACCAGCGGGAGCGCGGCCAGCTTGTGGCCGTCGAAGGAGGCGATGTTGAGGTTGAGGAAGCGGACGTCCGGGTGCTCGAAGAGGGTGCCGGAGGCGGTGGTGAAGTCGGTGTAGCGGGTGCCGACGCCGATCACCAGGTCCGCGGTGCGGGCCAGCTCGTCGGCGGTCGCGGTGCCGGTGTGGCCGATCCCGCCGACGTCCTGCGGGTGGTCGTGGCGCAGCGAGCCCTTGCCGGCCTGGGTGGAGGCGACCGGGATGCCGGTCGCGGCCGCGAACTCCGCGAGTGCCTCCTCGGCGCGGCTGTGGTGGACCCCGCCGCCGGCCACGACCAGGGGCCTGCGCGCCTCGCGGATCGCCCGGACGGCCTCGGCCAGCTCGGCCGGGTCCGCGCCCGGCCGTCGTACGGTCCACACCCGGTCGGCGAAGAACTCCTCCGGCCAGTCGTACGCCTCCGCCTGGACGTCCTGCGGCAGGGCGAGGGTGACGGCGCCGGTCTCCACGGGGTCGGTGAGCACCCGCACGGCCTGGAGGGCGCTCGGGATCAGGGCCTCCGGACGGGTGACGCGGTCGAAGTACCGGGACACCGGGCGCAGGGTGTCGTTGACCGACACATCGCCCGCGTACGGCAGCTCCAGCTGCTGGAGCACCGGGTCGGCGGGGCGGGTGGCGAAGACGTCGCCGGGCAGGAGCAGCACCGGGAGGTGGTTGACGGTGGCCAGTGCGGCGCCGGTGACGAGGTTGGTGGCGCCGGGGCCGATCGACGTCGTCACCGCGTGCGTGGACAGCCGGTTGGACTGGCGGGCGTAGCCGACCGCCGCGTGCACCATGGACTGCTCGTTGCGGCCCTGGTGGTACGGCATCACGTCGGCGTACTCGACCAGCGCCTGGCCGAGGCCGGCGACGTTGCCGTGCCCGAAGATGCCCCAGGTCGCGCCGATCAGCCGGCGCCGCTCGCCGTCGCGTTCGGTGTACTGGGCGGCGAGGAAACGGACCAGCGCCTGGGCGACGGTCAGCCGGATCGTCATCGGTAGCCCCCTGTGCTCTCTACGTGGTCGGGGTGGAAGCAGATCCGCCACTCCCGGGTCTCGCCCGGACCCGCCATGACGTTCAGGTAGTACATGTCGTGCCCGGGCTGGGCGATGGACGGGCCGTGCCAGCCGTCGGGGACGAGGACGGCGTCGCCGGAGCGGACCTCGGCGAGGACGTCCGAGCCGCCCTCGCGGGAGGGGAACACGCGCTGGTACCCGATCCCGTTCGGGCCGTCGATCTCGAAGTAGTAGATCTCCTCCAGCTCGGACTCCTCGCCCGGCCGGTGCTCGTCGTGCTTGTGCGGCGGGTACGAGGACCAGTTGCCGCCGGGGGTGACCACCTCGACGGCGATCAGCCTGTCGCAGTCGAAGGAGTCCGCGGAGGCGAAGTTGCGCACCCGGCGGGCGCAGGTGCCGCTGCCGCGTTCCTCGACGGGGACCTCCGGCGCGGGGCCGTAGCGGGCGGGGAGTCGTCGCTCGCACTTCGCTCCTGCCAGGGCGAAGCGGCCTCCCGCGCCGGAGGCGATCAGGACCCGGGCGTCCCGGGGCGCGTACGCGAAGTCGGATACCCCGCTGAACACGCTGTCCCGGCCCAGGAGTTGGAACTCGGTCTGCTCGGCTGACGCAGCCTCGATTTGTACGGTACATCCGCCTTCCAGCGGAAGCACGATCCACTCGCTGTCGCCGGTGGTGAACGCATGGCTGTCACCGGGCGCCAACTCGACCACGCGCAGGCTGCTGTGGGTCCAGCCGGCCGTCTCGGGGCCGATGTCGACGGCGTACCGGGCGTTCGCGGTGGCGCCCCGGGGCAGATGCAGATCGGTGCTGGTCATACGGCCCTCACAGCAGTCCTACGGCGGTGTCCACGGCGGCGGCCACATCGCCGTCCGCCGGGTACAGCAGCGAGCGGCCGACCACCAGGCCGCGCACGGTGGGGAGTTGGAGCGCGCCGCGCCACTTCTCGTAGGCGGCGACCTGGTCCTCGGGCGAGTCGCCTATGTCCCCGCCGAGCAGCACGGCGGGCAGTGTGGAGGTCTCCATGACCCGGGCCATGTCGTCGGGGTTCTCGGTGACCGGCACCTTCAGCCAGGTGTAGGCGGAGGAGCCGCCGAGGCCGGAGGCGATGGCGAGGGACCGGGTGACCGCCTCGGCGGACAGGTCGTTCGCCAGCTTCCCCTCGGGGGTGCGGCGGCTGATGAACGGCTCCACGAACACCGGCAGCCGGCGCGCGGCCATGGCGTCGATGGCCCGGGCGGTGGCTTCCAGGGTCGTCAGGGAGCCCGGGTCGGCGTAGTCGACGCGCAGCAGCAGCTTGCCCGCGTCGAATCCGAGCCGCTCGATGTCCTCGGGGCGGTGGCCGGTGAACCGGTCGTCCAGCTCGAAGCTGGCCCCCTGGAGCCCGCCGCGGTTCATGGACCCCATGACGACCTTGTGCTCCAGGGCGCCGAGCAGGAGCAGGTCGTCCAGGATGTCGGCGGTGGCGAGAACCCCGTCGACACCGGGCCGGGACAGCGCGAGGCAGAGACGTTCGAGCAGGCCGGCCCGGTTGGCCATGGCGAGCCTGCGATCCCCGACACCGAGCGCGCCCCGGGCCGGGTGGTCGGCGGCGACGATCATCAGCCGCCCGCTCTCGCCCAGCAACGGCCTGCGCGCCCGACGGGCGGCGGCCTCGGCGATCGCCTCGGGGTGCCGGGTACGGATCCGAACGAGTTCGGCCACGTCGACACGGGTGCCCGCGGCGCTTCGGCGGGAGGTGGGCGCGGGGGCACCGGGGTGGGTCGCGGTGCCCCGGCGGGCGGCGGCGCCCCCTTCCGGGGAACCGCCCGCGGCGCCCTCGCGGGCGGCGGTGGCGGCGCTCACCCGGGGTACGCCCGCCGCGGTGCCCCGGCGCGGGGCATCGGCCGCGGCGCCCTGGGGGGAGGCCGCGGCGCCCTCGCGGGGTGCGCCCGCGGTTTCCGCGGGGGCTTCGCGAGGGCCGGTCGCACTCACGTCCGTGCGCGAGGCCTCGGCGTCCTCGCCGGGTGCCCCGGCAGCGTCCGTCTCGTGGTGCGTGCCCGAGGCCTCGGCGTTCTCGCCGGAGGCGCCCGCGGGTTCCGTGAGGCCGGCGCTCGGGCCTGTCTCGTGGTGCGTGCCCGTGACGCGGCCCGCCCTCACAGGATCGCTCCGGAGGCAAGGGCGTCGGCGATCTCGGCCGGGGTCGGCATCGCGGAGGAGCATTCCAGGCGGGAGGCGACGATGGCGCCGGCCGCGTTGGCGTGGCGCATGATCTTCTCCAGGTCCCAGCCGGACAGCAGGCCGTGGCAGAGGGAGCCGCCGAAGGCGTCACCGGCGCCGAGGCCGTTGAGGACGGTGACGGGCAGCGGCGGGACCTCGGCGGACTCGCCCTCCCGGTTGACGGCGAGGACGCCCTTGGGGCCCTGCTTGACGACGGCCAGTTCCACCCCGGCGTCCAGGAGGGCGCGGGCGGCGGCATGCGGTTCGCGGACGCCGGTGGCGACCTCGACCTCGTCCAGGTTGCCGACGGCGACGGTGCTGTGGCGCAGGGCCTCGGTGTAGAAGGGGCGCGCGGCGCCCGGGTCCGACCAGAACATGGGGCGCCAGTCGAGGTCGAAGACGGTGGTGCCGGCCCCGGCCCGGTGGGCGAGGGCCGCGAGGGTGGCCGTACGGCTCGGCTCCTCGCTCAGCCCGGTGCCGGTGACCCAGAAGATCCGGGCCTCCCGGATGGCGTCGAGGTCCAGGTCGTGGGCGTCGATCTCCAGGTCGGGCGCCTTGGGCTGCCGGTAGAAGTAGAGCGGGAAGTCGTCCGGCGGGAAGACCTCGCAGAAGGTGACCGGGGTGGGCAGGCCGGGGACGGGGGTGACCCAGCGGTCGTCCACGCCGAAGCCGCGCAACGCCTCGTGCAGGTAGGTGCCGAACGGGTCGTCGCCCGTGCGGGTGATGACGGCGGTGCGCCGGCCGAGCCGGGCGGCGGCGACCGCCACGTTCGTCGCCGACCCGCCGAGGAACTTGCCGAAGGACGACACCTGGGCGAGCGGGACACCGGTCTGCAGCGGGTAGAGGTCCACCCCGATCCGCCCCATGGTGATGAGGTCGTAGGCCATCGGCTTCCCTTCGTCACGGCTCTCCCCGGCTTTCTAGCCCCGCACGACTCACCCTGTCAATGTTTTGTCCGGACATTCGGACCAGTCCGCTCCGGGGGTCCGCTCCATGTAGTCACCGCGTCACAAATACCCCCTTCCCGTCACACATGTCCCGACTGTGCGGGCCCTGCGTCACACCTGGCCCACAGGCGTTCTCCCCCGGTCACCCCGCCTCGTTCAACGGGCACAGGCCTGGTGATCGCCAGCGCAGCGCCCGGTCCCCCCGGCGGCCTCCCCCGGTCGCCGCCGCGGCGCGCGCGGGGAGGTACAGCTCATGACCGACCGAAGCCTCTGGTCGTACAAGGAGATCGCGGCGCACATCCGGGTGCAGCCGGACACCGTGCGGTCCTACCGCAAGCACGGGCTGCTGCCCCCGCCCGACCGCGTCGAGCGGGGCAAGCCCTACTGGTACCCCGACACGGTCCGCGCCTGGGTCGCCTCCCGCCCCCGCAACCGCGGCCGCGTGGACGACTGACCCGCGCCACCGGATCCGGCGGCCGGCCGAGGGGGGAGGCCGTCAGCTCCGGGGTTCGATGACCGTGACGCCCGCGCCCGGCGCCGTGTCCATCGCGGCGAGGGCCGCCGGGGCCGCGTCGAGCGGGATCGTCCGGGTGACCAGGAGGTCCGGGCGCAGGACACCGGAGCCGACCAGCCGGAGCATGGCGGGGTAGGCGTGCGCGGCCATGCCGTGGCTGCCGAGGAGTTCCAGCTCCAGGGCGACCGCGCGGCCCAGCGGGACCGGGGTGGTGCCGTCGGCCGAGGGCAGCAGGCCCACCTGGACGTGCCGGCCGCGGCGGCGCAGGCCGTTCACCGAGGCCGCGCAGGTGGCGGGCGAGCCGAGGGCGTCGAGGGAGAGGTGCGCTCCGCCGCCGGTCAGCTCGCGGACGGCGGCGGCCGGATCGGACACGCCGGACGCGTCCAGGCACGCTGCCGCGCCGAACTCCCGCGCCAGGTCCAGGGCCCGGGGTGAGACGTCGACCGCGATCACCCGGGCCCCCGAGGCCGCCGCGATCATCACCGCGGACAGGCCCACCCCGCCGCAGCCGTACACCGCGACCCACTCCCCGGCCGCCACCCGGCCCTGCTGCACCACGGCCCGGAACGCGGTCGCGAAGCGGCAGCCGAGAGCGGCGGCGGTGGTGTACGCCATGTCGTCCGGGAGCGGGACCAGGTTGACGTCGGCGTGGTCGAGCGCGACGTACTCGGCGAAGGAGCCCCAGTGGTGGAAGCCGGGCTGGGTCTGCCGCTCGCACACCTGCTGGTCGCCCGCCCTGCAGGACGGGCAGGTGCCGCAGGCGCACACGAACGGCACGGTGACCCGGTCGCCGGGCCGCCGGCCGGTCACCCGCGCGCCCACCGCCTCCACCACACCGGCGAGTTCGTGCCCCGGCACGTGCGGCAGCGTGATGTCCGGATCGTGCCCCATCCAGCCGTGCCAGTCGCTACGGCACAGACCGGTGGCCTCCACCCGTACGACCACGCCGTGCTCCGCGGGCTCCGGGTCGGGTACGTCCCGTATCCCGGCCGGTTTGCCATACTCCTCGAACACCACCGCGCGCATGCCTGCTCCTTCCGGGGGCCTGCGCGAAGGCTAGGGCCTCTCCTCCCGGAGCAGGGACGGCGCCGGACGCCACGGGATTCCCGGGCCGGCCCATCATCCGTACCGGGCCGGGACGTTCCGTGGACCCGCGGGGCGTGTCCTGCCGCGACCGCTGTGATAATCCGCGAACTCGACGGCCTCCGGGGCGCGGAACAGGTGTCCCCCTGTGCAACCGACGCGCGTTTTCGCCGAGTTGCCCGCCCGCGCTCCCTTCGTGACACGGGCGTCCGGCGCGGGACGACCCCACAGTCACTGCTAGTATCTGCTCGGTAACAATGGGCAATCAGCCTCAACGGACAAGCAAAGAGCCGAGGGTTCCATGCGCAAGTTTCAGCAGGTTGTGATCGCGGCAGTGGCGGCCGGCGGCCTGTCGGCCATCGGCGCCGGCACCGCCATCGCCGACACCTCCGACAGCGGGCCGCAGGTCAACGACCTCTACCGCCCCTACCAGGAGTGCAGCCCGCAGACGGTGTCCGAGAACGACATCCCGGTCGCCGTCCTCGGTCTCGCCGACACGATGGACACCACCTGCGGCCAGTACAACAACGCTTTCGCCGGCTGAGCTTGACCGCACCATCGCACGCGGCGCTCGGCGAAGCCCTGCGAGGTGAGCCAACCCCTCCAGGGCTTCCCCCTCCGGCCGTCGCCCGAGCGTCGAAGACAGAGCCCCGGCGCGGCCGGCGCCCGGGCACCCTTACCGAGGGACACCGCATCACATGTTCGACACGAAGAAGATCGTGGCCGTCTCGGGGCTGCTCGGCAGCCTCGCTCTGACGTGCGTCGGCACCGCCCAGGCATACGCCGCGAGCGATCCGGGGGTCTGCACCAAAGACCTGCTGGGCAGCCTCACCTGCTCACAGCGGATCTCGGGCGAGTTCCCCGACGACGGCGCCGTTCCCCACCAGGAGAACTGCCAGAAGGTGGAACCGCTGACCCTGCCCGCCGCCCTGGGCAACGGCCGGATGCGGCTCGGCCCGGAGGTGACGTGCTCCCCCGCGACCAGGGGAGTGCGCGAAAGGGCCGACCGCCGGCCGGAGTCTCCCGGCCCCTGGGCCTGACCGCGCGGTTCGAGGCCGCCCCCGCCCGACGTCTCGCGACGCCGATACACCACACGAGGGCACGACGCGACATGGCGAGCGCAGATCCTGAATAACTACTCGATGTGAGTATACGATCACTCCGAGTTGTCAAGCCGGGCGTCGCGTCCGGGTGAGAAAGGGTCAAACATGCGCAAGTTTCAGCGTGCTGCGATCGTAGCGGTGGCGGTCATGGGGCTGTCCACCCTCGGCGCCGGGGTCGGTTTCGCCTACGGTGGCGACGAAGGGGCTCCGGGCGTCACCGCCGTGGCCAACTCGTCGGCGAACGCCCTGGCCGTCGGTGGCGACTACGTGCAGCCGCAGGAAATGCACGAGGGCCAGCCGGAGGAGCAGGGCAACCCCGGCCCCGAGCAGGAGCAGGGTTACGGCGAGCACGAGGGCGAGTAACGACGTAACGGGGCCCACCTCATCGGTGCCACGGTCGCTCGATCCCGTTCGACGGTGCACCGAGTGACACCCCACGGCCAACTCAGCCCGGACGCGCGGCCATCCAGTGGCCCGCGTCCGGGCTGCCGCCGTCCCGCCCCCGCGCTCGGCTCGCGACGCGCTCCGGTGCGGGATGACCTGTTCCGATGTTCTCGGGCCCGGGCGCACGCCGGTCAGTGGCACAGGCGCCCGGGCCTCCGTCGTCAAGGAAGGCAGCACATGTTCCATCTGCAGCGGATCGCCACCCTCTCGGGGCTCGTCGGGGGTCTGGCCCTGGTCTGCGTCGGCGCCGGACACGCGTACGCGGACCCGAGTCCGGGTGACTGCAAGACCACCCCGCAGGGGGGGACCGTCTGTGTGCACCAGAGCGAGACCCGGATCGACAAGGACGACACACACACGCTCAGGCAGGAGCAGGACTGCTCGATGGCCGACCGGCCGCGCGTGGTGCTCCCGGACGACCGGCTGACGGACAGCGGGTCCGCCACCGTCGGACAGGCGGTGGACTGCTCCAACAGGGCGGAGCTGCCCAAGGGTTTCAAGAAGCCGCACATCACGTTCTGAACAGTGTCAGCGAGCGCCGGTCCGGGATGACCTCGGACCGGCAATTCTTTTTCACGGACAGGTCCGCCGGCAAAACGAATTCCCGGTACCGCGGCCGTGGCCGGGTACCGGGAAAGGGATTACCGCGCTGCCGGGATTACCGCTCTACCGGCCGCCGAAACTGTTGCTGCAGCCCATGGACGAGCCGATGTCCGTGGCCTGGGCCCCCGGGTTGCCCTCGCCGTTCAGCAGGTTGCCGCCCAGACCATTGGCGATACCGACTTCGCCGAGGATGTCGAGGTTCAGGTCGTGCGACGTGCATTTGCTGCTTTGCTTGACGTCGAAATTGTCGCCTCCCTTGCCCCAGCCCTGGTCGGCTTGGGCGGCGCCGGCGCCCAGGAGCCCGACGCTCCCGAATGCGGCGAGGAGGACGGCAGCCATGCGGAGCCTGTGCATTTCATCTCCCGTGATGTGAGGGGCGGATGCCTGTCGGTGTGCGCAAATGGTCCCGGCAGCCTGCCTGATACTCGGTTGCCGGGACCATTGGTCGTCCTGCGCCTGGCGCGCCGGACCTAACTCCTAGAAGGCGCTGTTGTTGCAGCCCATCGTCGAGCCGATGTCGGTGGCCTGGGCACCCGGGTTGCCCTCACCGTTGAGGCCGTTGCCCAGCAGGCCGTTGAGCACGCCCACCTCGCCGAGGAGGTCGAGGTTCAGGTCGTGCGACTTGCACTGCGAGCTCTGCGTGATGTTGAACCTGTCGCCGTGGTCACCGCCCTTGCCGCCACCCTGGCCCGCGTGGGCCGTGCCGCTCACGAGTCCGATGGTGCCGAGCGCGGCGACCAGGACGGCAACGTTGCGAAGCTTGCGCATGTCATCTCCGATGGGATTGGTTGAGCGCGATCCGTGATCGATCGACTCGTCTCAATTACGGGAGACTAATACGAAGTATCCCAAAACGGACAACGGCGCGCCGAATTCCTGAACAGGCAAAAGAGATGACCCGAAAAGCCGAATCGGACGCGTCAAGTCCCGTCGACAGGTGGCCCCGTACTCCCGTACCGAGGTTCTGGTGCCGACCGTTCGCCAGGGTTACTGGCGCATCGCGGTCGCGCTGGCGAGGGAGTTCGCCTGGCTGTTGGCCTGGGTGCAGTCGACGCCGCGCGTCTCGGACGCCGCGAGCAGCGCGACAGGGACGTTCGCGTCGAGCAACGTCTGCGGGCTGCACTCCTGGGACGGCCGGAACAGGTTGTTCTGGTGCACCGGGGCGCCCTGTTGGGACTGCGGGGCCTGGGGGGTGACCTGCGGGCTGATCTGCGGGTTCAGCTGCGGGTTGATCTGCGGGGCGATTTCCGTTCCCCGCTGCGGGGCCACCGGCCGCGGGGCGGGCTGGCCGTAGGTCTGCGCGGTGGCCTGTGATGTGGTGGCCGCGGCGGCCTGGGCCTCCTGCTGGGAAACGGGGGGCGGCGCAGCCCCGTTGTAGGCGGCGGGGGCGGCAGAGCTGGGGCCGGCGCCGACGGCGGAGAGACCACCGGCCGCTGCGACGACGAGCGCGACTTGGCGAAGCTTGCGCATGGAATCCTCGGCCCTTCATTGACCTGTACACGGAACCTGGTGAAATGCTGATGCGGCAGCACGTTGTCACTGTTCCTGCCGCCTTCCGCCGCGGCAACGATTGCATCGCGCTCGGCTCCTGAAGGAACGAGGCGGTAACCGGCTCAGATACGGGCACCTCCCGGGGGGTCACCCATTTGCCTCAACGGCGCGTGGGCCACCGAGCCGCTCGTCTCAGCGCAATCGGGTGACGGCTCGCCGAGAACGTGACCACAGCGAGGAACCGTCGTTCCAACGGGGAGAGGGGCAGCGGCCGTTCATCCGAAGAGGGGTGAGCGACTTCGCTGTCGGCTCGGACGCGAAGTCCGCGTGCTATTCAGCATTACCGCTGCTGACCTTTTGGTGCGATAACCACACTCGCCGCACGCGTGACCGCGCTGAATGCAATGTTTCAGGTATCGAAGGGCCGAGGGTTTCATGCGCAAGCTTCACAAGGCCGCGCTCGTCGTCGCGGCGGCCGGCGGTCTGTCCGCCATCGGCGTCGGCGTCAGCCATGCCGACACGCTCGGCGGACCTGGCGGTCCCACTCCGGCGCCGGCTCCCGACTATCCAGCTCCCCAGTACGCACAGCCGGCGCCCGCCCCTCAACAGGCCCCGCCGCCCCAGTACGCACAGCAGGCTCCGCCACCCCAGTACCAACAGCAGGCACCGCAGCCCCAGTACCAGCAGGCACCGCCGCCCCAGTACCAGCAGCAGGCCCCGCAGCCTCAGTACGCACCGGCCCCGCAGCCTCAGTACGCACCCGCCCCCCAGCAGGCTCCGCCACCCCAGTACGCCCAGCAGGCACCGCCGCCCCAGTACCAGCAGCAGGCGCCGCAGTACCAGCAGCAGGCACCCCAGCCTCAGTACGCACCGGCACCGGCGCCACAGCAGCAGACCGGCTACGCCGCGGCCTCGGCCACATCGCAGGGAACGGCGCAGGCCTCCACCGCGCCGTATCCGCAGCAGGCCGCTCCCCCGCCGCCGGTCCAGGCCGCTCCGCCGCAGCCGCAGGTGGTGCCGCAGGTCATGCCCCAGGTCATGCCGCAGGTCGCCCCGCAGGTGGCGGTGCCCCAGGCGTTCGGTCCGGAGCCCCCGGCCTTCGTCGCCCCTCAGGTGAACCCCCAGGTGAACCCGCAGATCAACCCGCTCTTCAATCCGCAGGTCACGCCGGGGAGCGTCCCGGAGCTGGCCCCGGTCGGCCTCGGGCAGGTCGCGGCACCGCCCGTCGGCCAGCTGGGACTTCCCCGGCTCGGCTGAAGCCCGAGCTCGGCTGAACCCTGACCCACCTCATCCGAAAACCGACCCGATCCGATGCAGATCGGGTCTCCTCAACCAACGGAGAACCAATGGGCAAGTTCCACAAGGCGGTCCTCGTGGGCGCCATCCTCGGCGCTGTCGGCTCGCTCGGCGCGAACACCGCCTTCGCGCACGGTGAGTCGGGCCAGGACCTCGACATCACCCAGGGCACCGAGTGCCGCTCGCACGACATGAACATCGAAGTGATCGGAAGCATCGGCGCCATCACCGGCCTGGCGGGCAACCTGCTGAACGGTGAGGGCAACCCCGGCGCGCAACAGAACCACCTCGGTTCGGACATGGGCTGCAACAGCCAGGCGCTCTGAGAGCCCGACCGCCCTCGGCCCGGGCACGCACAGATCATTCCTTCGAGACCACGTCCCATGCCCTCGCGTGCGGCGTGGTCTCGTGGTCTGTGGGTGCCCCCCGCGCGACGCGCTGCGCATGACCGACACCGTCGGCCGCCGCAGCGCGTCGCCGCGTGGGCCGGTCCGTGCGGCCGGACGCGTCAGGGCCCCGGGAGGTGCTGCACGAGACTCCCGGGGCCCTGCCCGAAGCGAACGCGCCGGGGGCCGCGTGAGCGCACGCGGCCCCCGGTCGCCGGCACCGGGCCGGCGTACGGCTCCTGTTCGGCGCTGCGGGTCCGGGAGAGGACACAGTGGGCCCGCAGCACATGTCCGGACCGGGGCACGCCCCGGGAACCAGGGAGCCGCCTCAGCGGGCGTGCCCCCCACCGAAGCGGCGGTACAGGATGCCGCCCGTGAGGATGAGCGCGGCGCTGCCCGCGAGGGCGGGGGCCGTGAGGTCCGCCCCGGTGTGGGCCAGCGAGGACGCCACCGGGTGGGGGGCGGGGTGGAAGCGGACGGGAGCCGGAGGCGTGGCGGCCCGGGGCTTGTGGACCGGGTGGTGCCGGACCTGGAGCGGGTGGTCGCCGCTTTCGTTGGCCGAGTGGTTGCCGAAGACCGGGTTGCCCACGCCGACCACGTTGACGCTGTTCCCGGAGAAGTTCACCGGCACGTCGACCGGCAGCTCCAGGCCGTTGCCCGAGAGCAGCCCGGGCGAGTGAGCGGTCCTGCCGTGCGCCGTCGCCCCGCCCGACGCGACCGATCCGCCGCCGGCGGCCTTCGTCACGCCGCTGGTCCGGGCACCGTGGACCCTCGCCGTACCGCTCTTCCCGGCAGCGGCGGCCTTCGCCGTGCCGCCGTTCACGCAGGTGTTGCCCGCGGCCGGGTTGAGCAGTCCCACCACGTCGGCGGTGTTGCCGCAGATGTTCACCGGCACGTGCACCGGGACCTGGACGGAGTTGCCGGAGAGCACCCCGGGCGAACCGGCGGCCACCGCGTCGGCACCGGCCCCGTCGGCCGCGAAGGCGGCGGACACCGGGAGCGCCACGACCATCGCGCCGGACGCGGCTGCGACGGCGAACACACCGTTTCGGGTAGTCCGTCTCATTGGTTTCCTGCCTTCCTGACATCATCGCGGGCACTCACCCGCACCCCCATAAAACGGACGTGCCCCGTGCGGAGTTATGGCGTGCCGCCGTCCAGTTGCTCCCGGGGCGGGAAATCGCCCTCCCCGCGTCGGCCGATCCCGCGTTGCTTGATACCCCCTAGGGGTATAAGGTGAGAGAGCGTGGACATCCCCAGGAGCACCACCGCCCCCGAACACCTCGACGAGGAGTAACGACATGACCGCCCACACCGACACCCCGGGCTCCGTCACCACCGTCTACCAGGTGACCGGCATGAGCTGCGGCCACTGCGAGGGCGCCGTCTCCGGCGAGATCTCCCAGCTCCCGGGCGTCAGCTCGGTCAAGGCCGTCGCGTCGACCGGCGAGGTGACCGTCGTCTCCGCGGCCCCGCTGGACGAGGAGGCCGTGCGGGCCGCCGTGGACGAGGCCGGCTTCGAGCTGGCCGGCCAGGCCTGAGGAAGACCCTCCGTTTCCCCCGACCGGGCCGTACCGACCAGCTCATACTGGTTCCGTACGGCCCGGTCCGATGTCTGGAGTCCGGACATGACCAGCACCACCGCGCAGACCACCGCCGTCGCGGACGCGACCGCCGAGGTCGAACTGCTCATCGGCGGCATGACCTGCGCCTCCTGCGCCGCCCGCGTCGAGCGGAAGCTCAACCGGATGGACGGCGTCAGCGCCACCGTCAACTACGCCACCGAGAAGGCCAGGGTCGCCTACGCCCCGGGGGTCCGGGTCGCCGACCTGATCGCCACCGTGGAGCGGACCGGCTACACCGCCGAGCAGCCCCCACCGCCCGAGCCCGCGCCCGAGACCGCACCGGACACCCCCGGACGGGACACCGAGCCGGACGCCCTCCGGCACCGCCTGCTCGTCTCCGCGCTGCTGGCCGCGCCCGTGGTCCTGCTCGCGATGATCCCGGCGCTCCAGTTCGACAACTGGCAGTGGCTCTCGCTCACCCTCGCCGCGCCGGTGGTGGTCTGGGGCGGCTGGCCCTTCCACCGGGCCGCCTGGACCAACCTGCGGCACGGCGCCGCCACCATGGACACCCTCGTCTCGGTCGGCACACTCGCCGCGTTCGGCTGGTCGCTGTGGGCGCTGTTCCTCGGCGACGCGGGCACGCCCGGCATGCACGACGCGTTCCGCCTCACGGTCTCGCGGATGGACGGCGCCTCCACGATCTACCTGGAGGTGGCCGCCGGGGTCGTCGCGCTGATCCTGCTCGGCCGCTATCTGGAGGCGCGCTCCAAGCGCCGCGCGGGCGCCGCCCTGCGGGCCCTGATGGAGCTGGGCGCCAAGGAGGTGGCGGTACTGCGGGACGGCCGCGAGGTACGGGTGCCGGTGGCATCCCTGGCCGTCGGCGACCGGTTCGTCGTACGGCCCGGCGAGAAGATCGCCACCGACGGCACGGTGGTGGAGGGCCTCTCCGCGGTGGACGCGTCCATGCTGACCGGCGAGTCGGTGCCGGTGGACGTCGGGCCCGGCGACCGGGTCACCGGCGCCACGGTCAACGCGGGCGGCCGGCTGGTCGTCGAGGCCGCCCGGGTCGGCGCGGACACCCAGCTCGCCCGGATGGCGCGGCTGGTGGAGGACGCGCAGAACGGCAAGGCCGAGGTGCAGCGGCTCGCCGACCGGATCTCCGCCGTCTTCGTGCCCGTGGTCATCCTCATCGCGCTCGGCACCTTCGGCGTCTGGCTGGGCACCACCGGCGACACCGCCGCCGCGTTCACGGCCGCCGTCGCCGTGCTGATCATCGCCTGTCCGTGCGCGCTGGGCCTCGCCACACCGACCGCGCTGATGGTCGGCACCGGGCGCGGCGCCCAGCTCGGCATCCTGATCAAGGGCCCCGAAGTGCTGGAGTCCACCCGCCGCGTGGACACGGTCGTCCTGGACAAGACCGGCACGGTCACCACCGGCCGGATGAGCCTCCAGGCGGTGTACGCCGCCGACGGCGAGGACGAGAAGGAGCTGCTGCGGCTCGCGGGCGCCCTGGAGCACGCCTCCGAGCACCCCGTGGCCCGTGCCATCGCCGCCGGCGCCGAGAGGGCGGGCGCCGGAGCGCTGCCGGCCGTCGAGCACTTCGAGAACGTGCCCGGGCGGGGCGTGCGCGGACGCGTGGACGGCCGTGAGGTGGCCGTGGGCCGTCTGTACGACGAGCTGCCGCCGGAGGTGGCGCGCGCGGTCCGCGAGGCCGAGCAGGAGGGCCGTACGGCCGTCGTGGCCGGCTGGGACGGGCGCGCCCGGGGCGTCCTCGCGGTCGCCGACGCGGTCAAGGAGACCAGCGCCGAGGCGGTCCGCGAGCTGCGCGCGCTGGGGCTCACGCCGGTGCTGCTCACCGGTGACAACCGGACCGTCGCCGAGGCCGTCGCCCGGCACGTCGGCATCGACGCGGCACAGGTGGTCGCCGAGGTGCTGCCCGAGGACAAGGTGGACGTCGTACGACGGCTGCAGCGCGAGGGGCGGACCGTGGCGATGGTCGGCGACGGCGTGAACGACGCCGCCGCGCTCGCCACCGCCGACCTGGGCCTGGCCATGGGCACGGGCACGGACGCGGCGATCGAGGCCGGCGACCTGACCCTGGTGCGCGGGGACCTGCGGGTGGCCGCGGACGCGATCCGGCTGTCCCGGCGCACGCTGGCCACCATCAAGGGCAACCTGGTGTGGGCCTTCGGCTACAACGTCGCGGCGCTGCCGCTGGCCGCCGCGGGGCTGCTCAACCCGATGATCGCGGGGGCCGCCATGGCCTTCTCCTCGGTCTTCGTGGTCACGAACAGTCTGCGGCTGCGGGCCTTCCGGTGAACCGGCGGCCGCGGTGACCGATCTCCCGGTCCCCCTGGAGTCCGGCGCACACCTCACATAAGCTCTTCACAAGGCTCGCGCATCTTCCTTACGCTTGGGTCCCGATCGGCGTATCGGGGCTCTTGCGTGCCTACAGGACATATGCAAGAGACGCAGATCACAGTGATGCGAACGTAACCATCGAAGGGCTTCGAAGGTCTAAGTTGGCGGTGTCAGACCGGCGTCTTGGGGGGCGCCGACTGGCATCTGGGGATGTCTTGGGGGACTTCCTCAGAGTTGCGTTGCCGGGGCACGTACACCGGGAAGCTTTGAGCGGCCCTCCCAGCGTGCGCTGTCCCGGCAGACCGCACCGCATCACTGGAGCACGGCGGGTTCTGCTCGTCGTGCTCGACAGACAGCGATTCAGGCGCTGTCCTCTCCGAGCGCCCGGCCGGATCCCGTGGGGGGAATCCGCACCGGGACATGGGAAGGCGCCCTGGTCGTCGGCCCGTGGGGGGACCGGCGTCTCAGGGCGCCTTCTACTTTTCCACGCCGCCACGCGGTGCGTGGGCGGCACGGCCGACCGCGGCCGGCCCAGGGGCGCGGGGAACCGCGCGACCGGCCCCCGACCGACCCGCACCCGCCCACGCCCGCCGGCCGGGTGTCAGCGCTCCTCGACCGGGACGAAGTCCCGCAGCTCCACACCCGTGTAGATCTGGCGCGGGCGCCCGATACGGGAACCGGGCTCCTTGATCATCTCGGTCCACTGGGCGATCCAGCCCGGGAGCCGGCCGAGGGCGAACAGGACCGTGAACATCTCGGTCGGGAAGCCCATGGCGCGGTAGATCAGGCCGGTGTAGAAGTCGACGTTCGGGTACAGCTTGCGCTCGACGAAGTAGTCGTCGGACAGCGCGTGCTCCTCCAGCTTCAGGGCGATGTCGAGGAGCTCGTCCGACTTGCCCAGCGCGGAGAGCACGTCGTGGGCGGCGGCCTTGATGATCTTGGCGCGCGGGTCGAAGTTCTTGTAGACCCGGTGGCCGAAGCCCATCAGGCGGACGCCGTCCTCCTTGTTCTTCACCTTGCGGATGAAGGTGTCGACGTCGGAACCGGAGTCGCGGATGCCTTCGAGCATCTCCAGCACGGACTGGTTGGCGCCGCCGTGCAGCGGGCCCCACAGCGCGTTGATGCCGGCCGAGATCGACGCGAACATGTTGGCCTGCGAGGAGCCGACCAGACGGACCGTGGAGGTCGAACAGTTCTGCTCGTGGTCGGCGTGCAGGATCAGCAGCTTGTCCAGCGCGGAGACCACGACCGGGTCCAGCTCGTACTCGTCGGCCGGCACCGAGAAGGTCATGCGCAGGAAGTTCTCGACGTAGCCGAGGTCGTTGCGCGGGTAGACGAACGGGTGGCCGATCGACTTCTTGTACGCGTACGCGGCGATCGTCGGGAGCTTGGCGAGCAACCGGATCGTGGAGAGGTCGCGCTGCTTCTCGTCGAACGGGTTGTGGCTGTCCTGGTAGAAGGTGGACAGCGCCGACACGACCGAGGACAGCATCGCCATCGGGTGGGCGTCGCGCGGGAAGCCCTTGTAGAAGTTCTTGACGTCCTCGTGCAGCAGGGTGTGCCGCGTGATGTCGTTCTTGAACGTGGAGAGCTGGTCGACGGTCGGCAGCTCGCCGTTGATCAGCAGGTACGCCACCTCGAGGAAGGTGGAGCGCTCGGCCAGCTGCTCGATGGGGTAGCCGCGGTAGCGGAGGATGCCCGCCTCGCCGTCGAGGTAGGTGACCGCGGATTTGTAGGCGGCCGTGTTGCCGTACCCGCTGTCCAGGGTCACCAGACCGGTCTGGGCGCGGAGCTTCCCGATGTCGAAGCCCTTGTCGCCGACGGTGCTGTCGACCACCGGGTAGGTGTACTCGCCGTCGCCGTACCGCAGTACTACAGAGTTGTCGCTCACGTCTTCCCTCACCGACGTAGTGCCTCATCTTCGAGGTGCCCTGACTGTCTCTACCATCCCCCATTTGGCTCAGGAGAGTGCACTCGGGGTCGACCATTGGGCCTATCGACGGCACTCAGTGCCGCCAACCTGCTCATCCTGCCCCCTCCGCGGGGCTTCTGGAAGTGCTCTGTGACCTTCGTGACTCATTTGATCGATCATTTTCGGTACCGAGCCGGAAGTCGAGGGCCGTGCAGCGGCGTCCGGCCGACACCGTGCGCACCGCCTGCCCGATCGCCCTGCGGGAGCCGACGAGGACGACCAGCCGGCGGGCCCGGGTCACCGCCGTGTAGAGCAGGTTCCGCTGGAGCATCATCCACGCCCCGGTGGTGACGGGGATCACCACCGCGGGATATTCACTGCCCTGCGAGCGGTGGATGGTCACCGCGTACGCGTGTGCCAGTTCGTCCAGTTCGTCGAATTCGTACGGAATCTCCTCATCCTCGTCCGTCAGCACGGTCAGGCGCTGATCGACCGGATCGAGCGAGGTGACGACGCCCACGGTGCCGTTGAAGACACCGTTCTTCCCCTTCTCGTAATTGTTGCGAACCTGGGTGACCTTGTCGCCGACGCGGAAGACCCGGCCGCCGAACCGCTTCTCCGGCACATCGGGCCGGCCGGGCGTGATGGCCTGCTGGAGCAGCCCGTTGAGCGCGCCCGCCCCGGCCGGCCCCCGGTGCATCGGGGCGAGCACCTGCACGTCCCGGCGCGGGTCGAGGCCGAACTTGGCCGGAATCCGCCGTGCGGCCACGTCGACGGCGAGCCGGCCGGCCGCCTCCGTGTCGTCCTCGACGAACAGGAAGAAGTCCTTCAGGCCGTCGGTGAGCGGATGCTGCCCCGCGTTGATCCGGTGCGCGTTGGTGACGACGCCGGACTGCTGGGCCTGCCGGAAGACCCGGGTGAGCCGGACGGCCGGGACGGGACCGCCGTCGGCGAGCAGGTCCCGCAGGACCTCACCGGCACCCACGCTCGGCAACTGGTCCACGTCCCCGACGAACAGCAGGTGGGCCCCCGGCGGTACGGCCTTCACCAGCTTGTTGGCGAGCAGCAGGTCCAGCATGGACGCCTCGTCCACCACCACCAGGTCGGCGTCGAGGGGCCGGTCCCGGTCGTAGGCCGCGTCACCGCCCGGCTTCAGCTCCAGCAGCCGGTGCACGGTGGAGGCCTCCGCTCCGGTCAGCTCCGCCAGCCGCTTGGCCGCCCGGCCGGTCGGGGCGGCCAGCACCACCTTGGCCCGCCGGGCCCGGGCCAGCTCCACGATCGAGCGCACGGTGAACGACTTCCCGCACCCCGGCCCGCCGGTGAGGACGGCGACCTTCTCGGTGAGCGCGAGCTTCACGGCCGCCTCCTGCTCGGGCGCGAGGTCGACGCCGGTACGGGATTTCAGCCATCCGAGCGCCTTGCCCCAGTCCACGTCCCGGAACCCGGGCATCCGGTCCTGGCCGGTGCGCAGCAGCCGCAGCACCTGGGCGGACAGGGACAGCTCGGCCCGGTGGAAGGGCACCAGGTAGACGGCACTGACCGGCTCCTCGCCGCCGTCGGGGCCGGGCACCTTCTCCCGTACGACCCCCGGATCGGCCCCCTCCTCCGGCGTCTGGCCCAGCTCGGCCAGGCACTCGATGACCAGCCCGGTGTCGACCTGGAGCAGCTTGACGGCATCGGCGATCAGCCGCTCCTCGGGCAGGAAGCAGTGGCCCTGGTCGGCGGACTGGGACAGCGCGTACTGCAGGCCGGCCTTCACCCGGGCCGGGCTGTCGTGCGGGATGCCGACCGACTGGGCGATCTTGTCGGCGGTCAGGAAGCCGATGCCCCAGACGTCGGCGGCGAGCCGGTACGGCTGCTCCTTCACGACCGAGATCGACTCGTCCCCGTACTTCTTGTAGATCCGCACGGCGATGGACGTGGACACCTCGACGGTCTGGAGGAAGAGCATGACCTCCTTGATCGCCTTCTGCTCCTCCCAGGCGTCGGCGATCTTCCTCGTCCGCTTCGGGCCGAGCCCCGGCACCTCGATCAGCCGCTTCGGCTCCTCCTCGATGATCCGCAGCGTGTCCAGCCCGAAGTGCTGGGTGATCCGGTCGGCGAACACCGGCCCGATGCCCTTGACCAGCCCGGATCCCAGATAGCGCCGGATGCCCTGGACGGTGGCGGGCAGCACGGTCGTGTAGTTCTCGACATGGAACTGTCTGCCGTACTGCGCGTGCGAGCCCCAGCGGCCCTCCATCCGCAGGGACTCCCCCACCTGCGCGCCGAGCAGCGCGCCGACCACGGTCAGGAGGTCGCCGGCGCCTCTGCCCGTGTCGACCCGGGCCACGGTGTAGCCGTTCTCCTCGTTGACATACGTGACCCGCTCCAGCACACCTTCGACCACGGCAAGCCGCCGCTCACCGGCCTGGGTCCCCGCCTCTTGAGCCATGATCCGACGGTACCGGCGGGGTGTGACAACGGGTGACCGGCTCAGGACCGGGGCTGCGCCTTGAGGGACTGGAGGAAGGCGGCGAAGGCGGGGGTGGGGAAGGTGAGGGGGGTGCGGGCGGGGACTTTCGAGTCACGGACGGCTGTGCGGGTGGGGGTGGCGGCGACTTCCACGCATTCGTTGCCGTCGCCCTCACCGGAGTAGGACGATTTCCGCCAGGCAAGGTGGTCCATGGGGTACCTCACAGCTCCTTCGCCAGCGCGTGGATGAAGTCGCGCGACCGATCCGGCTCAAGCGATACGGCCTCCACTTTACGGAAACGCGTTCGGTAGGCGTTGAGTTGGGCCTCCGAGTCGATGAAGACGGAACCGTGCGGCGCGTCCCGCACCACGGTGTCCAGCTTGCGCACGGGACCGCCGACGTACGTCATGGTGCTGGAAGCCCTGGCGAAGCCGTCCAGGTCGAAGGGGATGACGCGCACGGTGATGTGGTCCGCGTCGGAGAGCTCGACCAACCAGGTGAGCTGGGCCCTTGAGGTGGCGCGGTCGCTGACTCTGATCCGGAGGGCCGCCTCATGGATCACCGCTTCGTACGGGATGCTGAATTTCTGGCGCGTCTTGCGGTGCTGGATGCGCAACTCCAGCTCTTCGGGAGTCAGTTCGGGCAGCCTGGACGAGAAGACGGCGCGTGCATAGTCCTCGGTCTGCAACAGCCCCGGCACGTACAGGATGCCCACGTGCCGGAGGAACCGTGCGTGGTGTTCCAGCTCCGAGAGGTCGAGGAAGGGCGTCGGCAGCAAGCCGCGGTACTCCTCCCACCAGCCGCGTGTCCTGTCCGTGGCCATGGCGACCAACGCGTCGACGAACTCATCGTCCGTACACGCGTAGTGGGATGCGAACCGGCGCAGCCGAGCCTCGCTCATCCCGATAAGCCCCGATTCGATGTGGCTGATCTGAGCCCTGTTCATTCCGAGCAGCGCCGCCGATTGGACGGCGGTGAGTCCGGCTGCCTCACGGAGCCTGCGCAGCTCGATCCCCAGGCGCACTTGACGTGCCGTTGGTTCGCGCCTCTGGACCATGAGCTGCTCCTGCTCTTTCGGGTGCGGATGACGCGATCAGCTTGTCACGGGTAACAAGTTACCCCTACTGTCGGTGACGCATCGCATACGCACCGGAAGCGCACCGCGCCGTCCTGTTCATGTCGGCTGCGGCAATGCCACCGCGCGCGGAAATCCCACTCATCGACTGGAGTTGCTGAGTCATGCCCGAAATCGAACCCTGGGACTACACCCTCTACATCCCCAACGACCCCAGAGCCGTGACCGTCTGCCGTCACACCCTGCGCGTGATCCTGACCCTGCACGGGTTGGCGGGGTTGGTGGAGATGGCGGAACTCCTGGCCACCGAGCTGGTGTCGAACGCGGTACGGCACACCAAGGGGCCGGCCGCGCTGCGAGTACGGCGCTCCCCGGCGGGCCTGGTGTGGATCGGGGCGTGGGATACGGACCCCGCGCCGCCGGAGCCGCCGGTGCCGTTGGGCCAGGTGCTGGAGTCGGAGGAGGGCCGGGGGCTGGGCTTGGTGACGGCGTGCGCGGAGTACTGGGGCTGGCAGCCGTCGGCGCGGTTCGGGGACCGGGGGAAGTACGTGTGGTGCGAACTTGCGGCGGCGTAGCTCGTTGATCACGGCGATGGAAAGGAGAGCTGGCGGTCCGCCCCCTGGCATCCGCCCTGCGGACCATCGACCCCGACAGTGCCGCGGTTTTCGTGCAGTTCGTCGACTCCTGCCTGGCCGACCCCCAGGCGAAGCAGATGTGGAGGGAATTGATGACGGCGATCCAGTACTTCTGGCGACACCCGCTGGCCGAGCAGGTACGGGAAGAGGGCAGGGAGCAGGGTTTGGAACAGGGCTTGGAACAGGGCCTGGAGCAGGGCCGTGTCCAGGACCGCCAGGAGATGACCCTGCGCATCCTGGAGTGGCGCGGCGTTCCGGTGCCCGAGGACGTCCGGGAGCGGGTGCTGGCCTGCACGGACCTCGGCCGGCTGGAGGTCTGGGCCCAGCGCGCAGTCCACGCCACCGAGGCGACGGAGCTGTTCACCGAGGAGTGAGCACGTGACCGTCGGGCCGCTCGCTTTCCGGTCGGCGTCGGGTCCTCAGCCCAGCTGACAAGGGGACGTGGGGTGGGTGCGCCGGGGCGGTTTTGCGGCTGCCGGTGGTGGGAGTGGACGCGCGGGCGCGCTTCCCGAGGAAACCGGGCCACAAGCCGCCCGACCCAGCCCGTGCGCCTGCGAAGCGCTCCCGCGTGCCCGCTTCCACCAGCCGAAAGCCCGCTGAGAACCTGACGGAATGGGGTGGCGGGCGTACTGCCGGCTGGGGGACGATCTCTCGGCACTCACCACCGACGCAGGGAAAGCTATGGGCGGCACCGCTTCGAGGGAACTCGTCTTCCTCGCGGATGACGAGGGGAACAGCGTCACCGTCAACGTCCTGGGGCACGCCTCCCGATGGAGCGCCTGGCTCGCCGCCGAGATCGTCGTCAAGACGCCGTTCGTGTCCGGTCGTATCGGCCTGGCGCTGTCGGCCCGGGACCTGGAGAGCTGGGCCACCGCGTTGGACAGGCTCGACGCCGGCGAAGACGTGGCCTGGATGGAGCGGGACAGAGGGCCTTCCCTCTTCGTCCAGCTCAACGGCGAGCGCGGCTGCCCGGAGGTGGTCGTCGAGGACGAGTCCGGGTCCATGGTCACCGTGCGGGTGCCGCTCGTCCCGCCGGACGACTGGATCGCCGACCACCGGCAACGCCTGCGCGAGGTGATGGATCACTGGGTTCCGATGCTGTCGTCGTAGGGAGTCGTAGGGAGTCGGGCCGCCGCCGGCAGATGAGCGCGCATCCGAGGACGAGCGGATCCGCAGAGTGCCGGGCCGGCCCCGGGGCCGCCCGCACATGAGCCGGCCGACGTCGGCGCGGTTGCCGCCAGCCGGGCCGGCGGCCGCGGGATGCCCCCGTGCAGTCCGGACAGAGCGCGCCTCGTCCCCGCCGCACCCGCAGCGTCCCGCCCCCATCACGATTGGGTTTCGGCCACCCTCCGCCTCTTGCCCGGCCCTCGTGTAATCGATTCCAATCCTTCCTGAGCCCAGGGATGTAATCGATTCCACGAGTCACGAGGAGGTGGCGCCGGCGATGGCGGGTATCAAGGATGTCGCCGCTGCGGCGGGGGTGTCCGTGGCCACCGTGTCGCGGGTGCTGAACGGGCATCCGTCCGTCAGTGCCGAGGCGCGGGCCCGGGTGCTGGGGGCCGTGGCGGAGCTGGGGTACCGGCCCAACGCCGTCGCCCGGTCGCTGCGGACCGATCAGACGCACACCCTCGGGCTCGTCATCAGCGACGTGCTGAACCCCTACTTCACCGAGCTGGCCCGGTCCGTCGAGGAGGAGGCGCGGGCCCTCGGGTACAGCGTGATCATCGGCAACGCCGACGAGCGGCCGGAGTTGCAGGACCACCACGTGCGCAACCTGCTCGACCGGCGGATCGACGGGCTGCTGGTGTCGCCCACCGACGGCGGGTCGCCGCTGATGCTGGACGCGGCCCGGGCCGGGACCCCGATGGTGTTCGTCGACCGGTGGATCCCGGGGCTGGACGTCCCCGTGGTCCGGGCCGACGGGCGCGCGGCCGTACGGGATCTCGTCGCCCACCTGTACGGGCTCGGGCACCGGCGGCTCGCCATCATCGCCGGGCCCGCCGCCACCACGACCGGCAGTGAGCGCGTCGAGGCCTTCCGGGCCGCCCTGGCCGAGTACGGGCTCCTCCTCCCGGACGTCTACATCGGGCAGGGCGACTTCCAGGCCGAGAGCGGGCGGCGGGTCACCGAGGGGTTCCTGGAGCTGCCGGAGCCGCCGGAGGTCGTGTTCGCGGCCGACAACCTCATGGCGCTCGGCGCGCTGGACGCCGTACGCGCGCGCGGGCTGCGCGTGCCGGACGACATCGCGCTGGCCGCGTTCGACGACATCCCCTGGTTCGTGCACACCGACCCGCCGGTCACCGCGATCGCCCAGCCCACCGGTGAGCTGGGGCGGGCCGCCGTACGCGCCCTGGTCGACCGGATCGAGGGGCGTGCCCCGACGTCCGTCACGCTGCCCGCGCGGCTCGTCGTGCGCCGCTCGTGCGGTGAACCGGTCATTCCCCGACCGACCCCCTCCCCAGTGCAAAGGAGCACGTCGTGAGCAACCCGGACGAGTTGCTGCGCATCGAGGGCATACGCAAGACCTTCCCCGGCGTGGTCGCGCTCGACGGCGTCGACTTCGATCTGCGCCGGGGTGAGGTCCATGTGCTGCTCGGTGAGAACGGCGCCGGCAAGAGCACGCTGATCAAGATGCTCTCCGGGGCCTACACCCCCGACACCGGCCGGATCCTCGTAGGCGGCCGGGAGGTGCGCATCCACGGTGCGCAGGACTCCGAGCGGCTCGGGATCGCCACCATCTACCAGGAGTTCAACCTGGTGCCCGATCTGACCGTCGCCGAGAACATCTTCCTGGGGCGGCAGCCGCGCCGCTTCGGGGTGATCGACCGGAAGCGGATGGAGGCCGAGACCGAGACGCTGCTGAAGCGGGTCGGGGTCGCCGTCTCGCCCCGCGCGCGGGTGCGGGAACTGGGCATCGCGCGGCTGCAGATGGTCGAGATCGCCAAGGCGCTCAGCCTCGACGCACGCGTGCTGATCATGGACGAGCCGACCGCCGTGCTCACCTCGGAGGAGGTGGAGAAGCTCTTCGCCATCGTGCGGTCGCTGCGCGCGGACGGTGTGGGGGTCGTGTTCATCACCCATCACCTGGAGGAGATCGCCGCCCTGGGGGACCGGGTCACGGTCATCCGGGACGGGCGGAGCGTGGGCCAGGTGCCCGCTACCACGCCCGAGGACGAGCTGGTGCGGCTGATGGTGGGGCGGTCCATCGAGCAGCAGTACCCGCGGGAGCGGCCGGAGAAGGGCGCCCCGCTGCTGTCCGTCGAGGGGCTCGGCCGGGACGGTGTCTTCCACGACGTGAGTTTCGAGGTGCACGCCGGTGAGGTCGTCGGCATCGCGGGCCTCGTGGGCGCCGGGCGGACGGAGGTCGTCCGGGCGGTGTTCGGCGCCGACCCGTACGACCACGGGACCGTGCGGGTCTCCGGCACGCGGGTCAGGCGGCACGACGTGAACGCGGCGATGGCGGCCGGGATAGGGCTCGTACCGGAGGACCGCAAGGGCCAGGGGCTGGTGCTGGACGCCTCCGTGGAGGAGAACCTGGGGCTGGTCACGCTGCGGGCCGCGACCCGGGCGGGGCTCGTGGACCGCAAGGCGCAGTACGCCGCCGCCGAGCGGATCGCCGGGCGGCTGAACGTGCGGATGGCGGGCCTCGGGCAGCGGGTGCGGACCCTGTCCGGCGGCAACCAGCAGAAGGTCGTCATCGGCAAGTGGCTGCTGGCCGACACCAGGGTGCTGATCCTCGACGAGCCGACGCGCGGGATCGACGTCGGCGCCAAGGTCGAGATCTACCAGCTGGTCAACGAACTGACGGCCGCCGGGGCCGCCGTACTGATGATCTCCAGCGATCTGCCCGAGGTGCTCGGCATGAGCGACCGGGTGCTGGTCATGGCCCAGGGCCGGATCGCCGGTGAACTCTCCGCCGAGGAGGCCACGCAGGACGCGGTGATGTCCCTCGCCGTCAGCACTCCCACCGAGAAGGAGGCCCCCCGTGGCCACTGACACGCTCAAGAGCACGACGGGCGCGGGTGGCGCCCCGGGCGGCCTGCGCCGGCTGCTCCTCGACAACGGCGCGCTCACCGCGCTGATCGTCCTCGTCATCGCCCTGTCGGCGCTGTCCGGCGACTTCCTGACGACGGACAACCTGCTGAACATCGGCGTCCAGGCGGCCGTGACGGCGATCCTCGCCTTCGGTGTGACGTTCGTGATCGTCTCCGCGGGCATCGACCTGTCCGTCGGCTCGGTGGCCGCCCTGTCGGCGACCGTGCTGGCCTGGAGCGCCACCCAGCACGGTGTGCCGGTCGTGCTCGCGGTGCTGACGGCGGTCGCCACGGGTGTCGCCGCCGGCCTGGTGAACGGTTTCCTCATCGCCTACGGCAAGCTGCCGCCGTTCATCGCGACGCTGGCCATGCTGTCGGTGGGCCGCGGTCTGGCGCTGGTGATCTCCCAGGGCTCCCCCATCGCCTTCCCGGACTCGGTCTCCCACCTCGGGGACACCCTCGGCGGCTGGCTGCCGGTACCGGTGCTGGTCATGGTGGTGATGGGGCTGCTCGCCGCGTTCGTGCTGGGGCGGACGTACATCGGCCGGTCCATGTACGCGATCGGCGGCAACGAGGAGGCAGCGCGGCTGTCGGGCCTGCGGGTGCACCGGCAGAAGCTCGCCATCTACGCCCTGTCCGGTGTCTTCGCCGCCGTCGCGGGCGTGGTGCTGGCGGCCCGGCTGTCCTCGGCGCAGCCGCAGGCCGCCGACGGTTACGAGCTGGACGCGATCGCCGCGGTCGTCATCGGCGGTGCCTCGCTGGCCGGCGGCACCGGCAAGGCGTCCGGCACGCTGATCGGCGCGCTGATCCTGGCGGTGCTCCGCAACGGCCTCAACCTGCTGTCGGTGTCGGCGTTCTGGCAGCAGGTCGTGATCGGTGTCGTGATCGCGCTGGCGGTGCTGCTGGACACCGTGCGCCGCAAGGCCGGGGCGACCCCGGTGGCCGCCGGCGCGGGCGGGCCGAAGGGCCGGCAGGCGGTGACGTACGCGCTGGCCGCCGTGGTCACCGTGGCCGTCGTCGGCGCCACCTCGTTCCTGCACGGCGGTTCCCCGGCGTCCGCGAAACCGAAGCTGGGTCTGTCGCTGTCCACGCTGAACAACCCGTTCTTCGTGCAGATCCGGGCGGGCGCCGAGGCCGAGGCGGAGAAGCGGGGCGTGGACCTGACCGTCACCGACGCCCAGAACGACGCCTCCCAGCAGGCGAACCAGCTGCAGAACTTCACCAGTTCCCGGCTGGGCGCGATCATCGTCAACCCGGTGGACTCGGACGCGGCGGGCAACTCCGTCAAGGCCGCCGACAGGGCGGGCATCCCGGTCGTCGCCGTCGACCGCGGTATCAACAAGGCGTCCGTGGACACCCTGGTGGCCTCGGACAACGTCGCCGGTGGCGAGCTGGCCGCGAAGACCCTGGCGCAGAAGCTGGGCGGCAGGGGGAAGATCGTCGTCCTGCAGGGCCAGGCGGGCACGTCGGCGGCGCGGGAGCGGGCGGCCGGGTTCGCCCGGGGCCTCAATGCCTACCCGGGCATCCGGGTGCTGGCCCAGCAGCCCGCCGACTTCGACCGCACCAAGGGCCTCGACGTGATGTCGAACCTGCTGCAGGCCCACCCGGACGTGCAGGGCGTCATCGCCGCCAACGACGAGATGGCCCTGGGCGCGGTCAAGGCGCTCGGCTCGAAGGCGGGCCGGTCGGTGCAGGTGGTCGGTTTCGACGGCACCCCGGACGGGCTGAAGGCGGTCGAGGGCGGCACGCTGTACGCGTCCGTCGCCCAGCAGCCCTCGCAGCTGGGGCGGATCGCCGTGGACAACGCCCTGAAGGCGGTCCGCGGCCAGAAGGTGGAGCCGACGGTGAAGGTGCCGGTGAAGGTGGTCACGAAGGACAACGTGGCCGGCTTCGGCGGCTGACACGGACGGACGGGCGGGCGGCCTTCCGGGGTTTCTCCGGGGCGCCCGCCCGACGCCCTCTCTCAGGGGAGTCAACTGATGTACGACTACGACCTTCTGGTCGTGGGCTCGGCCAACGCCGACCTGGTGATCGACGTCGAGCGGCGGCCGGCGGCCGGCGAGACGGTGCTGGGCGGCGACCTGTCCGTGCACCCGGGCGGCAAGGGCGCCAACCAGGCGGTCGCCGCCGCCCGGCTGGGTGCCGGTACGGCCCTGCTGGCGCGGGTCGGCGACGACGGACACGGCCGGCTGCTGCTCGACTCCCTGCGCGCGGCCGGGGTCGACACGGTGGGGGTGCTGGTGGGCGGGGCCCCGACGGGGGTGGCGCTGATCACCGTGGACCCTTCCGGTGACAACAGCATCGTGGTGTCGCCGGGCGCCAACTCCCGTCTGCTGCCCGGGGACGTGCGGGCGGCGACGAGCCTCTTCCACGCCTCCCGGGTGGTGTCGGCGCAGCTGGAGATCCCGCTGAAGACGGTCGTGGAGGTGGTGCGGAACCTGGCGCCGGGCAGCCGCTTCGTGCTGAACCCGTCGCCGCCGCGGGAGGTGCCGGCGCAGGTGCTGGCGGCCTGTGACCCGCTGATCGTGAACGAGCACGAGGCGCGGGTGCTGCTGGGCGCCGCCTGTGTCAGCGAGGACCCGGCCGACTGGGCCCGGCTGCTGCTGGCCAAGGGCCCGCGCTCGGTGGTGGTGACGCTGGGCGCGCGGGGGGCGCTGGTGGGCGACGCCTCGGGGGTGGTCCCGGTGCCGTCGGTGCGGGTGGCCGCGGTGGACACCACCGGTGCCGGGGACGCGTTCACGGCGGCCCTGGCCTGGCGGCTGGGCACGGGTGCGGCGCTGGTGGAGGCGGCGGCGTACGCGGCCCGGGTCGGCGCGGCGGCCGTGACGAGGCGGGGCGCGCAGGAGTCGTACCCGACGGCGGCGGAGGTGGACGCGCTGTGAGGAAGGCGGGGATCCTCAACCGGCACCTGGCCGGTGCGCTGGCCGAGCTGGGCCACGGGCACGAGGTGCTGGTCTGCGACGCGGGCATGCCGATACCCGAGGGGCCGCGGGTCGTGGACCTGGCGTTCCGGGCCGGGGTGCCGTCGTTCGCCGAGGTGCTGGACGGTCTGCTGGCCGAACTGGTGGTGGAGGGCGCCACGGCGGCGCGGGAGGTGCGGGCGGCGAATCCGGCGGCGGCCGGGCTGCTGGCGGACCGCTTCCCGGAGCTGGTGCTCGTCCCGCACGAGCGGTTGAAGGAACGGTCGGCCGGGGCCCGGCTGGTCGTCCGCACCGGGGAGGCCCGGCCGTACGCGAACGTGCTGCTGCGCTGCGGGGTGTTCTTCTAGCCGGTCGCCGCGGACGTTCCGAGGGGGTGTGTCCGGGCCCACGGGCCCGGACACACCCCCTCGCTCTCCCCTCCCCGCCGGAACCCGCACCCCCCCCGGGTCCCCCGTGGTTCCGACGTCAGGTACGACACGGCGGGCGGCGGAATGGTTGCACCCGCTTCCGCGGTTTCCTCCGCGCGGCCCGCTAGCGGATCACGTGCTCCACGAACCGCTGTGCCGTCCGGGCGAGGACCTCCCGGCCGTCCTCGGCCCACAGACCCTCGTTGAACAGCTCGACCTCGATGGGCCCGGTGTAGCCGGCGGCCTCCACGTACCCCTTCCACTCGCGCAGGTCGATCGAGCCGTCGCCGAGCTGGCCGCGGCCGTTGAGGACGCCCTCGGGCAGCGGGGTGGTCCAGTCGGCGAGCTGGAAGGTGTGGATCCGGCCGGCCGCGCCCGCGCGGGCGATCTGGACGGGCGCCTGGTCGTCCCACCACACGTGGTACGTGTCCACGGCCACCCCGACCTGGTGGGCGGGGAAGCGTTCGGCGAGGTCCAGGGCCTGGGCGAGGGTGGAGACCACGCAGCGGTCGGCGGCGTACATGGGGTGCAGGGGCTCGATGGCGAGCCGTACCCGGTGGTCGGCCGCGTAGGGGGCGAGGACGGCGAGGGCGTCCGCGATGCGTTCCCGGGCGCCGCGCAGGTCCTTGCTGCCCGCAGGAAGGCCGCCGGAGACCAGGACGAGGGTGTCCGTGCCGAGCGCGGCGGCCTCGTCGACGGCCGCGAGGTTGTCGGCGAGGGCCGCGGCACGCTCGGCGGGGTCGGTCGCCGTGAGGAAGCCGCCCCGGCACAGGGTCGTCACCGTCAGGCCCGCGTCGCGGACCAGCTCGGCGGTCGCCGCCAGGCCGTACGCCCGGACCGGCTCCCGCCACAGGCCGACCCGGCCGATACCCAACCCGGTGCAGGCGTCGACCAGTTCGGGCAGGGACAGCTGCCTGACCGTCATCTGGTTGACGGAGAAGCGCGCGAGGTCCGTGCTCACCGGTCCACCCCGTAGACGCTCAGCAGGCTCTTCATCCGCTCCTCGGCCAGCTTGGGGTCGGGGAACAGACCGAGGGAGTCGGCGAGTTCGTAGGCGCGGGCGAGGTGGGGCAGGGAGCGGGCCGACTGGTGGCCGCCGACCATGGTGAAGTGGCTCTGGTGGCCGGCGAGCCAGGCGAGCAGGACCACGCCCGTCTTGTAGTAGCGGGTGGGGGGCTGGAACAGGTGGCGGGACAACAGCACGGTCGGGTCGAGGAGTTCGCGGAAGCCCGGGACGTCCCCGGTGTCCAGGGCCCGTACCGCCCGGGCGGCGAGCGGTCCCAGCGGGTCGAAGACGCCGAGCAGGGCGTGGCTGAAGCCCTGGCCGTCGCCCGCGATCAGCTCGGGGTAGTGGAAGTCGTCGCCCGTGTAGCAGCGCACGCCCCGCGGCAGCCGCCGTCTGAGGTCGACTTCGCGCCGCGCGTCCAGCAGGGAGATCTTGACGCCGTCGACCTTGTCGGGGTGCGCGGCGATGACGTCGAGGAAGGTCTCGGTGGCCGCGTCCAGGTCGGCCGAGCCCCAGTAGCCCTCCAGGGCCGGGTCGAACATCGGGCCGAGCCAGTGCAGGATCACCGGTTCGCCGGCCTGGCGCAGCAGATGGCCGTAGACCTCCAGGTAGTCCTCGGGGCCCCGCGCCGCCGCGGCCAGGGCGCGGGACGCCATCAGGACGGCCTGGGCGCCGGCCTCCTCCACGACCGCGAGCTGTTCCTCGTACGCGGCCCGGATCTGCGCGGGGCCGCCCCCGGCGAGCTGGTCGGTGCCGACGCCGCAGGCGATACGGCCGCCGACGGCGCGTGCCTCGGCCGCGCTGCGCCGGATCAGCTCGGCGGCGCCCGCCCAGTCCAGGCCCATCCCGCGCTGGGCGGTGTCCATGGCCTCGGCGACGCCGAGCCCGTGGGACCACAGGTGGCGGCGGAAGGCGAGGGTGGCGTCCCAGTCGACGGCGGCGGGCGAGTCGGGGGAGACGTCGGCGTACGGGTCGGCGACGACGTGGGCCGCGGCGAAGACCGTACGGGAGGTGAACGGGGTGGCGGCCGAGAAGGCGAGCGGCTCGGTGCGGGGCTCGTAGGCGCGCAGGGTGCCGTCCGCCGCGGGGAGGTGGAGGGTCACAGGGCGATCTCCGGTACGTCGATGCGGCGGCCCTCGGCGGAGGACTTCAGGCCCAGTTCGGCGAGTTGCACGCCGCGGGCGCCGGCCAGCAGGTCCCAGTGGTAGGGGGCGTCGGCGTACACGTGCTTGAGGAACAGCTCCCACTGGGCCTTGAAGCCGTTGTCGTACGCGGCGTTGTCGGGCACCTCCTGCCACTGGTCGCGGAAGACCTCGGTGGCGGGGATGTCCGGGTTCCACACGGGCTTGGGGGTGGTGCTGCGGTGCTGGACGCGGCAGCGGCGCAGACCGGCGACGGCCGAGCCCTCGGTGCCGTCGACCTGGAACTCCACGAGTTCGTCGCGGTGGACGCGGACCGCCCAGGAGGAGTTGATCTGGGCGACCGCGCCGCCCTCCAGCTCGAAGACGCCGTAGGCGGCGTCGTCGGCGGTGGCGTCGTAGGGCTTGCCCTGTTCGTCCCAGCGCTGGGGGATGTGGGTGGTGGCGAGGGCCTGGACGGACTTCACGCGGCCGAACAGCTCGTGCAGGACGTACTCCCAGTGCGGGAACATGTCGACGACGATGCCGCCGCCGTCCTCGGCCCGGTAGTTCCAGGAGGGGCGCTGGGCGGGCTGCCAGTCGCCCTCGAAGACCCAGTAGCCGAACTCGCCGCGCACGGAGAGGATCCGGCCGAAGAAGCCGCCGTCGACGAGCCGCTTCAGCTTCAGCAGGCCCGGCAGGAAGATCTTGTCCTGGACGACGCCGTGCCTGACGCCCTTGTCGTGGGCGAGGCGGGCGAGGGCGAGGGCGCCGTCGAGGCCGGTGGCGGTGGGCTTCTCGGTGTAGACGTGCTTGCCGGCCTCGATCGCCCGGGTGAGGGCCTCCTCGCGGGCGGAGGTGACCTGGGCGTCGAAGTAGATGTCGACGTCCGGGTCGGCGAGGACGGCGTCCAGGTCGGTGGAGACGTGGTCGAGGCCGTGCCGGTCGGCGATCTCGCGCAGGGCGTGTGCGCGGCGGCCGAGCAGGATGGGTTCGGGCCAGAGCACGGTGCCGTCGCCGAGGTCGAGGCCGCCCTGTTCGCGCAGGGCGAGGATCGACCGGACGAGGTGCTGGCGGTAGCCCATGCGCCCGGTCACACCGTTCATGGCGATGCGCACCGTCTTGCGTGTCACGTGAGTCCCCTTCGTGGGCCGGTGTGGCAAGGTTTAGCAAGCGCTTTCTATCCTAGAGAAGCTAACCTCTGGACGTGGTCTGTACAAGACCGTGTCCGCTTCGAGTTGTTCGAGGGGGCGAACAACCGGGGGTCGTCGCCTTAAGGTCTGCTCGGAACCAGGACGTGTGCCCGGCTGTCTACGTGGGCGTACGACATGACGCGTGACCCCGGAGGACGACGAGATGACGGTGACCCTGGCGGACGTGGCGGCCCGCGCCCAGGTCTCGCCCGCGACGGTGTCGCGCGTGCTCAACGGCAACTACCCGGTCGCCGCGTCCACGCGCGAACGGGTGCTGCGGGCGGTGGACGAGCTGGACTACGTCCTCAACGGTCCCGCCAGCGCGCTCGCCGCGGCCACCTCCGACCTGGTCGGCATCCTCGTCAACGACATCGCCGACCCGTTCTTCGGGATCATGGCGAGCGCGATCCAGGCCGAGATCGGCGGGCCGGGCGGCCGCGCGGGCGGCGAGCGGCTGGCGGTCGTCTGCAACACCGGCGGCTCCCCCGAGCGCGAACTGACCTATCTCACCCTGCTCCAGCGGCAGCGGGCCGCGGCCGTGGTGCTGACCGGCGGGGCCGTGGAGGACGCGCCGCACGCGGCGGCGGTCGCCGGGAAGCTGCGCAGGCTCGCGGAGGCCGGCACCCGGGTGGTGCTGTGCGGGCGCCCGCCGGCACCGGACACCGAGGCCGTCGCGCTCACCTTCGACAACCGGGGCGGCGCCCGCGAGCTGACCGACCACCTGATCGGCCTCGGCCACCGCCGGCTCGGATACATCGCCGGCCCCGAGGAACGCACCACCACCCGGCACCGGCTGGAGGGCCACCGCGACGCCCTCCTCGCGGCGGGCATCCAGGAGGACCCGCGCTGGACCGTCCACGGCCGCTACGACCGCCGGTCCGGTCACGAGGCCACGCTGGAACTGCTGCGCCGGGACCCCTCCCTGACGGCGATCGTCGCCGCGAACGACTCCGTCGCGCTCGGCGCGTGCGCCGCCCTGCGCGAGTCCGGCCTGCGCATCCCCGAGGACGTCTCGGTGGCCGGCTTCGACGACCTGCCGTTCAGCATCGACGCGGTCCCGTCCCTCACGACGGTCCGCCTCCCCCTGTCGGAGGCGGGAGCCCGGGCCGGCCGCATCGCCATGGGCCGGGAGGAACCGCCCCCCGGGAACATCGCCTCGGTCCGGGGCGAGTTGATGGTCCGGGGATCCTCGGGGGCGCCGCGGGGGTGAGGGGGCGGGGCCCGGGGTGGCCGTCGCGCCGTCTTCCCGGTGGCCGATGAGTTCTCCCGCCGCCGGGTGTCTTCATCGTCGTCAGCAACCCACACGAGCCGAGGAGCGAACCCATGCGTGTCGTCGTTACCGAGTTCATCAGTCTTGACGGAGTCGTGCAGGCGCCGGGTGGCGCGCAGGAGGACACGGACGGGGGGTTCGCGCACGGGGGATGGTCGCACCCGTTCTTCGATCCCGAGGTGATCGGCGGGGCGTTCGCCGCGGGCCTGGAGCGGGCCGAGGCGCTGCTGTACGGGCGGCGGACGTATCTGACGATGGCCGCCGCGTGGCCCGAGCGGGCCGGGGACCCCTTCGCCGACCGGCTCAATTCGATGCGCAAGTACGTCGTGTCCGACACCCTCGGGGACGACGAGGCGAGCTGGGAGAACACCGTACGGATCCCGGGTGCCCGGGCCCTGGACGAGGTGCGGGAGCTGCGGGCCGCCGAGGGCGGGGATCTGGCGATCATGGGCAGCCCCACGCTGGTGCGGGCGCTGATCGCGGCCGGCCTGGTGGACGAGTTGCAGCTCGTGGTCATGCCGGTGCTGCTCGGCGGCGGCAAGTCGGTCTTCCCGGCGGACGGCGGCAAGCGGACCTGGGAGCTGGTGTCGTCGACCCCCGCGAAGACCGGTGCGCAGGTGAACGTGTACCGGCCGGCCCGGCAGGTGTAGGAGACGCCGAGTCCGGTAACTCCTGGGGTGCGGGGGAAGAAGCGAGCAGCGAGGAGCGAGTAGGTCCGTGACCATGAAGTTGGCGTTCTCCACCCTCGGTGTTCCCGGCCTGCCCGTCCCGGAGGTCATCGGGCTGGCGACCACCCACGGCTACCACGGCGTCGAACTGCGCGCCCACCCCGAGGAGCCGGTGCACCCGGGCCTGGCGCCCGCCGAACGCGCCGAGACCGCGGCCCTCTTCCGGAGCGCCGGCGTCGAGGTGCTCGGCGTCGCCGGGTACGCGCGGGTCGCCGCCCCCGGCGAGGACGCGCCGGTGCTGGCGGAGATCCGGGACCTGCTCCGCCTCGCCGCCGACCTGGGTGCGCCCTTCGTCCGGGTCTTCCCCGGCGCGGATCCGGACCGGCCCCGCGAGGAGTCGGAGGCGATCGCCGCCCGGCGGCTCGGCACCGCCGCCGAGGACGCCTCCGCGCTGGGCGTGCGGATCCTGCTGGAGACCCACGACTCGCACCCCACGGGCGCCGACGCGATTCGCGTCCTCGGCCCGGTCGGACACCGGCAGGTGGGCGCCCTGTGGGACGTGATGCACACGTGGCTGGGCGGTGAGCAGCCGTCGGAGACGTACGCGGCCCTCGCCCCGCACCTGGGCTACGTCCAGGTCAAGGACATCGCCTCGGCCGAGGACACCACCCCGCTGCCGCTCGGCGCGGGGGTGCTGCCGCTCACCGAGTGCGTGGACGTGCTGACCCGGCAGGGCTGGGACGGCTGGCTGTGCTGGGAGTACGAGAAGCGCTGGTACGAGGGGGCCGCCCCGCTTCCGGGCCTGCTCGGCGCCGGCCGCGAGCACCTGGCGCGGCTGCTGGGAGAGGCGGCCTGACCGGAGCCCCGCACGGGGAATTCCGATGGCGGCCGCACGGGACCGCGGCTAATCACCCCAGGTGATCACGCCGCCGGGGCCGTGCGCCCGCCCGCGCTCATGAGCCTCGTCCGCTTGCGGATGGACGTACGACCGCTGCGCACCTCCCCCGTCTTCCCGGGACGAGGCGTGAGTGCCCGGGTGCCGGACGCGCCCCGGGAATGCGGGGGTCGCGGGCGCTTCCTGGTTACTGTGCATTCCCTTGACGGAAAGAAACTTCCCGGATATTGGTGACTCCTCGGAAGTTTCCTTCAGCGGTTCTCCTCTGGAAGGAGCGCACGTGCACGACACCAGCACGGCAGGCAAGGGAAACACCGTACGGCCGTCCAGACGTGCCGTCCTCGCCGCCACCGCGGGCCTCACCGCCGCGCTGACGGTACCGGCGACCGCCCACGCCGCCTCCGGGGAGCGCCGGCTGCGCGCCCTGATCTCCCGCATGTCCCTGGAGGAGAAGGTCGGCCAGCTGTTCGTGATGCGGGTCTACGGCCACTCCGCCACCGCCCCCGACCAGGCCGACATCGACGCCAACCTCCAGGAGATCGGCGTACGCACCGCCGCCGAGCTGGTCGCGAAGTACCGCGTCGGCGGCATCATCTACTTCACCTGGGCGCACAACACCCGGGACCCGCACCAGATCGCCGACCTGTCCAACGGCATCCAGCGGGCCTCGCTGGACCAGCCGCGCGGTCTGCCGGTGCTCATCGCCACCGACCAGGAGCACGGGGCGGTGTGCCGGGTCGGCGCGCCCGCCACGCTCTTCCCCGGTGCCATGGCGATCGGCGCGGGCGGCTCCCACTCCGACGCGCGCGCCCTCGGCCGGATCTCGGGCGCCGAGCTGCGCGCGATGGGCATCAACCAGGACTACTCCCCCGACGCGGACGTGAACGTCAACCCGGCCAACCCGGTGATCGGCGTGCGCTCCTTCGGCGCCGACCCGGACGCGGTCGCCGAGCTGGTCGCCGCCGAGGTGGGGGGCTATCAGGCGGCCGGGGTCGCGGCGACCGTCAAGCACTTCCCGGGCCACGGGGACACCGCCGTCGACAGCCACTACGGCTTCCCGGTCATCACGCACAGCCGGGAGCTGTGGGAGCGGCTGGACGCGGTGCCGTTCCGGGCCGCGATCCGGGCGGGCGTCGACTCGGTCATGACCGCGCACATCCAGTTCCCGGCCCTGGACGACTCCGGCGACCCGGCGACCCTCTCGCACCCGATCGTCACCGGCATCCTGCGCGGGGAACTCGGCTACGACGGGGTCGTGATCACCGACGCCCTCGGCATGCAGGGCGTGCGCACCAAGTACGGCGACGACCGGGTGCCGGTGCTCGCGCTGAAGGCCGGTGTGGACCAGCTGCTCAACCCGCCGTCGCTTCAGGTGGCCTGGAACGCGGTGCTGAAGGCGGTGCGGGAGGGCGAGCTGACCGAGGCCCGGCTGGACGAGTCGGTCCTGCGCATCCTGCGGCTGAAGGCCCGGCGCGGACTCCTCGACGATCCCTGGGCCGACCCGGCGGCCCTCGACGGCACGGTGGGCACCAGGTCCCACCTGGCGAGGGCGGACCGCATGGCCGAACGCACCACCACCCTGCTGGTCAACGAGGACGGCACCCTGCCCCTCGACCGCCGCCGGCAGCGCAGGCTCCTGGTCGTCGGCGCCGACCCGGCCTCCCCGTCCGGCACCACCGGGCCCCCCACCGGTGTCCTGGCCGCCGCCCTCACCGAGCTGGGCTTCACCGCCACGGCCCTGCCCACCGGCACCGCGCCCGGCGCGGCGGACGTCGACAGGGCGGTGGCCGCGGCCCGGGACGCGGACGCGGTGGTCGTGGCCACCTACAACGTGACCGCGTCCAGCGGCCAGCGCACCCTGGTGGACCGCCTGCTGGGCACCGGCAGGCCGGTGGTCGCGGTGGCCGTCCGCAACCCGTACGACATCGCCCAGCTGCCCTCCGTCCCGGCCTGCGTGGCCACCTACTGCTGGACGGACGTGGAGCTGCGTGCCGCCGCACGGGTGCTGGCGGGCCGGGTGAGGCCGCGCGGGAAGCTGCCGGTGCCGGTCCAGCGGGCCGACGACCCGGCCCGGGTGCTGTACCCGATCGGGTACGGGCTGACCTACTGACCCGCGGTCACACCGCTCAGCACAGGGACCAGCCGGAGCTGACCGAGTACCGGCCCACGGCACCCCTGAACCAGACGCAGCGGTGGCCGGCGTGCACGGTGACCGGGCCGGCGTGATAGCGGAAGCGGCCGCTGTCGACGACGGGCCGGTTGCCGCGGGCCTGCACGCTGACCGACATGGTCCGGGCGGCGCCGGGGTCCTTGGCCACGGTGACGGCGCAGACGTAGCCGTTGCGCTCGTAGACGTGGACGGCCCCGGTTCTGAACGGCAGGGTCTTCACCTCCCGTCCGGCGCAGTCACCGGCCGGCCCGGCCGCCTGTGCGGCCCCCGTCGCCGTGAGCGTGAACGCCCCGGACACGGCCAGCACGGCCGCGCCGAGCACCAGTCGCCTGCGCAGTCGCCGGCCTATCGCACCACTGTCCACTCTCGTCCTCCCCGTATGCGGACACGCTCCCCCGTAGCCCGTACTGATGTACGGACGCACGGGTGTATCGGATGGTTGCACGACCGTCAGCGACACACTTCAGCCGGGGCCCTCAGCGGGACGCGCCGACCGGCTCCTCCGGCTCGGACCGGCCGACGAAGGTCCGCCACAGCTCGGCGTACCGGCCGCCGCCGGCCAGCAGCTCCTCGTGGGTGCCGTCCTCCGCGACCCGGCCGCGGTCCATCACCACCACCCGGTCCGCGCGGGCCGCGGTGGTGAGCCGGTGCGCGACGACCAGCGTGGTACGGCGGCCCGCCAGCCGGTCGGTGGCCTGGTTGACCTGGGCCTCGGTGGCCAGGTCCAGGGCGGCCGTGGCCTCGTCCAGCAGCAGGATGTCCGGGTCGACCAGCTCGGCGCGGGCCAGCGCGATCAGCTGGCGCTGCCCGGCGGAGAGGTTGCGGCCCCGCTCGGCGACCTCGTGCAGGTAGCCGCCCTCCAGGGTGGCGATCATCTCGTGCGCGCCGACCGCCCGGGCCGCCGCCTCCACCTCGGCGTCGGTGGCGTCGGGGCGGCCGTAGGCGATGGCGTCGCGGATCGTGCCCGGGAAGAGGTACGCCTCCTGGGGCACGACCCCGAGCCGGTGCCGGTAGGCGGTGAGGTCCAGGGCGCGCAGGTCCGTGCCGTCGGCGGTGACCCGCCCGGCGGTCGGATCGTAGAACCGCGCGACCAGCTTGACCAGGGTCGACTTGCCGGCGCCCGTCTCGCCGACGAACGCGACGGTCTGCCCGGCCGGGATCGTCAGGTCGATGCCGGACAACGCCTCCTCCTCGTCGCCGTACGCGAAGTGCACGCCCTCGAAGGCGATGTCCCCGCGCAGGGAGAGCACGTCGAGGGGTGCGTCGGCGGACCGGGTGGACGTCGGCTCGCGCAGCAGCTCCTGGATGCGGCCCAGCGAGACCGTGGCCTGCTGGTAGCCGTCGAAGACCTGGGAGAGCTGCTGTACCGGCGCGAAGAACAGGTCGATGTAGAGGAGGTAGGCCACCAGGGCGCCCGTCGTCAGCGTGGCCGCCTCCACCCGGCCCGCGCCCGCGATCAGCACGGCCGCCGCGGCGACCGAGGACAGCAGCTGCACGAACGGGAAGTAGACCGATATCAGCCACTGGCCGCGGATACGGGCGCGCCGGTAGTCGTCGCTGCGCTCGGCGAACCGGCGTCCGCCGTCCCGTTCGCGCCGGAAGGCCTGCACGATCCGCAGCCCGGCCACGGTCTCCTGGAGGTCGGCGTTCACCGTGGAGACCCGCTCGCGGGCCAGTTCGTACGCCTTCACGCTCACCCGGCGGAAGAAGAAGGTGGCCACGACCAGCGGGGGCAGGGTGGCGAAGACGACCAGGGCGAGCCGGAGGTCGAGCACCAGCAGGGCGACCATGATGCCGAAGAAGGTGACGACCGAGACGAACGCGGTGACCAGGCCGGTCTGCAGGAACGTGGAGAGCGCGTCGACGTCCGTCGTCATCCGGGTCATGATCCGGCCGGTCAGCTCGCGCTCGTAGTAGTCCAGGCCGAGCCGCTGGAGCTGCGCGAAGATCTTCAGCCGCAGCGCGTACAGCACCCGCTCGCCGGTACGGCCGGTCATCCGGGTCTCGCCGATCTGCGCGGCCCACTGCACGAGCACGGTCAGCAGGCCGAGCAGGGCCGCCGCCCAGACCGCGCCGATGGCCATCCTCGTCACGCCCGAGTCGATGCCGTGCCGGATCAGCACCGGCAGCAGCAGGCCCGCGCCCGCGTCCACGGCGACCAGCAGCAGGCTGACCAGCAGGGGCGCCCCGAAGCCGCGCAGCAGGCGGCGCAGACCGTAGGAGTCCTCGGGCAGGACCGCGCGGCCCTCGTCGATGTCCGGGGTGTCGGTGGCCGGGGGCAGCGCCTCCACCTGGGCGAGCAGCTCCGGGCCGGCCGGGGTGCCGGACAGGGCCGCGTCCCCGGCGTCCTTCGGTCCGCGGGCGCCCGTCCACAGCCGGGGGGTCACCCCGCGCTCGGCGTCGAACTCGGCGTCCAGCTCGTCCCGGACGGAGGTGTCCTCCCGGGGCTCGGCCTGGGGGGCGTGGCCCGGGGAGACCCCGCCCAGCTCGTCGGGGTCGGTGAGCAGCCGGCGGTAGAGGGCGGATCGCTCCTGGAGTTCCTCGTGGGTGCCGACGTCGGCGAGCCGGCCGCCGTCGAGGACGGCGATGCGGTCGGCGAGGTTCAGGGTGGAGCGGCGGTGGGCGATGAGCAGGGTCGTACGGCCCCGCATCACGTGCCCCAGCGCCTCGTGGATCTCGTGCTCGACCCGGGCGTCCACGGCCGAGGTGGCGTCGTCCAGGACCAGCAGGCGGGGGTCGGTGAGCAGGGCGCGGGCGAGCGCGACGCGCTGGCGCTGGCCGCCGGAGAGGGTCAGGCCCTGCTCGCCGACCGTGGTGTCGTAGCCGTCGGGCAGCTCCCTGATGAAACGGTCCGCCTGGGCGGCGCGGGCGGCGGCCTCGATCTCCTCCCGGGTGGCGTCGGGGCGGCCGTAGGCGATGTTGTTGCGGACGGTGTCGGAGAAGAGGAACGAATCCTCCGGGACGAGGCCGATGGCGGCCCGCAGCGAGTCGAGGGTCAGCTCGCGCACGTCGTGGCCGCCGACGAGGACGGCGCCGTGGGTGACGTCGTAGAAGCGCGGCAGGAGCAGGGAGAGGGTGGACTTGCCGGAGCCGGAGGAGCCGACGACGGCGAGGGTCTCGCCGGGCCGGATCTCGAAGCTGAGCCCTTGCAGCACGGGGCGCTCGTGGTCGTAGCCGAAGGTCACGTCGTCGAACTCGACGGTCGCGGGCGCGTCGGCGGGGAGGGTCTTGGTGCCGTCCCTCAGGGAGGGCTCGGTGTCGATCAGCTCCAGGACGCGTTCGGTGCCGGCCCGGGCCTGCTGGCCGACCGTGAGGACCATGGCGAGCATCCGGACCGGTCCCACGAGCTGGGCCAGGTAGGTGGAGAAGGCGACGAAGGTGCCGAGCGTGATGTGGCCGCGCACGGCCAGCCAGCCGCCGAGGGCCAGCATGGCGACCTGGCCGAGCGCCGGTACGGCCTGGAGGGCCGGGGTGTACCTGCTGTTCAGCCGTATGGTGCGCAGGCGGGCCGCGAAGAGCCGGCGGCCGACCTCGCGCAGCTTGTTCGTCTCCTGGTCCTCCTGTCCGAAGCCCTTCACCACGCGGACACCGCTCACCGCGCCGTCGACCACGCCGGCCACGGCGGCGGCCTGGGCCTGGGCGTACCAGGTGGCGGGGTGCAGCCTGCTGCGGCTGTGCCGGGCGATCCAGCCGAGGGCGGGCGCGACGGCCAGGGCGATCAGGGTCAGCGGCAGCGACAGCCACGCCATGATCACCAGGGAGATCAGGAAGAGCAGGACGTTCCCGATGGTCATCGGGAGCATGAAGAGCAGGCCCTGGATCAGCTGGAGGTCGCTGGTGGCGCGGCCGACGACCTGCCCGGTGGACAGCTCGTCCTGGCGGCGGCCGTCGAGCCGGGTGATCGTGCCGTACATCTCGGTCCGCAGGTCGTGCTGGACGTCCAGGGCGAGCCGGCCGCCGTAGAAGCGGCGGATGTAGGTCAGGGCGTAGACGAGGAGGGCCGCGCCGACGAGGGCGCCGGCCCAGGGGGCCATGGCGCGGGTGCGGGTGCCGATCACGTCGTCGATGATCACCTTGGTGATCAGCGGGACGACGGCCAGGACGGCCATGCCGGCGAGGGACGAGCCGAGGGCCAGGACGACGTCCTTCGGATACCGCCAGGCGTAATCCGCCAGGCGCCTGGCCCATCCCCGTTGCGTTGCCACGCCGGTGCCTTCCGTTCGACCTGCTCTACCGGAAGACACCAACGCGTTCGGCGGCCGATTTCATCCCGCCGTAACAAGGGCGGGAGGGGGCGGAGCGGTCAGCTCCGCGGGGGTACGGCGACGATCGCCTCGCGCGGCGAGTCGGTCGGGGTGTAGCGGGTGACACCGGGGGCCGTCGGCACCAGGTCCTTGTGGATCGCCTCGGCGACGTTCTGGATGGTGGCCACGCCGTAGTCCATGGTGCTGTTGTCCTGGGTCAGCACGGTGATCACGTAGTCGTGGCCGGCGCCGTTGAAGGTGCCCAGGCTGTGCACCCGCCAGCCGTGCGTGGCCCGCTGCAGCCAGCCGTTCTTCACGTGCACGGCCACGGAGGACGGAGCACCGGCCGGCGTCCCCCAGCGCTGGTCCGCGACCACCTGGCTCATCAACTTCAGGATGTAGGCGCGGGAGTTGTCGCTCAGCACGCTGTTCCTGGCGGTGACCAGCTTGAGCAGCTTCTGCTCGTCGTTGACGTTCTCCTGGGTCAGACCCCAGTAACCGTCCGCGCCCGGCACGGTCTTCGTCATGCCGGCCGCCGTCAGGAAGCCCTGGATCTTCGCCACGCCCAGCTGCTTCCACAGCGCGCTGGTCGCGTCGTTGTCCGACTCGGTGATCATGGCCGTGGCGAGCTGGTCCTCGGTGTCGGTCAGGTACCGGTTGGTCTTCTTCGCGTCCCACAGCAGCGTGGCGAGCACGGTGACCTTCACGGTGCTGGCCGAGTCGAAGGCGGTGGTGGCGTTCAGGGTGCAGGTGGTGCCGGTGGAGCGGTCGTACAGACCGAGGCCGACGGTGCCCGTGCGATGCGCGAGGGCCGCCGTGATGTCCTTCTTCAGCTTGGCGGCGAGGGCGGTGTCGGAGGAGGTGCAGTCGACGGTGGCCGCCGGGGCCGCCTCGGCCGGGAGTGCGGTGGTGCAGACGAGCAGTGCGGCACTGAGGGCGGTCGTGAGTACCCCGGCTCTGCGGGATATCCGGTGGGTCATGAAGGGTTCCCCTTTGACGTCGGATGGGCGTCCTGCGGGTACGCATGTTCGCAGAGCGGGAGTTCGAGTAATCGGGAGGGCCGGCCGACGGGCCGTCAGCCCGGCGGCCGGCCCTCCGGGCTCAGCCCTGCGGGGGTACGGCGACGAACGCCTCGCTCGGCCGGCTGGTCGGGGTGTAGCGGGTGACCCCGGAGGTCGTCGGCACCAGGTCCTTGTGGATCGCCTTGGCCACGTTCTGGATCGTGGTGACCCCGTAGCCCATGGTGCTGTTGTCCTGCGTCAGCACGGTGATCACGTAGTCGTGGCCGGCGCCGTTGAAGGTGCCCAGGCTGTGCACCCGCCAGCCGTGCGTGGCCCGCTGCAGCCAGCCGTTCTTCACGTGCACGGCCACGGAGGACGGAGCACCGGCCGGCGTCCCCCAGCGCTGGTCCGCGACCACCTGGCTCATCAACTTCAGGATGTAGGCGCGGGAGTTGTCGCTCAGCACGCTGTTCCTGGCGGTGACCAGCTTGAGCAGCTTCTGCTCGTCGTTGACGTTCTCCTGGGTCAGACCCCAGTAACCGCCCGTGCCCGGCACGGTCTTGGTCATGCCGGCGGCGGAGAGGAAGCCCTTGATCTTCGTCGTGCCGAGCTGCTTCCAGAGCTTGCTGGTCGCGTTGTTGTCGGACTTCGTGATCATGGCCTTGGCGAGCGACTGCTCGGTGCTCGTCAGGTACCGGTTGTGCTTCTTCGCGTCCCACAGCAGCGTGGCGAGCACGGTGACCTTCACGGTGCTGGCCGAGTCGTAGGCGCTGGTGGCCCGCAGGGTGCAGGTGGTGCCGGTGGAGCGGTCGTACAGGCCGACGGCGACGGTGCCCTTGCGGTTCGCCAGTGCGGCCGTGATGTCCTTCTTCAGCTTGGCGGCCAGGCCCGCCTTGGCGGACGTACAGCTCACGGCGGGTGTGGCCGCGGCGGCCGGGGTGGCGGCGGTCACGGCCGGTATGAGCAGCGCGGCACTGACGGCGGCCGCGAGCACACCGGCCCGGCCGGAGGTCCGGTAGGTCATGGAAAAGTCCCCCTAGAAGTCGTACGGGCGTCCCCCTGAACGCCGTTGAGCGCACCCGTGCGCTGTCTGAGTGGACTCGCCAGGACAGTCGAAGGTTGTACATGTGTTCGTGTGCGATCCGTCGGACGTGAGCCGAGACGCGACCGAGGCGCCCGGCGGCCGTCACAGCCGGGCGCCTCGGTGAGGGAGTCAGCGGGTCACGTGCGTCGGGGCGAACATCCTGAGGACCGCGGGGAGTACGACCACCGACGGGCCCGGGGTCGTCAGGGCCTTCGTCAGGTCCTCCTCCAGGGTCTCCGGCGTCGTGCGGACGCCCGGTACGCCGAAGGACTCCGCGAGGGCCACGTAGTCCGGGCGGTGCAGTTCCGTGGCCGTCGGCTCGCCGAAGGCGTCCGTCATGTACTCGCGGAGGATGCCGTAGCCGCCGTCGTCGACGATGAGCCAGGTGACGGGGAGGTCGTACTGGCGGGCCGTGGCCAGTTCGGCGAGGGAGTAGAGGGCTCCGCCGTCGCCGGAGACCGCGAGGACCGGGCGGGTGGGATCGGCCGCCGCCGCGCCCAGGGCTGCCGGGAAGCCGTAGCCGAGGCCGCCGGCGCCCTGGGCCGAGTGCATGAGGTTGGTGCCCTGCGGGTCGAACGCCGACCAGGCCCAGTACGCCAGGATCGTCATGTCCCAGAAGGACGGGGAGCCGGCGGGCAGGGCGCGGCGGACCGACCTCAACACGTCCTGCTCCAGGGTCAGTTCCTGGCCCGCGATGCGGTCGGCGACCTTGGCCAGCAGCTCCCGCACCCGCTCCGGCGCCGAGGTGTCCGTGCGCTCCTCCACCGTCTCCAGCAGGGCCTGGAGCGCCAGTCGGGCGTCCGCGTGGATGCCGAGGGCCGGGTGGTTGGACTCCAGCTTGCCGAGGTCGGCCTCGATCTGGATCACTCGGCCGCGCGGCCTGAACGTGTGGTAGTTCGAGGAGAGTTCACCCAGGCCCGAGCCGACCACCAGCAGGACGTCCGTGTCCTCCAGGAAGTCCGTGGTGTGACGGTCCTCCAGCCAGGACTGGAGCGACAGCGGGTGCTCCCAGGGGAACGCCCCCTTGCCGCCGAAGGTCGTGACCACGGGCGCCTGGAGCTTCTCGGCCAGCGCCCGCACCTTGCCCGAGGCGTCGGACCGTACGACCCCGCCACCCGCGATGATCACCGGGCGGGACGCGTGGGACAGCAGGTGCGCCGCGAGCGCGGTCAGTTCGGGGCGCGGGACCAGGTCGTCCGGGGTCGCGTCCATCGCCGTCACCACGGGCAGGGCGGTCGGAGCGAGCAGGACGTCCTGCGGGATCTCCACCCACACCGGGCCGTGCGGGGCGGTCAGCGCCGATTTCCAGGCCGCCGCGATCGCGGAGGGGATCTGGGACGGGGTGCGGACCGTGTGGACCGACTTCACCACACCCCGGAACGAGGCGGCCTGGTCGGGGAGTTCGTGCAGGTAGCCGTGCCGGCCGCCGCCCAGGCCCGCCGTCGGGACCTGGCTGCTGATCGCCAGGACCGGGGCGGAGGCGGCCGCCGCCTCCTGGAGCGCGGCCAGTGACGTCAGCGCGCCCGGGCCGGTCGAGAGCAGCAGCGGTGCCGCCTCGCCGGTGATCCTGCCGTAGGCGTCGGCCGCGAAGCCCGCGTTGTTCTCCACCCGCAGGCCGATGTAGCGCAGGGTGGAGCGGCGCAGGGCGTCGAACATGCCGAGGGCGTGCTGGCCGGGCAGGCCGAAGACCGTGGTCGCGCCGAGCCCGGCCAGCGTCTCCACGACCAGGTCTCCGCCGTTGCGCCCCGGGGGAGGGTTCAGGGCGGCGGTGATCTGCGCCTGCGTCGGGCGGAGTACCAGGTCGTGGTCGTGGGTCACTTCGCTTCCGCGTCCTTCCGGGCCGCCGCGATCTGGCGGCTCATGATGGTGGTCAGTTCGTAGGCGGTGTGGGAGGCCGCGACCGAGGTGATCTCCGCGTGGTCGTACGCGGGCGCGACCTCGACGACGTCCGCCGAGACCAGGTTGCACCCGGCCAGGCCGCGCAGGATCTCCAGCAGCTCGCGGGAGGTCATGCCGCCCGCCTCCGGGGTCCCCGTGCCGGGCGCGTGGGCGGGGTCGAGGCAGTCGATGTCGATGGAGATGTACAGCGGGCGGTCGCCGATGCGCTGGCGCAGCTGGTCGGCCACCTCGTCGGCGCCCCGGCGGTAGACGTCCGCCGAGGTGACGATGCCGAAGCCCATCTTCTCGTCGTCGGTGAGGTCCTGCTTGCCGTACAGCGGGCCGCGGGTACCCACGTGCGACAGCGCCTCGGTGTCGAGGATGCCCTCCTCCACCGCCCGGCGGAACGGGGTGCCGTGGGTGTACTCGGCGCCGAAGTAGGTGTCCCAGGTGTCCAGGTGGGCGTCGAAGTGGAGCAGGGCGACCGGGCCGTGCTTCTTCGCCACCGAGCGGAGCAGGGGGAGGGCGATGGTGTGGTCGCCGCCCAGGGTCATCAGCCGGGCGCCGGTGCCGAGGAGGTCGTCGGCGGCCGCCTCGATGGTGTCGACGGCCTCGTTGATGTTGAACGGGTTCACGGCGATGTCGCCGCCGTCCGCGACCTGCGCGAGAGCGAACGGGGAGGCGTCCTGCGCCGGGTTGTACGGGCGCAGCAGCCGGGACGCCTCGCGGATGGCGTTGCCGCCGAAGCGGGCGCCCGGCCGGTAGGAGACGCCGGAGTCGAACGGCACGCCGACCACGGCGACGTCGGCGGTGCCGACCTCGTCCAGACGGGGCAGCCGGGCGAAGGTCGCGGGTCCGGCGTACCGCGGGATGCGGGAGGAGTCGACGGGGCCGCGGGGCGTCTCGTTGCTGCTCATGGTGAATTGCCTTCTTTCCAGCGCTTCATCGCGCTTGTACTGCTTTCCCTACGACTCTACTGGGGAGCCGGGACCGGTTCGGACACGAGTTCGGGGGATCGGCCGGCGAGGCGCTCGCGCCAGGTGGCGAGGACCGTCTCGGTGGGCCTGGTCGCCAGCGAGACGACGACGTAGGCGGCGAGGGAGGCGAGCAGGCCGTAGTAGACCGGCTCGTTGGCGAGGATGCCGTAGCCGGCCATCAGGCCGAGGACGGCGAGGCCGCCGACGGCGACGGAGGCCAGCGCGCCCTGGACCGTGCCGCGCTTCCACAGCAGGCCACCGAGGATGGGCACGAGCAGGCCGCCGACGAGGAGGTTGTAGGCGACGGTGAGCGCCTCGACCACGTTGTTCAGGGCGATCGCCGTGCCGATCACGGCCAGGCCCATGACCAGGATGAACACCCGGTTCCCCGTCACCTCGTCGTGGTCCTCGGACCGCCCGGCGACGCCCCGCAGCCGGGACCAGATGTCGTTGTTGGCGACCGTGGCGCAGGCGATCAGGGCGCCGGAGGAGGTGGACATCACGGCGGCGAGGGCGGCGGCCAGGACCAGGCCGCGCACACCGGTGGGGAGTTCGTCCTTGACGATGGTGGCGAAGGCGTCGTCGGGGCTGCCCAGCTTGGGGTAGAGCACCTTGGCGGCGGTGCCGATCACCGCGCCGGCCAGGGCGTAGGCCAGGCAGTAGGTGCCGGCCACCGTGCCGCCCCACCTGGCGGTCGTGTCGCTGCGGGCGGTGAACACGCGCTGCCAGATGTCCTGGCCGATCAGCATGCCGAACGTGTAGATCAGGACGTAGGTGAAGATCGTCTCGCCGCCGATGCCCAGCGGGTCGAAGTACGAGGTCGGCAGCTCGGCCCGCATCCCGGAGAAGCCGCCCGCCTTGACGACGGCGATGGGCAGGAGCAGGAGCAGCACGCCGATGGTCTTGACGACGAACTGGACCATGTCGGTCAGCGTGATGGACCACATGCCGCCGAGGGTGGAGTACGCGACGACGATCGAGCCGCCGAGGACGATCGCGACCGTGCGGTTCATGTCGAACAGGACGTCGAAGATCGTGGCGTAGGCGATGGTCGAGGTCACGGCGAGCATGAGGGTGTACGCCCACATGACCACGCCGGAGATCACGCCGGCCCGGCCGCCGTAGCGCAGGTCGAGCATCTCGGAGACGGTGTAGACCCTCAGGCGGGCGATGCGGGCGGAGAAGAAGACGGAGAGGGCGAGCAGGCCGAGGCCGATGGTGAAGACCATCCAGGCGCCGGAGAGGCCGTACTGGTAGCCGAGGCCCACCCCGCCGATGGTGGAGGCGCCGCCGAGGACGATCGCCGCCATGGTGCCGGAGTACATGGCGGGCCCGAGGCGCCGGCCGGCCACCAGGAACTCGCTCTTGGACCTGGCGCGGCGCATGCCCCACCAGCCCATGGCCAGCATGCCGGCGAGGTAGACGACGATCACTGTGTAGTCGACGGCCATGGGCGGGCCCTCCTTCGCACTGTCCGGTGGCGTGTCGTGCAGGTGCTTCGGGTGTGCCGGCAGCGGCTCGCGGGGACATCCGCCCGTACCCGCGGCTGCCGTGCCCACCTGACACTAGGTGGCCGGAAAGCGACTGCGAAGTGTACGTTTCATCCATTCGAACGGGACGGGATGGAGGGAACGCACACCATGCCGGAACCGATCGCCCCAGCGGTCCCACCGACCCCACCGGTACCGCTGTCGGCGCTGCTCGCCCGCGAGGATCTCGCCCTGCGCCGGATCGCCGGCCCCTCGGACCCCGGCATCGTGATCCACTGGGCGCACACCTCGGAGATGGCCGACCCGTACCCGTACCTGCTGGGCGGCGAGCTGCTGCTGACGGCCGGGGTGCACATCCCGGAGGCGGCGGGCTCGGGCACGTACTTCGACGACTACGTCTCCCGGATCGTGGCGGCGGGCGGCGCGGCCCTCGGCTTCGGCCTCGCCCCGGTGCACGACGCGGTCCCGCGCGCCCTGGTCGCCGCCTGCGAGCGGTACGGGCTGCCGCTGCTGGAGGTGCCGCCGCAGACCACGTTCTCCGGTGTGGCCCGCGCGGTGTGGCAGCTGATGGCGCAGGCCCGGCTGGCCGAGCTGCGCCGGGTCACCGAGGCCCAGCAGAGCCTCGCGGCGGCCGCGTCCCGCCCGGACCCGGTCCCCTCGGTACTGCGCCGGCTGGCCCAGCGCCTGGGCGGCCGCGCGGTGCTCTACGGCCCCGACGGTACGGAGATCGCGGGGGCGGGCCGGGAGATCCCGGAGGCCGTACGGGTGGCCCTGGCGGAGCTGGCGGCGGTGGTACGCCCGGCACCGGCACCGGGTTCGCCGTCGTCGGCAGCGGCGACGGCACCGGGGACACCGGCACCGGCGGCGACGACACCGGCCGGCCCACCGACCCGGCCCGCCTGCGCACCGGGCACGTCGGACAGGCCGTCCGGTCCGGGGCCGGCGTCCACCGCGTCGGCGGCCCCCGCCACCCCCGCGGCACCCTCCGCGCCGGGCCCGGCGACGGCACCGGCCGGCCGGCCGCCCCGCCCGAGGCCCACCTCGGCCCCACCGGCCCCCCACGGCACCTCTACGGCCCCCCCGGCCCCGGCTCCCCACCCGCACCCCGCCTCCGCCACCGGAACCTGTGGCGGGACGCATCTCGCGGTCTACGCCCTCGGGGCCGGGGCCGGGTTCGTGCTCGGGGTGGCCGCTCCCCGGCGTGACCCCGGGGACCACACCATCGCCTCCGTCGCCGCCGTACTGCTGTCCCTGCTGACCGGTGAGCACCAGAGCGGGGCCGGGGCGGCCCGGTCCTCCGCGCTGGTGCGGCTGCTGCTGGGCGCCCCGCCCGAGCGGGTGGCCCCGCTGCTCGGCACCGGGCGGTGGCTCGTCGTGCACGCGCGGCCGGAGGCGCAGGCGCCGGACGCGGTCGCCGCCTCCGCGCTCGGCGCCGCCCTGGGCTCGCCGCTGGTCGACCTCGCCGGTGAGGTCGTACGGGTGCTGGTGCCGGCGGACCGGGAGCCGGGGCCGCAGCCCGGCTGGACGCTCGGGGTGAGCGCCGCGGCCGGGCCGCCGGAGTGGCCGGCCGCCGACACCCAGGCCGCCCGGGCCCTCGCCCGGGCCCGCGCGATCCGCGCCCCGGTGGTCCGGCACGGCGCCCGGCCGGCGCTGGAGGACCTGGTGCCGCGGGCGGACGCCGACACCCACGCCCGGGCGCTGCTCGCGCCCCTCGGGGGGCAGGCCGCGCTCGCCGAGACGCTGCGCACCTGGCTGTCCCTGCACGGCAGTTGGGACCGCACGGCGGTGGCGCTGGAGGTGCACCGCAACACCGTGCGGCAGCGGATCGCCCGCTGTGCCGCTCTGTTGGCCGCGGACCTGGACGACCCGGACGTCCGGATGGAGTTGTGGTTCGCGCTGCGGCGGACCTGACGGGACGGCCGAGTGACCCCGGTCCCAGCGGGCGGTATGCCGGGGACGCGGGCCGCGGGCTCCTCCACAATGGGAGGCATGCCGATATCCGGGACACCCAGCCGCGCCCAGCTCGTCGACCATCTGGTGCGCACGCGTATCGCGGGGGACGTCGTCACGCCCCGCGAGAACAACCTCTCCCACTACCGCCAGCTCGCCAACGGTGTCCGGGGCTTCTGGCTCGGCCTGGAGCTGGGCGACCGCTGGACGGACGAGCAGGACGTCCTCGCGGTGATGGCCGAGCGGGTGGGTGTCAACGACGACCCCGAGTACCGGTACGGGCAGGACACCATCGACCCGGAGCTGACCGTGGACGCGCTGGACCGGATGGCGGGGCGGCTGCGCAAGGCGGCCGAGGGGCGGCAGCGGGTGCTGTTCGCGACCGGGCACCCGGGCGGGCTGCTGGACGTGCACCGGGCCACGGCCGCCGCGTTGCGCGCCGCCGGCTGCGAGATCGTGGTCATCCCGGAGGGGCTGCAGACGGAGGAGGGGTACGTCATGCAGTTCGCGGACGTGGCCGTGCTGGAGCACGGGGCCTCGCTGTGGCACACGCACTCGGGCGAGCCGATGCGGGCCGTTCTGACGGGCCTTGAGCGGGAGGGGCGGCCGCTGCCGGACCTGGTGGTCGCCGACCACGGCTGGGCGGGGTACGCCGGTCAGCACGGCGTGGACTCCGTCGGGTACGCCGACTGCAACGACCCGGCGCTGTTCCTCGCCGAGTCCGAGGGCACCGTCCAGGTCGTCGTGCCGCTGGACGACCATGTCGTCAGCCCGCGTTATTACGACCCCATGACGGCGTATCTGCTCGCCGGGGCGGGGCTGGCCGACTGACGGGCCGGCAGATGTGACGACGCGACGTGCGGTCCCGGTCCCGGGGCCGCACGCCGCGCTCAGTGCGTGGTCGGGTCAGTGACCGTGTCCACCTCCTCCGTTGCCGCCGTGGTCACCGCCACCGCCGCCGTGGTCACCGCCATGGTCGCCGCCGTAGCCGCCGTGATCGCCGCCGTAGCCGCCGTGGTCACCGCCGTGGTCACTGTTGTAGCCGCCGTTGTCGCCGTAGCCGTAGTCGTCGTCATCGTCGCCCCACGAGTTGTGGTCGCCGTGACGTCCGTTGTCGTCGTCTCCCCAGCTGCTGCTGTAGGAGCCGTGGTCACCGTGGTCCGAGGCGAAGGCCGCCCCGGCTGTGCCGATCGCGGCTCCACCGGCCAGCAGCAGGCCGGAGGCGGACAACGCGACAAGGCGCCTGATGCGCTGTGATCGCATGGGAATACCTTCCATCTCCATCGTCTCTCGCGGCTCCCGGCGGAAGGCGCGAGCGGGATGGCCGTGCCGCTGAGGATCAGGGAAGATGCGGCGCGGTCTTCAGATGTCACCGCAGCCGGTTGAACGAAACGGCCTCAAGGCTCCTCGGATACCGGAGGACACAGGGCATGCCGTTCGCTGCGGCTTTCACTCAGAGAGCCTAGTCCCCCATGTGGCACACGTCACCTTCAACGCCACCGTCGTCACGGCTGTCTCGGCACGCGGACAACGCCCTCCTGGATGACCGAGATGGCGAGCCGGCCGTCCTGGGTGTAGATGCGGGCCTGACCGAGGCCGCGGCCGCCGTGCGTCGACGGCGACTCCTGGTCGTACAGCAGCCATTCGTCGGCGCGGAAGGGCCGGTGGAACCACATCGCGTGGTCCAGGGACGCCCCGACGACGTCCCCGACGGCCCAGCCGCCACGCCCGTGCGCGAGCAGGACGGAGTCGAGCAGGGTCATGTCGGAGACGTAGGTGGCGAGGACGACGTGCAGCAGGGGGTCGTCGTCGAGTTTGCCGTTGGTGCGGAACCACACCTGGGAGTGCGGCTCGCGCGGCTCGCCGTACTGCCCGTACGGCGGCTCGTCCACGTACCTGAGGTCGATCGCCTCGCGGGCCTCCAGGAACCGCTCCACCACGTCGGGCGCGAGGTGCCCGTAGCCGCGCAGCCGCTCGTGCGAGGTGGGCAGGGTCGCCGGGTCGGGCGCGGCGGGCATGGGCGCCTGGTGCTCCAGCCCCTCCTCGTACGTCTGGAAGGACGCCGAGAGGTGGAAGATCGGCTTGCCGTGCTGTACGGCGACCACCCGGCGGGTGGTGAAGGACCGGCCGTCCCGGATGCGGTCCACGGTGTAGACGATCGGCGCGCCGGGGTCGCCGGGGCGCAGGAAGTAGGCGTGCAGGGAGTGGGCGGGCCGGTCCGCGGGGACCGTCCGCCCGGCGGCGACCAGCGCCTGCGCCGCGACCTGCCCGCCGAAGACGCGGGGGACGACGGCGGAGCGCGACCGGCCGCGGAAGATGTCCTCCTCGATCTGCTCCAGGTCGAGCAGATCGAGGAGGTCCTGGAGTGCTTGGCTCATGGTCGCAGGTGTACCCGCCGGTGGTGACCGGCGTCCTACAGGCCCATGTCCTTGGCGATGATCGTCTTCATGATCTCGCTGGTGCCGCCGTAGATGCGGTTGACGCGGTTGTCCGCGTACAGCCGGGCGATCGGGTACTCGTTCATGTAGCCGTAGCCGCCGTGCAGCTGGAGGCAGCGGTCGATCACGCGGTGGGCGACCTCGGTGCAGAACAGCTTGGCGGAGGCGGCCTCGGCCGGGGTCAGCTCACCGGCGTCCAGGGCCTCCGTGGCGCGGTCGGCGACCGCCTCGGCGGCGTCCACCTCGGCCTGGCAGGCGGCCAGCTCGAACTTGGTGTTCTGGAAGTGGGCGACCGGCTTGCCGAAGACGGTGCGCTCCTGCACGTACTGCTTGGCGAACCGGACGGCGGCCTTGGCCTGCGCGTAGGCGCCGAAGGCGATGCCCCAGCGCTCGGAGGCCAGGTTGTGACCGAGGTAGGAGAAGCCCTTGTTCTCCTCGCCGAGCAGGTCCTCGACCGGCACCTTGACGTCGACGAAGGCCAGCTCGGCGGTGTCGGAGGTCTTCAGGCCCAGCTTGTCCAGCTTGCGGCCGACGGAGTAGCCCTCGGACTTGGTGTCCACGGCGAACAGGGAGATGCCGTGGCGGCGGTCCTCGGCGGTGGGCGCGGCGGTGCGGGCGCACACGATCACGCGGTCGGCGTGGACACCGCCGGTGATGAAGGTCTTGGCGCCGTTGAGGACGTAGTGCGTGCCGTCCTCGGAGAGCTTGGCGGTGGACTTCATGCCCGCGAGGTCGGAGCCGGTGCCCGGCTCGGTCATCGCGATGGCCCACATCTCCTCGCCGGTGACGAACTTCGGCAGGTAGCGCTTCTTCTGCTCGTCGGTGGCGAGCATCTTGAGGTACGGCAGGGCGAGCAGGACGTGCACGCCGGAGCCGCCGAACTGGACGCCGGCGCGGGCGGTCTCCTCGTAGAGGACGGCCTCGAACTTGTGGCTGTCGATGCCCGCGCCGCCGAACTCCTCGGGCACGCTGATGCCGAAGACGCCCAGCTCGCCGAGCTTGTAGTAGAAGTCGCGCGGCGCCTGGCCCGCGGCGAACCACTCGTCGTAGACGGGGACGACCTCGGCCTCGATGAAGGCGCGAATGGTCTCCCGGAACGCCTCGTGATCCTCGTTGAACACCGTACGGCGCACGCCGCCACCTCCACGTACCTGACATCGGCATGTCTAAGCGCTTGCTCACTCCAAGGTACTGGTGAGTATGTTCAACCGTCCAGGGTGACCTTGACCACGCCCCCCGGGGCCGACGATCGCGCGGGGGGCGATGCCGGCCCCCGTCACCCCTCCCCCGCCGCCGCGAACGCCCCCCGCGCCATGCGGTGCAGCAGGGACGCCGTGGCCGCCCGGCCGGGCAGGGTGCCCGCTCGGCCCAGGTGGGGGGTGGAGTTCAGCAGGCCGAAGACCGAGTGGACCGAGGAGCGGGCCGAGGGCTCCGACAGGCCCGGGTAGACCTCACGGACCACCTCCACCCACAGCTCGACGTACTGCCGCTGGAGCTGGCGCACCAGCTTGCGGTCGCTGTCGCGCAGCCGGTCCAGCTCGCGGTCGTGCAGGGTGATGAGGGGACGGTCGTCCAGGGCGAAGTCGATGTGGCCCTCGATCAGGGAGTCGAGGACGCGGACCGCCGGCACCCCGTCGGCCTCGGCCAGCCGCCGCTTGGCGCCGGTGAGCAGCTGCCCGCTGATGCCGACCAGCAGCTCGGCGAGCATCGCGTCCTTGCCCGGGAAGTGCCGGTACAGACCGGGGCCGCTGATGCCGACCGCGGCGCCTATCTCGTCGACGCCGACGCCGTGGAAACCGCGCTCGGCGAAGAGCCGGGCGGCCTCCTTGAGGATCTGCTCGCGCCGGGTCGGGGCGTCGGTTCTGGTGACCATGCGGTCAATTCTAGACAGCGGGGTTAGCGGTCGTTAACCTGGAGGAAATGGTTAACGCTCATTAACAGCGGAACACAGGTTCGATCACCGGGTGAGGGGACCGCAGGATGCAGGAGGCACCGGAGCTTCACAGCGCGGCAGACCCCGCGTCGGAAGCCTGGCGGGCCAATGAACAGGCCCATCTCGTCCTCGTGGAGGAGCTGCGCGCCAAGCTGGCCGCCGCGGCCCTCGGCGGCGGCGAGAAGGCGCGCGCCCGGCACACCGCGCGCGGCAAGCTGCTGCCGAGGGACAGGGTGGACACACTGCTCGACCCGGGCTCGCCCTTCCTGGAGCTGGCCCCGCTCGCGGCCGACGGGATGTACGAGGGACAGGCCCCCGCCGCCGGGGTGATCGCCGGGATCGGCCGGGTGAGCGGCCGCGCGTGCGTGATCGTGGCGAACGACGCCACGGTCAAGGGCGGCACCTACTACCCGATGACCGTGAAGAAGCACCTGCGCGCGCAGGAGGTGGCCCTGGACAACCGGCTGCCGTGCGTCTACCTGGTGGACTCCGGCGGGGCCTTCCTGCCGATGCAGGACGAGGTGTTCCCGGACCGGGACCACTTCGGCCGCATCTTCTACAACCAGGCCCGGATGTCCGGCGCCGGCATCCCGCAGATCGCGGCCGTCCTCGGCTCCTGCACGGCCGGCGGGGCGTACGTCCCGGCGATGAGCGACGAGGCCGTGATCGTCCGCAACCAGGGCACGATCTTCCTCGGCGGCCCGCCGCTGGTGAAGGCGGCCACCGGCGAGGTCGTCACGGCCGAGGAACTGGGCGGCGGCGAGGTGCACTCCCGGGTCTCCGGGGTCACCGACCACCTCGCGGAGGACGACGCGCACGCCCTGAGGATCGTCCGGAACATCGTGGCCACGCTCCCGGCCCGAGGGTCCCTGCCCTGGGAGGTCGTGCCCGCCGTGGAGCCCAAGGTGGACCCCCACGGGCTGTACGGCGCGGTCCCGGTCGACTCCCGCACCCCCTACGACGTCCGCGAGATCATCGCGCGCGTGGTCGACGGCTCCCGGTTCGCCGAGTTCAAGAGCGAGTTCGGGCAGACCCTGGTCACCGGCTTCGCCCGGATCCACGGCCACCCGGTCGGGATCGTCGCCAACAACGGCATCCTGTTCGCCGAGTCCGCCCAGAAGGGCGCCCACTTCATCGAGCTGTGCGACCAGCGCGGCATCCCGCTGGTGTTCCTGCAGAACATCTCCGGCTTCATGGTCGGCAAGGACTACGAGGCGGGCGGCATCGCCAAGCACGGCGCCAAGATGGTGACCGCGGTGGCCTGCACGCGCGTGCCGAAGCTGACGGTCGTCGTCGGCGGGTCGTACGGCGCGGGCAACTACTCGATGTGCGGCCGGGCCTACTCGCCCCGCTTCCTGTGGATGTGGCCCAACGCCAAGATCTCCGTCATGGGCGGCGAGCAGGCCGCCAGCGTCCTCGCCACCGTCAAGCGCGACCAGGTGGAGGCGCGCGGCGAGGAGTGGCCGGCGGAGGAGGAAGAGTCCTTCAAGTCGCCCATCCGCGCGCAGTACGAGCGCCAGGGCAACGCCTACTACGCGACCGCCCGCCTGTGGGACGACGGCGTGATCGACCCGCTGGACACCCGTCAGGTCCTCGGGCTGGCCCTGACGGCCTGCGCCAACGCGCCGCTTGCCCAGCGGGACTACACGACGCCCCAGTTCGGCGTCTTCCGGATGTGAGGAGGGGAACCGTGTTCGACACAGTGCTGGTGGCCAACCGGGGCGAGATCGCCGTACGCGTCATCCGTACGCTCCGCTCGCTGGGCGTGCGCTCGGTGGCGGTCTTCTCCGACGCCGACGCCGACGCGCGGCACGTCCGGGAGGCCGACACGGCGGTACGGATCGGTCCGGCGCCGGCCGCCGAGAGCTATCTGTCGGTGGAGCGGCTGCTGGAGGCCGCCGCCCGCACCGGCGCCCAGGCCGTCCACCCGGGATACGGCTTCCTCGCCGAGAACGCGGGCTTCGCGCGCGCCTGCGAGGAGGCGGGGCTGGTCTTCATCGGCCCGCCGGCCGACGCGATCGCGCTCATGGGCGACAAGATCCGCGCCAAGGAGACGGTGCAGGCGGCCGGGGTGCCGGTGGTGCCGGGCGGCCGGGACCCCGATCTCGCCGAGGCGGCCCGCGAACTGGGCGCGCCCGTGCTGCTCAAGCCGTCCGCCGGCGGTGGCGGCAAGGGCATGCGGCTGGTGCGGGACATGAGCGTGCTGGAGGAGGAGATCGCCGCCGCCCGCCGGGAGGCCCGCGCCTCCTTCGGTGACGACACCCTGCTGGTGGAGCGGTGGGTCGACCGGCCCCGGCACATCGAGATCCAGGTGCTGGCCGACGGCCACGGCAACGTGGTGCACCTCGGCGAGCGCGAGTGCTCCCTGCAGCGGCGCCACCAGAAGATCATCGAGGAGGCGCCGAGCGTGCTCCTCGACGAGGGGACCCGGGCCGCGATGGGCGCGGCGGCCGTGCAGGCGGCCCGCTCGTGCGGGTACCGGGGCGCGGGCACGGTGGAGTTCATCGTCCCGGGCGGCGACCCGTCGTCGTACTACTTCATGGAGATGAACACCCGCCTGCAGGTGGAGCACCCGGTCACCGAACTCGTCACCGGGCTCGACCTGGTCGAGTGGCAGCTGCGGGTGGCGGCCGGGGAGCGGCTCGGGTTCGCGCAGGAGGACCTGCGGCTGACCGGGCACGCGGTGGAGGCCCGGATCTGCGCCGAGGACCCGGCGCGCGGGTTCCTCCCGTCCGGCGGCACGGTGCTGCTGCTGGACGAGCCCGGGGGCGACGGCGTCCGCACGGACTCCGGGCTGAGCGAGGGCACCGAGGTGGGCAGCCTGTACGACCCGATGCTGTCCAAGGTGATCGCGTACGGCCCCGACCGCGCGACGGCGCTGCGCAGGCTCCGGGCGGCGCTCGCGGAGACGGTCACGCTGGGCGTGCAGACCAACGCGGGCTTCCTGCGCCGGCTGCTGGCCCATCCGGCGGTGGTGGCGGGCGAGTTGGACACCGGTCTGGTCGAGCGGGTGGTGGACGAGCTGGTGCCGGCCGAGGTGCCGGAGGAGGTGTACGAGGCGGCGGCGGCCGTGCGGCTGGAGGCACTGCGTCCGCGCGCGGAGGGCTGGACCGACCCCTTCTCGGTGCCGAGCGGCTGGCGCCTGGGCGGCACCCCGAAGCCACCGTCCTTCGCCCTGCGGGTGCAGGAGCCGGTGACCCACACGCCCCGGGGCACCCACACGGTCACCGGCGACCGGGTGTCCGTCACCCTCGACGGCGTCCGGCACACCTTCCGCCGCGCCGGCGACTGGCTGGGCCGCGACGGCGACGCCTGGCACGTGCGCGACCACGACCCGGTCGCCGCCTCCCTGAACCGCTCGGCCCACGCGGGCGCCGACTCGCTGACCGCACCCATGCCGGGCACGGTGACGGTGGTGAAGGTGGCCGTCGGGGACGAGGTGGCCGCGGGTCAGAGCCTGCTGGTGGTGGAGGCGATGAAGATGGAGCACGTCGTCTCCGCCCCGCACGCCGGCACGGTCGCCGAGCTGGACGTGACGCCGGGCAGCACGGTCGCCATGGATCAGGTGCTGGCCGTCGTCGCACCGCACGAGGAGGTGGCGCCGTGACCGCCGGGTCACTGCCCATGGTCGTACCGGCCCCGGGCCTGCCCGCACGGGTGCGGATCCACGAGGTCGGCGCGCGCGACGGGCTGCAGAACGAGAAGAGTGCCGTACCGACGGCGGTGAAGGCGGAGTTCATCCGCCGGCTGGCCGGCGCGGGCCTGACCACGATCGAGGCGACGAGCTTCGTGCACCCCAAATGGGTGCCCCAGCTCGCGGACGCCGAGGAGCTGTTCCCGCTGGTCCGGGAGGTGGGCGCCGACCTGCCGGTGCTGGTGCCCAACCAGCGCGGCCTGGACCGGGCGCTGGCCCTCGGCGCCGACCGGGTCGCCGTGTTCGCCAGCGCCACCGAGTCGTTCGCGAAGGCCAACCTCAACCGCACGGTGGACGAGTCCCTCGCGGTGTTCGAGCCGGTGGTGCGGCACGCCAAGGACCAGAACGCGCACGTGCGCGGCTACGTGTCGATGTGCTTCGGCGACCCGTGGGAGGGCGCGGTGCCGCTGCACCAGGTGGCCCGGGTCTGCACGGCCCTGCGGGACATGGGCTGCGACGAGCTGAGCCTCGGCGACACGATCGGCGTGGCCACCCCGGGCCATGTGCTCGAACTGCTGTCCCTGCTGAACGAGGAGGGCGTGCCGACGAACGTGATCGGCGTGCACTTCCACGACACGTACGGCCAGGCGCTCGCCAACACGCTCGCGGCGCTGCAACACGGCGTGACCACGGTCGACGCCTCGGCGGGCGGGCTCGGCGGCTGCCCGTACGCCAAGTCCGCCACCGGCAACCTCGCCACCGAAGACCTCGTCTGGATGCTGCACGGACTCGGCATCGAGACGGGGGTCGACCTCGGCCGTCTGACCGCCACCAGCGTGTGGATGGCCGCCCATCTGGACCGGCCCAGCCCGTCCCGAACCGTCCGCGCACTCGGTAATCCGACACAGCCCCACAAGGACCAGTGATCAGCATGGACCACCGCCTCAGCCCCGAGCTGGAGGAACTCCGCCGTACGGTCGAGCAGTTCGCGCACGACGTCGTGGCGCCGAAGATCGGCGACTTCTACGAGCGGCACGAGTTCCCGTACGAGATCGTCCGTGAGATGGGCCGCATGGGCCTGTTCGGGCTGCCGTTCCCGGAGGAGTACGGCGGGATGGGCGGCGACTACCTGGCGCTCGGCCTCGTGCTGGAGGAACTGGCCCGCGTGGACTCCTCGGTGGCCATCACGCTGGAGGCCGGGGTGTCGCTGGGCGCGATGCCGATCCACCTCTTCGGCACGGAGGAGCAGAAGCGGCGCTGGCTGCCCCAGCTGTGTTCCGGCGAGATCCTGGGCGCGTTCGGGCTCACGGAACCGGACGGCGGCAGCGACGCGGGGGCGACGCGTACGACGGCCCGGCTGGACCCGGACACCGACGAGTGGGTGATCAACGGCACGAAGTGCTTCATCACCAACTCCGGTACGGACATCACGGGCCTGGTGACGGTGACGGCGGTGACCGGCCGCAAGCCGGACGGCAGGCCGGAGATCTCGGCGATCATCGTCCCGTCCGGCACGCCGGGCTTCACGGTGGCGGCGCCGTACTCGAAGGTCGGCTGGAACGCCTCCGACACCCGCGAGCTGTCCTTCGCGGACGTCCGGGTGCCCGCCGCCAACCTGCTGGGCGAACAGGGCCGCGGGTACGCCCAGTTCCTGCGCATCCTGGACGAGGGCCGTATCGCGATCGCCGCCCTCGCCACGGGCCTGGCGCAGGGCTGCGTGGACGAGTCGGTGAAGTACGCGCGCGAACGCCACGCCTTCGGCAGGCCCATCGGCGCCAACCAGGCCATCCAGTTCAAGATCGCCGACATGGAGATGAAGGCCCACACGGCCCGCCTGGCCTGGCGTGACGCGGCCAGCCGTCTGGTGGCGGGTGAACCGTTCAAGAAGGAGGCGGCCCTGGCCAAGCTGCACTCCTCCACGGTCGCCGTGGACAACGCCCGTGACGCCACTCAGATCCACGGCGGCTACGGCTTCATGAACGAGTACCCGGTGGCCCGTATGTGGCGCGACTCCAAGATCCTGGAGATCGGCGAGGGCACGAGCGAGGTCCAGCGCATGCTGATCGCCCGGGAGCTGGGCCTGGTGAGCTGACGCCCACCCGACAGGAGGTGCGGGAGCCGGTACCCCGGCCGGCCGCGGTGGCCCTGGAGCCGGCCGGGCGGGGGCTGCTCGGCGTGCGCCGCACGCGGGCCGAGCGCTGCCCCCGGCCCACCGATCCGGCGCTGAACGCTCCGCGACCGCAACGGGAGTTGGCCGACCCGGAGCGCCGGCTCCCGACGAGCGGCCGGCTGACCGGGGACCGAACCACCGGGCGGCGCCAAGGGAAACCGGGGCGCCGGTACCGTGGCAGGCACGCCTGACCAACGTATCCGATGGAGACTCCCGTGAAGCGCACCCCCCGTATAGCCGCCGTTCTCGCGCTCGGCGCCGTCCTGGTCGCCCTAACGTCCGCCTGCACCAAGGAGGCCGCGACGCCGGACAGGGCCGGGGTGGCGGAGAAGCTGCCGGCCGACACGGACGGGACGCGGTCGAAGAAGAACGCCGCGGACTTCCGGTCCTGGGTCGCGGAGCACGGCACGGCGGAGCAGAAGGCCGCCGCCCCTCGCGTGGACCGCATCCTCGGCGAGTGGAACGCGCAGACGGGCAACGCCTACATCTCCACGGACATCAACGGCGGGAAGGCCCCGGTCGAGGACGCACGGGCCACCGCGGCGGCCATCGTCAAGGCCTTCGCGTCGTGGAAGGACACGAAGCAGGGCTACGCCTCCGTCTACGACGTCTACGGGAACGCCGTCATCACCCACTACACGTTCTGACGCTTCGCGGACCGGCACCCGCCCACTGGACATCAGATGAGGTTAGGCTAACCTACCTTGGAACTTGTCCGGCGGGCGCTCCGCCCCGTGCGAAAGCAGTCGTACCCATGCCCCTTGCCCGTGCCACCCACCTCACTCGCCGCGGCCTGCTCGCCGCCGGCGGCGCCCTCGGTCTCGGTGCCGCGCTCGCCGCCTGCGGGGACGACAAGGGCGGGGACAGCGGCTCGGGCACGGGGGCGAAGGGCGGGAAGCCCGGCCCCTGGTCCTTCCGGGACGACCGCGGCCAGACCGTGAGGCTGGACAAGGTCCCCGCGAACATCGTCGCGTTCACCGGTGTCGGCGCCGCGCTGTACGACTACGGCGTCCAGGTGAAGGGCGTCTTCGGCCCGACGAGGACCACCGCCGGCAAGCCCGACGTCCAGGCCGGCGACATGGACATCAGCAAGGTCACCGTCCTCGGCAACGCCTGGGGCCAGTTCAGTATCGAGAAGTACGCCTCCCTCGCCCCGGACGTGCTCATCACCACGATGTTCGACGACGCCGGCACCCTCTGGTACGTCCCGGACGAGTCGAAGAAGAAGATCGCCCAGCTCGCCCCCAGCGTCGGCATCTCCGTCTACGACCGCCCGCTCACCCAGCCGCTGCAGCGCATGTGGGACCTCGCCGAGTCGCTCGGCGCGGACATGAAGGCCGCGAAGGCCGCCGACGCCAGGAAGCGCTTCGAGGACGCCGCCGCCCGGCTGCGCGCGGCCGCCAAGGCCAAGCCCGGCCTCAGGGTGATGGCCGGCTCCGCGAGCGACCAGCTGTTCTACGTCTCCGGCACCAACCTCTCCGTCGACCTGGAGTACTTCAAGTCCCTCGGCGTGCACTTCGTGGAGCCGCCGGAGAGCGCCAAGAAGCAGGGCGGCGGCTGGTACGAGTCGCTCAGCTGGGAGAACGTCGACAAGTACCGGGCCGACATCATCATGATGGACGACCGCTCCTCGGCCATCCAGCCCGCCGACATCACCAAGGCCACCTGGAAGAAGCTGCCCGCGGTCAAGGCCGGGCAGGTCATCCCCCGCTCCCCCGAGCCGATCCTGTCGTACGACAAGTGCGTGCCGCTGCTGACGAACCTGGCCGAGGCCCTGGAGAAGGCCAGGAAGGTCGCCTGACCCCGGCCGAACCCCGGCAGAGCCCTGGACCCCCACTCTCAGGAGCCCCCATGACGACGGCCGTAGCCGCCCCGTTCCGTTTCTTCGCCCTCCAGGTCGTACGGACGAGGCGGCTCGGTCCGTCTCTGGTCCGGGTCACCTTCGGCGGAGCCGATCTGCACGCCTTCCACTCCGACGGCCGGGACCAGTCCCTGTCGCTCTTCCTCCCGCATCCCGGGCAGAGCGAGCCCGTCGTCCCGCTGGAGCTGGGCGACGACTGGTGGCAGGGCTGGCGCGAACTGCCCGACGACGTGCGGGCGGTGATGCGCTCGTACACGCTCAGGGCGCTGCGCCGGGATCCCGACGAGGTCGACATCGACTTCGCGCTGCACGGGGTCGCCCCGGGCGCCGCCGCGACCGCCGGGCCGGCCTCCCGCTGGGCCGCGCGGGCCGCCGCCGGCGACCGGGTGCTGCTGCTCGGGCCGGCCGTCGCCGACAACCGGGCGATCCGGTTCCGCCCGCCCGGGGACACCGGGCTCGTCGTGCTGTGCGGCGACGAGACCGCCGTACCGGCCGCGACCGCGATCCTGGAGTCCCTGCCCGCGGGCAGCCGGGTCCGGGCCTGGCTGGAGGTGCCGCACGCCGGTGACATCCAGGACGTGCGCACGGAGGCGGACGCGGAGATCACGTGGCTCGTACGGCACGACGGCTCCCCCATGGCCGTCGACGCCGTACGGGCCGCCCGACTCCCCGGCGCCGAGCGGGCGTACGTGTGGCTCGCGGGCGAGTCCGGTCAGGTGAAGGCGCTGCGGCGGCACTTCGTCGGCGAGCGCGGGGTGGACCGGCGGCGCGTCACCTTCGTCGGCTACTGGCGGCAGGGCATGACGGAGGAACAGCTCCGCGCCGCGGAGTAGGCGCCGGGCGCACCCCGGTCGGTGACACCGGCCACGCAGAGGTGCGCTCCGGCCCGTTCAATTTAGGTTAGGCTAACCTAAGTTCATCTCGCACGGACCGTCCCCTCGGAGGACCCCCACATGCGCTCGCACCTGCTCAATGGCCTCACCGCGGAGCACTACCGCCGCTCCGTGACCGAAGGAGTCGAGCGGGTGGCGGCCAAACTCGCCACCACAGACCGTCCATTCACCGGCGTCACCGTGGACGCCCTCGCGCCCGCCGTCGACGCGATCGACCTGGACCGCCCGCTCGGCGACACCACCGCCGTGCTGGACGAACTCGAGGGCGTCTACCTCCGGGACGCCGTCTACTTCCACCACCCCCGCTACCTCGCCCACCTCAACTGCCCGGTCGTCATCCCGGCGGTGCTGGGCGAGGCCGTGCTCTCCGCGGTCAACTCCTCGCTGGACACCTGGGACCAGTCGGCCGGCGGCACCCTCATCGAGCGCAAGCTGATCGACTGGACGGCCGCCCGCATCGGCCTCGGACCCGCCGCCGACGGCGTCTTCACCTCCGGTGGCACCCAGTCCAACCTCCAGGCGCTGCTGCTGGCCCGCGAGGAGAGCAAGGCCCCCTCGCTCGCGGACCTGCGCATCTTCGCCTCCGAGGTCAGCCACTTCAGCGTGCAGAAGTCCGCCCGACTGCTCGGCCTCGGACCGGACGCCGTCGTCTCCGTCCCGGTCGACCACGACAAGCGCATGCAGACGGTCGCCCTCGCCCACGAGCTGGAGCGCTGCGCGCGCGACGGCCTGGTCCCCATGGCCGTCGTCGCCACCGCCGGCACCACCGACTTCGGCTCCATCGACCCGCTGCCGGAGATCGCCGAACTGTGCGCCCGGTACGGCGTCTGGATGCACGTCGACGCGGCCTACGGCTGCGGACTGCTCGCCTCGGTGAGGTACCGGGACCGCATCGACGGCATCGAGCGCGCCGACTCGGTCACCGTCGACTACCACAAGTCCTTCTTCCAGCCGGTCAGTTCCTCCGCCGTGCTGGTCCGGGACGCGGCCACGCTGGGGCACGCCACCTACCACGCGGAGTACCTCAACCCGCGCCGCATGGTGCAGGAACGTATTCCCAACCAGGTCGACAAGTCCCTCCAGACCACCCGCCGCTTCGACGCCCTCAAGCTGTGGATGACGCTGCGCACGATGGGCGCCGACGGCATCGGGCAGCTCTTCGACGAGGTGTGCGACCTGGCCCGGGAGGGCTGGAAGCTGCTGGTAGCCGACCCCCGCTACCACGTCGTCGTCGAGCCCAGCCTGTCCACCCTGGTCTTCCGCTACATCCCGGCGGCCGTCACCGACCCCGCCGAGATCGACCGCGCCAACCTGTACGCCCGCAAGGCGCTGTTCGCCTCCGGTGACGCCGTCGTCGCGGGCACCACGGTGGCCGGCCGCCACTACCTGAAGTTCACCCTGCTCAACCCCGAGACCCGGACGGACGACATCGCCGCCGTCCTCGATCTGATCGCCGGCCATGCCGAGCAGTACCTGGGAGAGTCCCTTGACCGCGCGTCCTGAAGCCCCGCACCGTATCCACGACTTCGTGGGAATCGGGCTCGGCCCCTTCAACCTCGGCCTCGCCTGCCTGACCGAGCCGATCGCCGAACTGGACGGCGTCTTCCTGGAGACCAAGCCGGACTTCGCATGGCACCCCGGCATGTTCCTGGAGGGCGCCCACCTCCAGACGCCGTTCATGTCGGACCTGGTCACCCTGGCCGATCCCACCTCGCCGTACTCCTTCCTGAACTACCTGAAGGAGAAGGGCAGACTGTACTCGTTCTACATCCGCGAGAACTTCTACCCGCTGCGGGTCGAGTACGACGACTACTGCCGCTGGGCCGCCGGGCAGCTGAGCAGTGTCCGCTTCGGCACCACGGTCACCGAGGTGACGTACGAGGACGAGCTGTACGTCGTCCGCACCGAGGCCGGCGACACCCACCGCGCCCGGCACCTGGTGCTCGGCACCGGCACGGCACCCTTCGTACCGGAGGCCTGCCGGGACCTCGGCGGGGACTTCCTGCACAACTCCCGCTACCTGCACCACAAGGCGGAGCTGCTGAAGAAGAAGTCCGTCACGGTCGTCGGCAGCGGGCAGAGCGCGGCCGAGATCTACTTCGAGCTGCTCTCGGAGATCGACGCCCACGGCTACCAGCTCAACTGGGTCACCCGCTCCCCGCGGTTCTTCCCGCTGGAGTACACCAAGCTGACCCTGGAGATGACCTCCCCGGACTACATCGACTACTTCCGGGCGCTGCCCGAGGAGACCCGCTACCGGCTGGAGAAGCAGCAGAAGGGCCTGTTCAAGGGCATCAACTCGGACCTCATCGACTCGATCTTCGACCTGCTGTACCAGAAGAACGTCGAGAGCGGCGGCCGCCCGGTGCCCACCCGGCTGCTCACCAACTCCACGCTGCGCACGGCGGCGTACCGGGACGGCGCGTACACGCTCGGCTTCCACCAGGACGAACAGGGCAAGGACTTCGAGATCCGCACCGAGGGCCTGGTCCTGGCCACCGGCTACCACTACAGCCCGCCGGCCTTCCTGGACCCGGTCCGGGACCGCCTGCGCTTCGACCGGCACGGCCGCTTCGACGTCGGCCGCAACTACGCCATCGACGTCACCGGCCGGGGTGTCTTCCTCCAGAACGCCGGCGTCCACACCCACAGCATCACCAGCCCCGACCTGGGCATGGGCGCGTACCGCAACGCGTACATCATCCGTGAGCTGCTCGGCGCCGAGTACTACCCGGTCGAGAAGACCGTCGCCTTCCAGGAGTTCGCGGTATGACCAGTCCCACCCTGACCTTCACGTTCCGTCCCGTCGACCCGCCGACCGACGCCGAGCTGCTGCACTCCTGGGTCACCCACCCCAAGGCGGCCTTCTGGATGATGCAGGACGCGCGGCCGGAGGACGTCGAGCGCGCCTACGGGGAGATCGCGGCCGACGCGCACCACCACGCGCTGCTCGGGCTCCTCGACGGCACGCCCGCCTTCCTGATGGAGAGGTACGACCCCGCGCACCGGGAGCTGGCCGGACTGTACGAGCCGCGGCCCGGCGATGTCGGCATGCACTTCCTCACCCCCGCCACCGGCGCCCCCGTGCACGGGTTCACCAGGGCCGTCATCACCGCCGTGATGTCCCACCTCTTCGAGGATCCGTCGGTGCGGCGGGTCGTCGTCGAGCCGGACGTCCGCAACACGGCCGTACACGCCCTGAACGCGGCCGTCGGGTTCGTGCCCGAGCGGGAGATCGACAAGCCGGAGAAGCGGGCCCTGCTGAGCTTCTGCACCCGCGAACAGTTCGAGAAGGCGGTGACCGCATGACCCTCGCCGACGCCGTGGCCCATCTGTCCCCCGAGCGCTGGGCGACCGCCAACCGGCTGCTGCTGCGCAAGGCGCTCGCCGAGTTCGCGCACGAGCGCCTGATCACCCCGGAGGAGGACGGCGAGGGGTACGTCGTCCGCAGCGACGACGGGCTCACCAGCTACCGGTTCCGCGCCCGGCGCCGGGCCCTGGACCACTGGCAGATCGACGCCGACTCCCTCACCCGGCACCGGGACGGCGACGAACTCCCCCTCGCCGCGCTGGACTTCTTCATCGAGCTGAAGGAGTCCCTGGGGCTGAGCGACGAGGTCCTGCCGGTGTACCTGGAGGAGATCTCCTCGACCCTGTCGGGCACCTGCTACAAGCTCACCAAGCCGCGGGTGACCTCCGCCGAACTGGCCCGCGGCGGCTTCCAGGACATCGAGACCGGGATGACCGAGGGCCACCCGTGCTTCGTCGCCAACAACGGGCGGCTCGGTTTCGGCGTCCACGAGTACCTGTCGTACGCCCCCGAGACGGCGAGCCCCGTCCGGCTGGTGTGGCTGGCCGCGCACCGCTCGCGGGCCGCGTTCACGGCCGGCGCCGGGATCGAGTACGAGTCGTTCCTGCGGGACGAGCTGGGCGAGAAGACGGTGGAGCGGTTCCGCGCCGTCCTCACCGACCGGGGCCTGGACCCGGCCGACTACCTGTTCATACCGGTCCACCCCTGGCAGTGGTGGAACAGGCTGAGCGTCACCTTCGCCGCCGAGGTGGCCCGTGAGCTGCTGGTCTGTCTCGGCGAGGGCGACGACGAGTACCTGGCCCAGCAGTCGGTCCGGACCTTCTTCAACACCAGCGCCCCGCACAAGCACTATGTGAAGACGGCCCTGTCGGTCCTCAACATGGGCTTCATGCGCGGTCTGTCGGCCGCCTACATGGAGGCGACCCCGGCCATCAACGACTGGCTGGCCCAGCTCATCGACGGCGACCCGGTGCTGAGGTCCACCGGCCTGTCGATCATCCGGGAGCGGGCCGCCGTCGGCTACCGGCACCTGGAGTTCGAGCGGGCCACCGACCGCCACTCGCCCTACCGCAAGATGCTCGCCGCGCTGTGGCGGGAGAGCCCGGTGCCCTCGCTGCGGGACGGCGAGACCCTCGCGACCATGGCCTCCCTGCTGCACGTCGACGACGAGGGCGCCTCCCTCGCGGGCGCGCTGATCGAGCGCTCCCGGCTGAGCCCGGCCGAGTGGCTGCGGCGGTATCTGCGGGCCTACTACATCCCGCTGCTGCACAGCTTCTACGCCTACGACCTGGTGTTCATGCCGCACGGCGAGAACGTCGTCCTGGTGCTGGAGGACGGCGTGGTGCGGCGGGCGGTCTACAAGGACATCGCCGAGGAGATCGCCGTCATGGACCCGGAGGCGGCCCTGCCGCCCGAGGTGCGGCGGATCCGGGTCGAGGTCCCCGAGGACAAGAAGCTGCTGTCGATCTTCACGGACGTGTTCGACTGCTTCTTCCGTTTCCTCGCCGCCCACCTCGCCGCCGACGGCGTGCTGACGGAGGACGACTTCTGGCGCACGGTCGCCGAGGTCACCCGCGAGTACCAGCGGGCGCACCCCGAACTGGCCGACAGGTTCCGCCGGTACGACATGTTCGCCCCCGAGTTCGCGCTGTCCTGCCTCAACCGCCTCCAACTGCGCGACAACCGCCAGATGGTGGACCTCGCGGACCCGTCCGGCGCCCTCCAGCTGGTCGGCACCCTGAAGAACCCCATCGCCGGGTTCTGAGGCCGCCCCGGACGGACTGGCACCCCGCGGTACGGTCCCGCGGGGTGCCCGTCGTCGTGGGGTCGCCCGGGGCGGGTCAGCGGGCCGGCCAGGGCACCTGGGGCGAGCGGTAGTAGCGGATGCCGAGGGCGTCCCAGCGGGGGGCCTGGGCGGCCAGGCGGGTCCGGTAGCCGGCCCAGTCGTGCGTGGCCGGCGGTGACCAGCCCAGTTCGGCGGCGCCGGCGAGGCGCGGGAACGCCATGTACTCGATGTCGGCGGAGTCCGTCACGGTCTCCGTCCACAGGGGCGCCTCGACGCCCCGGATCGCCGAGGCCGGTACTCCGGGCAGGTAGGCGCCGGGGTTCCAGTCGTAGGAGCGCCGCACCTCCACCAGGCCGGCCCAGTCCGTGCCGGGACGGGTGTTCCTCGTGTACTTCATGTCCAGGTAGACCCGGTCGGCCGGGGACAGGATCAGGCCCGTGCCGTTCCGGGCGGCCTGCGCGACCTGTGCCTTCTCCGTCGCGCTGGTGCCGTCCAGCCCCCAGTACTGGGCGAGGGCGCCGCGCGCCGGGTGCGCGCCGGTGAGCTGGTGCCAGGCGATGACCGTCTTGCCGTACCGGGCGACGACCGGCTGCACGCGGTCCATGAAGGCGACGTAGTCGGCGTGGCTCGTGGAGTGCGCCTCGTCGCCGCCGATGTGCAGGTAGCGGCCCGGGGTGAGGGCGGCCAGCTCCCGGACGACGTCGTCCACGAAGTCGTAGGTGACCTGCCGCGGCACGCACAGCGAGCTGAAGCCGACCTCGGTGCCGGTGTACAGCGGGGGTGCCACGCCGTCGCAGCTGAGCCGCGCGTAGGAGGCGAGGGCGGCGTTGGTGTGGCCGGGCATGTCGATCTCGGGCACGACCTCCAGGTAGCGGGCGGCCGCGTACCGGACGATCTCCCGGTAGTCCGCCTTGGTGTAGAAGCCGCCCCGGCCGCCGCCGACTTCGGTCGAGCCGCCGTAGGAGGCCAGGCGCGGCCAGGAGTCGACGGCGATGCGCCAGCCCTGGTCGTCGCTGAGGTGCAGGTGCAGCTCGTTGATCTTGTAGAGGGCCAGCTGGTCGATGTAGCGCTTGACCTGGGCGACGGTGAAGAAGTGCCGGGCGACGTCCAGCATGGCGCCCCGGTAGGCGTAGCGCGGGCGGTCCCGCACGGTGCCGCCGGCGATCCGCCAGGCCCGGGCTGGACGGTCCGCCTCTCCACGGCGGCCGGCAGGAGCTGGCGCAGGGTCTGCACGCCGTGGAAGAGCCCGGCGGGGGTGCGCGCGGTGAGGGTGACCCCGCCGGCACCGCTGCGCAGCAGGTATCCCTCGGCGCCGAAGTCGCCGTCGGCCAGGCGGAGCCGGATGCCGCCGGTGCCGCGGTCGGTGACGGGCAGCGGGTAGCCGGTGGCGGGCCGCAGCAGGCCGGCCAGGTACTCGCCGATCCGGCGGACCTCGGCGGAGCCGTCGACGCGCACGCCGGTCGCCCGGGTGATGCGGAACGGCGTCCCGCCCGGGGTGACCGAGGCCGGCGCCGGGACCACCCGGTCCAGCGGGGTCGGGGCGGCGGCCCGCGCCGTGGGCGCCGCTCCCAGGGTGAGGGCGCCGGCCGCCGCGAGCAGCAGCAGGGCGCCGAGGGCACGGGGGGTTCGGGGAGTAGTGCTGTGGTGCCGTCTCACATGCGCTCCCTTCGGAAGGATCGACCGCCGGGCGGGGGTTGACCGCCCGCTGTGGTCAGGACCACTGTCCCGCAGATCGGGTGGGCGAACCCCTGGTCCGGCGGAAATCATCCGGAAGGACGGGCGGGCAGGCGGTCCTCGGGCGCCGTTGGGGACCGCCTGCGCCGCGGGCGCCTACCTGGCCGTGCGGGACACCGTGAAGTGGTCGATGCGGTCGCCGGTCTCGGCGATGCCCGACACCTTCAGCGTGGTCTGCCGGCCCTTGGGCGCGGGCCTGACGTCCACGCGCAGGAAGGAGTAGTTCAGGTACCGCACCCGGGACCAGGCGACGGTCTCGTCGACCTTGCCGTCCTTGGTGTTGACGAAGGAGGCCACGGAGTCGGTGGCGTGCTCGTGGCCCTCGTAGGAGTCCGGGGCGGAGAAGGCGTACAGGCTGCGCCCGGCGGCGCCGGCGGTGACGTACACCACGCCGTCGGTCTCGGGGTAGGCGGTGCCGCCGATCGGCAGCTTCCTGGCGACCTTGCCCGCCTTGATGACGTCGGTGCGCTCGTACTGGTGGTTGTGGCCGTTGATGACCAGGTCCACGGTGTACTTCTCGAACAGCGGCACCCACTCCTGGCGCACACCGCCCTCCGAGGCGTGCGCGGTGGAGGTGCAGTAGGCGCAGTGGTGGAAGAAGACGACGACGAAGTCCACGTCCTTCGACGCGCGGAACTTCTTCAGCTGGCGTTCCAGCCACTTGGTCTGGGTTCCGCCGGATATGCCCAGGTTCGCCGGTATTTCGAAGGAGACGTCGTTGGCGTCGAGGGAGATGACCGCCGTGTTGCCGTAGACGAAGGAGTAGACGCCCGGCAGGTTCTTCTTGTCGGGGCCGTTGTCCGGCAGGTTCCAGCGGGCCTCCTCGCCTCCGTAGCCGTTGGGCGAGTACCAGGCCTCCATGTCGTGGTTGCCGTAGGAGGGCATCCACGGGACCTGCTTGGCGACGGACTCGGTCTGGGCGAGGAAGGAGTCCCAGGTGCGCGAGTCGAAGCCGCTGTCGGTGGTCTTGCCCCCGCCGGACGGGTCGGCGTAGGCGATGTCGCCGGCGTGCAGGTGGAAGGCGGGGTTCTGGCCCAGCAGGAGGCTGTTGTTGGCCAGGCCGTGGTAGCCGACACCCTCGTCGCCGAAGGCGGTGAAGGTGAACGGCGCCTTGTGGGCGGGGGCGGTGGTGAAGGTGCCCACGGTGCCCAGCAGGTGGGGGGCGGCCGGGTCGAAGCCCTGGTGGCCGACGCCGTAGTAGTAGGTCCGGCCGGGGCGCAGGTGGGTCAGCTTGGCGTGCAGGTAGTACTGGGTGTGGTCGCCGCTCGCGCCGACACCGGCCGGGGTGTACAGGGTGCGGACCTCGGCCTCGATCTTCCGGGAGAGGTCCCAGGGGTGGGCGCCGATGCGGATGAACGGCTTCTTGACGGCGACCGGGACCTGCCAGGAGACGGTGATCTCGGTGCGCGGGTCGTTGCCCCAGGCCAGGTGGCGGCCGAAGGGGGCGACGAGGGCGCCGTCGACGGTCGCGGCGGCGGGGGCGGTGTGCCGGGTGGGTGCGGCGGCCTGCGCGGTGGCGCCGGGCACGAACGCGCCCCCGGTGACGGCGCCCAGCGTGACGGCGCCGCCCCTGATCATGGTGCGCCGCGAGAATCTGGCGCGCAGGTACTCGTGCTGTTCGGCCATGCTCATGCGCGCGGCCAGCTTCTCGGGTACTCCCATACGAGGTATGTCCATGGCGTCTGAAACTCGTCCGTCCGGGCAACGGGACGCAAGACGCCGGATGGACAGCCTGCGAACAGAGCGCCATAAGACTTTCAACAGCACCCTGCCCGGAATCGGGCACGATTCTTGCGAAAGTGCCGCCGGTGCTCCAGGATCTACCGGGTGCACGACGAACTCGTTGATCATCTGACGCGGTCCACGCCCCTCAGCCGGGGCGAGGCGCTGCGCGTGGTCCAGGACGTGCTCGCCTACTTCGACGAGACGACCCAGGAGTACGTCCGTCGCCGCCACCGCGAACTCCAGGTCCAGGGCCTGGTGAACACGGAGATCTTCGAACGGATCGAGGCGGACCTGAAATACCGGGCGGTGGCGCCGCCGGAGCTGACGCTCAGGCAGCTGCGCCGCATGGTGTACGGCTGAAACCAGCCGGAGCCGGACCAGCGACAGCCAAGGGATACCTCTGTATATGTGCGGAATTGTCGGATACATCGGTAAGCGTGACGTCGCCCCTCTGCTGCTGGAGGGCCTCCAGCGCCTGGAGTACCGCGGCTACGACTCCGCGGGCATCGTCGTCACCTCCCCGAAGACGCCCGGCCTGAAGATGGTCAAGGCCAAGGGCCGGGTGCGCGACCTGGAGGCCAAGGTCCCGGCGCGCTTCAAGGGCACCACCGGCATCGCCCACACCCGCTGGGCCACGCACGGCGCCCCCTCCGACGTGAACGCCCACCCGCACATGTCGGCCGACCAGAAGGTGGCCGTCGTCCACAACGGCATCATCGACAACGCCGCCGACCTGCGCCGCAAGCTGGAGGCGGACGGTGTGGAGTTCCTCTCCGACACCGACACCGAGGTCCTCACCCACCTGATCGCCCGCTCGGCGGCCGAGAAGCTGGAGGACAAGGTCCGCGAGACCCTGCGGGTGGTCGAGGGGACGTACGGCATCGCGGTCATGCACGCCGACTTCTCCGACCGCATCGTGGTGGCCCGCAACGGCTCCCCGGTCGTCCTCGGCATCGGTGAGAAGGAGATGTTCGTCGCCTCCGACATCGCCGCCCTGGTCGCCCACACCCGGCAGATAGTGACGCTGGACGACGGCGAGATGGCCACCCTCAAGGCCGACGACTTCCGCACCTACACCACCGAGGGCACCCGCACCTCGGCCGAGCCGACCACCGTGGAGTGGGAGGCGGCCTCCTACGACATGGGCGGCCACGACACGTACATGCACAAGGAGATCCACGAGCAGGCCGAGGCGGTCGACCGCGTGCTGCGCGGCCGCATCGACGACCGGTTCTCCACCGTGCACCTCGGCGGCCTCAACCTGGACGCCCGCGCGGCCCGGCAGATCCGCCGCGTGAAGATCCTCGGCTGCGGCACCTCGTACCACGCGGGCATGATCGGCGCCCAGATGATCGAGGAGCTGGCCCGTATCCCCGCCGACGCCGAGCCGGCCTCCGAGTTCCGCTACCGCAACCCGGTGGTCGACCCCGACACCCTGTACGTCGCCGTCTCCCAGTCCGGTGAGACGTACGACGTCCTGGCCGCCGTGCAGGAGCTGAAGCGCAAGGGCGCCCGGGTCCTCGGCGTGGTCAACGTGGTGGGCTCCGCGATCGCCCGCGAGGCCGACGGCGGTGTCTACGTGCACGCCGGTCCCGAGGTCTGCGTCGTCTCCACCAAGTGCTTCACCAACACCACGGTGGCCTTCGCGCTGCTCGCCCTGCACCTGGGCCGCACCCGTGACCTGTCGGTCCGCGACGGCAAGCGGATCATCGAGGGCCTGCGCCGGCTGCCCGAGCAGATCACCGAGATCCTCAAGCAGGAGGAGGAGATCAGGCAGCTGGCCGAGAGCTACGCCGACGCCCGCTCGATGCTCTTCATCGGCCGCGTCCGGGGCTACCCGGTGGCCCGCGAGGCCTCCCTGAAGCTCAAGGAGGTCTCCTACATCCACGCCGAGGCCTACCCCGCCTCCGAGCTGAAGCACGGCCCGCTGGCCCTGATCGAGCCGGCGCTCCCCACGGTCGCGATCGTCCCCGACGACGACCTGCTGGAGAAGAACCGCGCGGCCCTGGAGGAGATCAAGGCCCGCAGCGGCAAGATCCTCGCCGTGGCCCACCAGCCGCAGGAGAAGGCGGACCAGACGGTCCTCGTCCCGAAGAACGAGGACGAACTCGACCCCATCCTGATGGGCATCCCCCTCCAGCTCCTCGCCTACCACACGGCGAAGGCCCTGGGCCGGGACATCGACAAGCCGCGGAACCTCGCCAAGTCGGTGACGGTGGAGTAGGCGACGGGAACAGAACGGACCCCCGCGTGGCCACCTTGCACGCGGGGGTCCCCTCCGTGCTGCTCATCAGCCGGCGGCCGTCACCCCCCGGCCCGCAGCACGCCCCGGGAGGGCCGTCGGCCAGTGGGCCAGCGCGGCCGTCGCCGCGTACCAGGCCACCGCGCCCGAGACGGCGGCCAGCCAGCCGCCGGCCTTGGTGAGAGACGAGCTGTCCGCGAACTGCGCCACGGCGAGCACGAGCATCGCCAGGAACAGCAGGCCGTACGTGACCTGGCCGAGGCTGTCCCCGCCGGCGAGGGTCAGGGTGAGCGCCACGAGGGCGAACAGGAGCAGGAAGAGGCCGGCCGCGTCGGCGGACCCGTGCCCGGCGACCGCCCAGGTGAACCACAGGGCGCCGAGGGCCGCGAAGGCCGTACCGGAGACGCTGTCACGGTCCCGGAAGGCCAGCAGGCCGATGAGGAACAGGGCAACTCCGCCCACGTAGTGGGCCAGTGACACGGCGTCGGACGCGGCCACGCCGTCGATGACACCGGTGGTGCCGAGCCCGAACGCCAACAGGGTGACCCCCAGGGCGAGTCGGCCGGCCACGGTGGTGCTTCCGCTTCCCGCAGAGACGTCGTTGTCCACGGCGGGCTCCCTTCGTGCAGGTGCAGTGGTGCGGTGAGCCGTATATGCCCTTCACAAGGGCACAAACCACCTCTACGCACGAGTAGTTTTGCGCTGCACCAACGCTGCCCCCGCCTGGACGCCGTCAGTCCAAGGGAGTTGGGAGGCTCAGGGAATGACGATCACGGGCCGCTGCGCCCGCTTGGCGAGCCGTCCCGCGACGGAGCCGAAGAGCCGGCCGACGAGGCCGTGCGTGGAGCCGACGACGATGGCGTCGGCCTCGTACTCCCGTCCGACCTCTTCCAGCTCGTGGCAGATGTCACCGCCGCGCTCGACCAGGATCCACGGCACCTCGGCCAGGTAGTCCGCACACGCCAGCTCCAGCCCCAGGACCTCCGTGCGGTGGTCCGGCACGTCCACGAAGACGGGCGGCTCGCAGCCGGCCCACACGGTGGTGGGCAGCCGGTTCGCCACATGCACGATGATCAGACCGGAGTGGGAACGGTGGGCCATGCCGATCGCGTAGGCGAGGGCGCGCTCGCTGGAGGTGGAGCCGTCGAAGCCGACGACGACTCCGTGCCGGAAGGCGGGGTCGCAGGGGCGTGACTCGTCCGCCGCCAGGGGCTCGGCCGCCGTGGGATCGGCGACAGGCCGCTTGCGGTCCGCGGGTTCGAAGAATTCGTGACCGGCCATGACTGTCTCGGCGTTGTGATCCTTTATGGGGGAACGACAGTGTGCGGCGGAGCTGTGTCCGGGAAACGTCTTCCCAAGCCCATACCCCCAAGGGTACGGCGGCACGCCTCCTGAGCCCAGATCCCGCGCACGCTCCGTGAGCGGCCCCCCGACGTCCGTAGGGGTTCACCGGAGCATGCACGAGCCGCGCCCGTAACGCAATGGTTGCTGCCCCGTACAGGCGGTTTGCACAGCGTTCACAGCTGCGCCTGCGGTGACCCGGCGGCCGGACGGGCGTTGAATCGGGGTGAGCCACCGCCACAGGGAGTACGAGATGCCCCGTCGCCGACCCGGCAGCGCGCCGCGCCCCACGCCCGACGCCGCCAGCGATGTGATCCGCTGGGCGGCCTTCAGCTGCGTGCTCGTGCCCGTGGTGCTCGTCTGGTACGGCACCTCGCTGGCCGGCGCCGCGGGCACCGCGCTCGGTCTCGCCGCCGTCACTGCCGTCTGCCGGGTGCTGCTGCGCCGCTCCGAGCGGTGCGCCCGGCGTTGCGCCGTGCAACGAGGCGGACGTCACACCCGGGAGCGGACACCGGTCGACTGACCTGTTTCCGCGCCTCCGAACGCTGGTTTTCAGCCAACTTCTGGATATCGACCAGGAGGGGTCCACGCCACCCCTCAACCCCCGTTCCACCTGCACGGAAAGGGTCTTCGGGCCGCTGCGCACCCTACGCGGTTTGGCCACTGCGACAAGGCGCACTTCCCTGCGCGCCTCACGAGTGCAACGCTTCGTGATCGAATGCTTCACGCCAAGTTGTCATGTCGACAATGTGCCGCGTGGGGAACTGGTCACCGCCCGATCGCGGGAGCCAGTAGATTTCGATCTTGACTGTCTTACGGCGGGGGACTCGTGCAGGACCGAGGGGAAACGTGCAGGAGCGACACAACCGAGGAGCCGCGACCACCGAGGGGGGCTTAGCAGTATGAGCCACGACTCCACTGCCTCGCCGGACGCCGCAGCCCGGAAACTGTCCGGGCGACGCCGCAAGGAGATCGTCGCGGTGCTGCTGTTCAGCGGCGGCCCCATATTCGAGAGTTCCATTCCGCTGTCGGTGTTCGGGATCGACCGCCAGGACGCCGGCGTGCCGCGCTACCGCCTGTTGGTGTGTGCCGGCGAGGAAGGCCCGCTGCGGACCACAGGGGGCCTGGAACTCACCGCACCGCATGGGCTGGAGGCGATCTCACGCGCCGGGACGGTCGTCGTACCGGCCTGGCGTTCGATCACCTCACCGCCACCGGAGGAGGCACTCGACGCGCTGCGCCGGGCACACGAGGAGGGCGCCCGCATCGTCGGGCTGTGCACCGGCGCCTTCGTGCTCGCCGCGGCCGGACTGCTGGACGGCCGCCCGGCGACCACCCACTGGATGTACGCACCGACGCTGGCCAAGCGCTATCCGTCGGTGCACGTCGATCCGCGTGAGCTGTTCGTCGACGACGGCGACGTGCTGACGAGCGCGGGTACGGCGGCCGGAATCGATCTCTGTCTCCACATCGTGCGGTCGGACCACGGCAACGAGGCGGCCGGCGCGCTCGCCCGGCGCCTGGTCGTCCCGCCGCGCCGGTCGGGCGGTCAGGAGCGCTACCTCGATCGGTCTTTACCAGAGGAGATCGGCGCCGACCCGCTCGCCGAGGTCGTCGCCTGGGCGCTGGAACACCTCCACGAGCAGTTCGACGTGGAGACCCTGGCGGCACGCGCCTACATGAGCCGCCGTACGTTCGACCGCCGGTTCCGTTCGCTGACCGGGAGCGCGCCGCTGCAATGGCTGATCACGCAGCGCGTGCTCCAGGCGCAGCGGCTGCTGGAGACGTCCGACTACTCGGTGGACGAGGTGGCGGGCCGGTGCGGCTTCCGCTCCCCGGTGGCCCTGCGCGGCCACTTCCGCCGCCAGCTCGGCTCGTCCCCGGCCGCCTACCGGGCCGCCTACCGGGCCCGTCGCCCGCAGGGCGACCGGCCGGGTGAGGCCGAGCCGGCGCTGCCGTCCCCCGGCGCCCCCGCGGGCCTGTCCGGCCCCGGCCCGCTGGGCCCGCCACCGGCCCTGCTGCACGACCCCCGGGACGGCGGGGTGCCGCTGCAGGCCCGCCGCACCGCGGCCGGCGCGGTGGGCCTGCTGCCGGGACCGCGCAGCGGCAACTGAACGAGCGGCGCAGCGCGAGCCGGAGGGGGGCGGAGCCTGGCTCCGCCCCCCCTCCGGCCGGTCCGCGCACCGGTGAGGTCGCTGCACGGTCGGCCCGGCTCGGTGCGCGGCGCCGTAAGGTGAGACGCATGAACGATCGCATGGTGTGGATCGACTGCGAGATGACCGGCCTCTCGCTGTCCGACGACGCTCTCATCGAGGTGGCCGCCCTCGTCACCGACTCCGAGCTGAACGTACTCGGCGAGGGGGTGGACATCGTCATCCGCCCGCCGGACCGGGCGCTGGAGACGATGCCGGAGGTGGTGCGTCAGATGCACACCGCGTCCGGGCTGCTCGCCGAACTGGAGAACGGTACGACCCTGAAGGACGCCGAGGAGCGGGTGCTGGCGTACGTGAAGGAGCACGTGAAGGAGCCCGGCAAGGCCCCCCTGTGCGGCAACTCGGTCGGCACCGACCGGGGCTTCCTGCTGCGGGACATGCCCACGCTGGAGGACTACCTCCACTACCGGATCGTCGACGTGTCCTCGGTGAAGGAGCTGGCGCGCCGCTGGTACCCGCGGGCGTACTTCAACAGCCCGGAGAAGAACGGCAACCACCGGGCCCTCGCCGACATCCGCGAGTCGATCGCCGAACTGCGCTACTACCGCGAGGCCGTCTTCGTGCCGCAGCCCGGCCCGGACTCCGACACCGCCCGGGCGATCGCCGCCAAGCACGTCCTGCCCGCGCAGTAGCCGCCCGCGCGGGCTCCCCCGGGCCCGCCCGGCCGCCCGCGCGAAACCCGTGCGCGAGCACCCCTCGGGACCCTGTAGACTTCTTCTCGGCCGGTCGGGGAAACGACGAGTTCAACCGCCGGTCGTGGTGGGTGTAGCTCAGCTGGTAGAGCACCTGGTTGTGGTCCAGGATGTCGCGGGTTCGAGTCCCGTCACTCACCCTGAGTAATCAGCCGGTGACCCCGTCGCAAGACGGGGTCACCGGCTGTTCGCGTTGCGCCGGGGGGCTGTCGGCCCCCCGACCCCGCTACGACGACGCCCGGATCACCAGTTCCGTCGGGAGTACCGCCCGACGGCGGTCCAGACCGCGGGACGCGGGCGGGCGCCGGTCTGCGATCTCGGTGAGGAGGAGGTCCGTCATCGCGCGGCCCATCTCCTCTATGGGCTGGCGGACGCTGGTGAGCGGGGGGTCCATGTGGCGGGCGATGGCCGAGTCGTCGTAGCCGACCAGGGCGACGTCGTCCGGGATGCGGCGGCCCGCCTCGCGCAGCACCTGGCGGGCGCCGGCCGCCATCACGTCCGAGCCGGCGAAGACCGCGTCCAGGTCGGGGTGGTGGGACAGCAGGAGGGTCATCGCCCGGCGGCCGCCCTCCTCGGTGAAGTCGCCCGGCTCGATGAGCCGGTCGTCGGCCGGGTGGCCCGCGGCGCGCAGGGCCTCGCGGTAGCCGTCGACGCGGCGCTGGGCGCCGTAGACGTCCAGCCGGCCGGTGATGTGGGCGATCCGGCGGCGGCCCCGGCCGAGCAGGTGCTCCACGGCCGAGCGGGCCCCGCCGAAGTTGTCCGAGTCCACCGAGGTCAGCGACTCCGCCGCCGAGCGCGGGCCGCTGATCACGGCCGGGATCTCCAACTGGGCCAGCAGGTCCGGGAGGGGGTCGTCGGCGTGCACGGAGACCAGCAGGACGCCGTCGACGCGGTGGGCCGCCAGGTACTGGGCCAGCCGCTGCCGCTCACGGTCGCTGCCCGCGAAGATCAGCAGCAACTGCATGTCGGTGTCGGAGATCTCGGCGCCGACCCCGCGCAGCATGTCCGAGAAGTACGGCTCGGCGAAGAACCGGGTCTCCGGCTCGGGGACGACCAGGGCGATGGCGTCGGTGCGGTTGGCCGCGAGGGCGCGGGCGGCGGTGTTGGGGACGTAGCCGAGTTCGGCGACGGCGGCCTCGACCGCGGCGCGGGTGGCGTCGCTGACCCGGGGGGAGCCGTTGATCACCCGGGAGACCGTGCCCCGCCCGACCCCCGCCCGCGCGGCGACCTCTTCGAGCGTGGGCCGCCCTCCGCTCCGGCCCCGCCCTCCGTGGCTTGCCATGGGCTCCGCCTTTCTCACGCCATGTCTGTTCTGGCTGGAATCTAACAGTCCTGGCCAGAGTGGTGAGCGGTACCAGGCGGCGCCGCCTGGGCAGTTAACAGGCAGATAACTGAACGCGGTTCGCCCTGTCCGCTCCCTTGACACCCCGCCGGGAACCGACGACCCTTCAACACATCACTGGTGGGAGCGCTCCCACAGTACCTGACACCTACACATCCCGCACGTTCCCCGCCCGAGCCGCAGCGAGTACGAACGGGCCCAATTCCAGCAGTTGGCCGGGGGGTCGGCACGTCAGGCAACAGGAGGACGTAATGCGCACGAGCATCCGCCGGTCCCAGCGGCTGATGGCCCTCGCGGCCGTGGCCGCACTGACCACGGGGCTGCTGGCCGGCTGCGCCAACGACTCGGACGACGGCTCGTCCGACAACTCGGGCGGCGGCGGTGGGGGCGGCAAGATCACGTTGACCGTCGGTACCTTCGGCGTCTTCGGCTACAAGCAGGCCGGCCTCTACGACGAGTACATGAAGCTCCACAAGGACATCACCATCAAGGAGAACGTCACCACGCGTACCGACGTCTACTGGCCGAAGGTGCTCACCCGCCTCCAGGCCGGCTCCGGCACCGACGACGTCCAGGCCATCGAGGTCGGCAACATCACCGAGGCCGTGCAGACCCAGGCGGACAAGTTCGTGGACCTCGGCAAGGAGGTCGACAAGTCGCAGTGGCTGGGCTGGAAGCTCGCGCAGGCCACCACCAAGGACGGCAAGACCATCGGACTCGGCACCGACATCGGCCCGATGGCGATCTGCTACCGCAAGGACCTGTTCAAGAAGGCCGGCCTGGAGACGGACCGCAACAAGCTGGCCGCCCAGTGGAAGGGCGACTGGGGCAAGTACGTCGACGTGGGCAAGCAGTACATGAAGAAGGCGCCGAACGGCACGAAGTTCGTCGATTCCGCCTCCTCGGTCTACAACGCGGCCCTCGGCGGCGCCGACACCCGCTACTACGACAAGGACGGCAACATCGTCTGGGACAAGTCCGACGGTGTGAAGAAGTCCTGGGACACCGCGATGGCGGTCGCCACCAGCAACATGTCCGCCAAGCTCAAGCAGTTCGACAAGCCGTGGGACCAGGGCTTCGCCAACGGCACCTTCGCGACCGTGGCCTGCCCGGCGTGGATGATCGGCTACATCGAGCAGAAGTCCGGTGACGCCGGCAAGGGCAACTGGGACGTGGCGGCGGCCCCGACCGCGGCCAACTGGGGCGGCTCCTTCCTCGGTGTGCCCACGGCGGGCAAGCACCAGAAGGAGGCCATCGACCTGGTGAAGTGGCTGACCGCGCCGGAGCAGCAGGCCAAGGTCTTCGCCAAGCAGGCCAGCTTCCCGTCGACCCCGTCGGCGTACGCGAACCTGAAGCCGGCCGCGGACACCATGGCGTACTTCTCGAACGCGCCGATCACGCAGATCTTCGCCGACTCCGCGAAGACCATCCCGGTGCAGTACTTCGGCATCAAGGACCAGCCGATCAACACCGCGCTGACCGACGTCGGCATCCTCCAGGTCGAGCAGAAGGGCAAGTCGCCCGAGCAGGGCTGGGACGCCGCGAAGAACGAGATCAAGGACGTGCTCGGCCAGTGAGCAGCTCCAAGCAGGCTCTCGCGCATCCCGCGTCGAGCGCCGAGGCCGCGCCCGGCACCCCGCCGGGCGCGGCCCGGGGCGCTCGCGGTCGTGGTGCGCCGGCGGCGCCCGACTCCTGGCGCAGCCGGCTCTACCGCTGGGACACGAAGGCGGCACCGTACGCCTTCGTCGCCCCCTTCTTCGTGCTCTTCGGGGCCTTCTCGCTGGTCCCGTTGCTCTACACGGCCTGGTACTCGCTGCACGACGTGCAGCTGTCGGCGCTCGACCACCAGACCTGGGCCGGCCTGGACAACTACAGGAACCTGCTGTCCTCGGACTTCTTCTGGAACGCCCTCAAGAACACCCTGAGCATCGGCGTCATCTCGACCGTGCCGCAGCTGCTGGCCGCGCTCGGGCTCGCGCACCTGCTCAACTACAGGCTGCGCGGCTCGACCGTGTGGCGCGTGGTGATGCTGACCCCGTACGCGACCTCGGTGGCGGCGGCGACCCTGGTGTTCACGCTGCTGTACTCGTGGGACGGCGGCATGGTCAACTGGGTCCTGCACTTCTTCGGGGTGGACCCGGTCAACTGGCGTGAGTCCGACTGGGGTTCGCAGTTCGCGGTGTCGTCCATCGTGATCTGGCGGTGGACCGGGTACAACGCGCTGATCTACCTGGCCGCCATGCAGGCGATCCCGGCCGACCTGTACGAGTCGGCGGCGATCGACGGCGCCAACCGCTGGCAGCAGTTCCGGCACGTGACCGTTCCGCAGCTGCGGCCCACGATCTTGTTCACCGTGGTCGTCTCCACCATCGGCGCGACCCAGCTCTTCGGTGAGCCGCTGCTGTTCGGCGGGGTCAGCGGGTCCAAGGGCGGCTCGGAGCACCAGTACCAGACCCTCGGTCTGTACATGTACGACCAGGGCTGGATCATCGGCAACCTCGGCAAGGCCTCCGCTATCGCCTGGTCGATGTTCCTGATCCTGCTGATCATCGCCGCGGTCAACCTGCTGCTCACCCGACGGCTGAGGAAGTCCCAATGACCACCACTGAACTGACCCTGCCCCGGCAGGCGGGCCGGCGCCGCGGCCGCGGCCGGATGGGCGCGGGCAAGCAGCTGCACGCGGGCCCGGTGACCTACCTGGTGCTGGCCGTCTTCGCGCTGGTCTCGCTGGCTCCGCTGGTGTGGACGGCGATCGCGGCCTCCCGCACCGACCGGCGGCTGGCCCAGACCCCGCCGCCGCTGTGGTTCGGCGGCAACCTCTTCAGGAACCTGCAGGCGGCCTGGGACCAGGCCGGGCTCGGTACCGCCATGCTGAACTCGGTGATCGTGGCGGGCACCATCACGGTGAGCACGGTGCTGTTCTCCACGCTGGCCGGCTTCGCCTTCGCCAAGCTGCGGTTCCGGTTCTCCGGCGTGCTGTTGCTGCTGACCATCGGCACCATGATGATCCCGCCGCAGCTGGCCGTCGTACCGCTGTACCTGTGGATGTCGGACCTGGGCTGGTCCAACCAGCTCCAGACGGTGATCCTGCCGAGCCTGGTGACCGCGTTCGGTACGTTCTTCATGCGGCAGTACCTGGTGCAGGCGCTGCCGTCGGAGCTGATCGAGGCGGCCCGGGTGGACGGGGCGAGCAGCCTGCGGATCGTGTGGCACGTCGTCTTCCCGGCCGCGCGGCCCGCGATGGCGGTGCTGGGCCTGCTGACGTTCGTGTTCGCCTGGAACGACTTCCTGTGGCCGATCATCGCCCTGACCCAGCAGAACCCGACCGTGCAGGTGGCTTTGAACTCGCTCGGCACCGGGTACGTCCCCGACCAGGCGGTGATCATGGCGGGCGCGCTGCTCGGCACGCTGCCGCTGCTGGTCGCCTTCCTGCTGTTCGGCAAGCAGATCGTGGGCGGGATCATGCAGGGCGCGATCAAGGGCTGATCCGCCCGCCGGTTTCTCGGGGGCCGGGTCACCGCCGGCCCGGCCCCCTTCTCCCTCCTTCTCCCCCACTTCATCCGTCGGCTCTTCCGACCGTTCATGGGAGCGCTTCCATGTCTGACTCCGTTTCGTCCGTGACGTTTCCTCCCGCCTTCCTCTGGGGCGCCGCGACCTCGGCGTACCAGATCGAGGGGGCGGTGCGGGAGGACGGCCGCACCCCCTCGATCTGGGACACCTTCAGCCATACGCCGGGCAAGACGGCCGGCGGCGAGACGGGGGACGTCGCGGTCGACCACTACCACCGCTACCGGGACGACGTGGCGCTGATGGCGGAGCTGGGCCTGACCGCGTACCGCTTCTCCGTCTCCTGGTCCCGGGTGCAGCCGACGGGCCGGGGGCCGGTGGTCCAGCGGGGGCTGGACTTCTACCGCCGGCTGGTCGACGAGCTGCTGGCGCGGGGCATCAAGCCGGCGCTGACCCTCTACCACTGGGACCTGCCGCAGGAGCTGGAGGACGCGGGCGGCTGGCCGGCCCGGGACACCGCGTACCGGTTCGCCGAGTACGCCCAGCTGGTCGGGGCCGCGCTGGGCGACCGGGTGGAGCAGTGGATCACCCTCAACGAGCCCTGGTGCAGCGCCTTCCTGGGGTACGGCTCCGGGGTGCACGCGCCCGGGCGCACCGACCCGGCGGCCTCGCTGCGCGCGGCCCACCACCTCAACCTGGGGCACGGGCTGGCCGCTTCGGCCCTGCGGGCGGCGATGCCTGCCCGCAACCAGATCGCGATCAGCCTCAACTCCTCGGTCGTCCGGCCGCTTTCCCCGGACCCGGCGGACCTGGCCGCGGCCCGCCGGATCGACGACCTGGCCAATGGCGTCTTCCACGGCCCGATGCTGCACGGCGCCTACCCGGCGTCGCTGCTGGAGGCCACGCGCTCGGTGACCGACTGGTCCTACGTCCTCGACGGCGACCTCGCCACGATCCACGCCCCGCTGGACGCGCTGGGCCTGAACTACTACACGCCCACCCTGGTCTCGGCCGCGTCCGGTGAGGTCAAGGGGCCCCGGGCGGACGGCCACGGCTCCAGCGAGCACTCGCCCTGGCCGGCCGGGGACGACATCCTCTTCCACCAGACCCCCGGCGACCGCACGGAGATGGGCTGGACGATCGACCCGACGGGTCTGTACGACCTGATCATGCGCTACACGCGCGAGGCACCGGGCCTGCCCCTGTACGTCACCGAGAACGGCGCGGCCTACGACGACAAGCCCGACCCCGACGGCCGGGTCCACGACCCCGAGCGCATCGCCTACCTGCACGGCCACCTGTCGGCGGTCCGGCGCGCGATCACGGACGGCGCCGACGTACGCGGCTACTACCTGTGGTCCCTGATGGACAACTTCGAGTGGGCGTACGGCTACGGCAAGCGGTTCGGCGCGGTGTACGTGGACTACGCGACGCTGGAGCGGACCCCGAAGTCGAGCGCGCGGTGGTACGGGGAGGCGGCCCGGACGGGGGTGCTGCCGCAGGTGGCCTCGGTCTAGCACGTGGATCGCGGCCCGTCGGGGGGCGGGCCGCGGCCGCGGTCACCGGACGCGGGGGGCGAAGCCGGTCGTCCGGTCCGGCCGGCTATCCCTTGTACGCCCCGAACGCCTTCGCGAAGGCGGACTTCTCCTGGAGGATCGAGCTGCACGTGGCGTCGGCGGTGGGCTTGGTGCCGCCCGCGCACTGCTGGTCGCGGGTCGCGGACCACATGGAGAGCCCGCCGAGGCCCTTGGACCGGGCGAAGTTCACCAGCTGGGTGGCGTCCTCGACCGTGAAGACCTCGGAGGAGACGTCGTTGACGCCGATCATCGGGGTGACGCCGACGGTCTTCCAGGCGGCGGCGTCGGACAGCCCCAGCACGCTCTTGACCTGGGCCTGGGTGGCCGTCGCGGCCTGCTCGGCGTAGGTGCCCATGTCACCGCTGTACGAGGCGCCGTAGTCCATCGCCATGATGTTGACGGTGCCGATCCGCACGCCGTCGGCCTTGGCGCCGGCGAGGAGGTTCACGCCGTCCTGGGTGAGGCCCTCGGGCATCACCGGGAGGGTGAAGGAGACGTCCAGGCCGGGGTGCTGGGTCTGGAGCTTGGCGATGGCCTGGGCGCGGCGGGTGTTGGCCGCGGTGTTCGGCAGCGCGCCGCCCTCGACGTCGAAGTCCACCTTGGTCAGCTTGAACGCGTCGACCGCCTTGCCGTAGGCCGCCGCCAGCGCGTCCACGGAGGAGCAGGTGGTGGCGAGTTCGGAGCCGGAGGCGCCGCCGAAGGAGACCCGCACGTCACCGCCCTCGGCCCGCAGCGAGCCGATCTGCGCGGCCACGGCGTCGCCGGTCAGGTCCGTGACGCCTCCCCACTTCGGGGTGCAGCCGCCGCCGTCGGTGAGGAAGGCCAGGGTGTAGTTCTTCACGCCGGTGGCGCCGGCGGCGCCGTGGAGGTCGAAGGCCGGGTAGAGGCTGGTGTCGACGTAGGGGGCGAAGCCTGCGGAGCCGGCGGTGCCGGTTCCGGTGCCGCCCGTGGAGGTGGTCGTGGGGGCGGGCGTGGCGGTGGCGGTCGGCTTGGTGGGCGTGGGGGCCGGTGTGGTCCGGGTCGGACGGCCGCTCGGCTCGGGGGTCGGGCCGCCGTCCGCGGAACACCGGGTGCCGTCGATACGACAGCCGGTCGGGTCGCCGCTGCCGGTCACCGTGAAGCCGACGGTCACCGACTTGCCGGGGGCCAGGCCGTCGGTGTCCCAGGTGGCCGGCTTCACGGTGACGTGCCGGCCGCTCACGCGGGACTCGCCGTTCCACAGCGAGCCGAGTGTGGCGCCCGCGGGGAGGTCGAACTCCAGCGTCCAGGTCTTCTCGGCCTGGCCGGTGTTGTTGGTGACGACGTACTGGGCGGTGTACCCGGTGGACCAGTCGCTGGTCTTCGTGTACGCGGCGTTCACCCCGGCCGCGTTCGCGGTGCCGGTGAGCAGGACCGCACCGCCGCCCACCGCGGCCGCGGCCACCAGGCCGCCTATCGCCTTGTTCCTGCCACTGATCCTGCGCCGGTGCGTGCTCATGCGCGTGCCTGCCTTCGCTGTTCACGGGGGTGGGGTGCGGCAGCACGCTAGCGAGCGGGAACTGGACAAACGGCTGGTTACGGGCGGTCGTTGGAGACCTTAGGGTTCGCTTAAGGGAGGGATCGGGGGCGGTTAAAGGTCGAGACCAGTCCGCGGGGCCGGCGCCTGCGCGCGACCCCCCGCCGGCTTCGCCCGGCCGGCCCCCGCGCGTCCAGCTGGAACCGGACCCGCACCTCCGTGCCGCCCAGCACCGAGGCGCCGATGCGGACGTCACCGCCGGTGGACTCGGCGAGCCTGCGCACGATGTCCAGGCCGAGGCCGGTGGAGCCGGTGGTCCCGGAACCCCGGCCGCGGGCCATCGCCGCCTCGGGGTCGGGTATGCCGGGGCCTCCGTCGGAGACGAGCACGATCACCGCGTCCTCGCCGTTGTGCACGTCGACCGCGAAGGCGGTGCCCTCGGGGGTGTGCCGGAAGACGTTGCCGAGCAGGGCGTCGAGGGCGGCGGCCAGGTCGGGGCGGCCCACGGGTACGCGTACCGGCCGGTCCACGCCGGCCACCCGCCACGTGCGGCCCTCGTCCTCGGCCAGCGCGGACCAGAACTCCATGCGCTCACGGACCACTTCGGCCGCGTCGCAGCCGGCGCCCGGTCCGGCGGCCGCCGTCTGCGGCTTGGCCTCGCGGGCCGTGCGGATGATGGTGTCGACCTCGCGCTCCAGCTGGGCGACGGCGGCGCGGGTCTGCTCGGCGGCCGGCCCGGCGCCGAGGGAGGCCGCGTTCAGCCTGAGGACGGTGAGGGGGGTGCGCAGCCGGTGCGAGAGGTCGGCGGCCAGCTCCCGCTCGTTGGCGAGGAGTTGCACGACCTGGTCGGCCATGGAGTTGAACGCGACGGCGGCGAGCCGGAGTTCGGTCGGGCCCTCCTCCCGTACCCGGGCGCCCAGTCTGCCCTCGCCCAGTTCGTGCGCGCCCTCGACCAGCCGCCGGGCGGGTCGCACCATGCGCACCCCGAGCCGGTCGGCGACGGCCACCGAGCCGACGGTCAGCGCGAGGCCGACGGCCGCGAGCACCGCCCAGGCCGTGCCGACGCCGTGGGTCATCGCGGACTCGGGGACGTACACCTCGACCACGGCGATGGCGCCGGAGCCGAGCGCGACCGGCTGGAGCAGGGTGGAGCCGCCGGGCACGGTGGTGGTGGAGGCGCGGCCCAGTCTCCGTACGGCCTGGATGTCGCGGGCGGCGGCGCGCTGCCGGCCGAGGTCGAGGGCGGGCCGGCCGCCGTCGGCGGGCAGGTGGAGGGCCATCTCGGGGCCGGCGCCGGCCGAGGCGACCACCCGCTCCAGCTTGTCCCGGTCGGTGGTGATGGACAGCGCGGGCGCGACCGCGGCGGCCTGCCGCTCGGCGGCCGCGAAGGCGCGGTCGCGGGCCATCTCCTTGACGACCAGGCCGAGCGGCACGGCGAAGGCGACCACGACCATCGTGGTGACCGCCAGGCAGACCTTGACCAGGGCCCACCTCATCACGGGACCCGCCCGTCCGCCGAGGGGTCCGACGGGGGTTCGAGTTTCACGCCGACACCGCGCAGGGTGTGCAGATAGCGCGGCCGGGCGGCGGTCTCCCCCAGCTTGCGGCGCAGCCAGGACAGATGGACGTCGATGGTCTGGTCGTCGCCGTAGGACTGCTGCCAGACCTCGGCGAGCAGTTCCCGGCGCGGCACGACGACCCCGGGGCGGCCGGCGAGGAAGGCGAGCAGGTCGAACTCGCGTCGGGTGAGGTCGAGCCGGACGCCGTCCAACTCGGCCTGGCGGCGCAGCGGGTCGACGGTGAGGCCGCCGACGCGCAGGACGGCCGGGGGTGCGGGCTCCGCACCGGCGGAACGGGCCCGGCGCAGCACGGCCGCGATCCGGGCGGAGAGGTGCTCGACGGAGAACGGCTTGGTGAGGTAGTCGTCCGCGCCCGCGTTCAGCAGCCGGACGACCTCCGTCTCGTCGTCCCGGGCGGTGGCGACGATGACGGGCACGTCGGTGATGCCACGGAGCATCTTCAGCGCCTCGGAGCCGTCCAGGTCGGGCAGTCCGAGGTCCAGGATGACGAGGTCGAAGCGGAAATGGGCGACCTCGCGCAGCGCCTCCAGTGCCGTACCGACGCTGCGCACGGTGTGGGCGGCGTCGGTCAGGTGCCGGATGAGCGCCGAGCGCACGAACTGGTCGTCCTCGACCACGAGCACACTTGCCATGCGCCGCACCGTACGCCATGCGGCCCACCCCGGCGGGCGCCTGTGGACAACCCGGGGCATGTGCACAGGCGGTACCGCTGGGGCAGGATGGCCCGCGATGCGCAGAGGACTCGTCCACGTACTGGCGTGGCTGCTGGCGACCGGAGCGGCGGTCACGCTGTCGTGGTGGGGCGTGCACACGGTGATGGCGGGGACGGTGTACGACCCGCCGCGCGCCCTGCCGGTCACGGCGGCCGGCGCGGACACCCAGGGCTCGCGGCCCGCGTCCCGGACGCCCTCGCCTTCCCCGACCCGGTCGCACGAGCGGCCGGCCGCGCCGGAGCCGACGCCGGCGCCGGCGCGCACCCCGGCCCGCACGCCGTCCCCCGCCCCCTCCCCGTCCTCCGGCGCCACCGCGTCGGGCCGGGTCAGGGCCTACGACACGGACGGCGGCCGGGCGGTGTTCGACCTGGGGCCGGCCGACGCGACGCTGGTCTCGGCGACCCCGGGGACCGGCTGGGCGATGCAGGTGTGGACGACGCAGAGCTGGATCCGGGTGGAGTTCAGCCGGGGCACGGACCGGGTGTCGGTGTTCTGCACCTGGCACGACGGGCCACCGCGGGTCCAGGTGCTCACCTACTGACCGGCCGGCCGGCGCCGGTTCTCGGTGGCGTGAAGGACCGTGTCGGCGGCGGCCGTCGGACGGCACACGGGTGGCCCTAGTGGAACACCGAGGGCGGTGGGGCCGGGGAGGCGACCGCGGCCTCGTCCGTCACGGGCAGCGCGCCGCCGGTGAAGTCGGTGAGCCGCCTGCCGTGTTCGACCCGGCCGGGGTGCGGGTCGGAGGCGGCGCGGCGGGTGAGGTCGGCGAGCGGCAGCGGGAGGTCGGCGGCGACCAGGATCGCGTTGCCGAAGCGCTTGCCGCGCAGCACGGCCGCGTCGGCGATCAGCGCGAGTTCGCCGAACCGGGCGGCGGCGGTGGCGATCTGGCCGCGCAGGTGCGCGAGCGGCGGGCCGTCGGCGAGGTTGGCCGCGTAGACACCGGAGGGCTTCAGGGCGCGGCGGACCTCGTCGAGGAACTCGGTGGAGGTGAGGTGGGCGGGAGTGCGGGCGCCGCTGAAGACGTCCGCGACGACCAGGTCGGCCCAGCCGTCCGGCACCTTGGCCAGGCCGGCGCGCGCGTCGACGGCGCGCACCCGGATCCGCGCGTTCGCGTCCAGTGGCAGCTCGCGGCGGACCAGCTCGACCAGGCGCGCGTCCCGCTCCACGACCTGCTGGGTGGAGCGGGGCCGGGTCGCGGCGACGTACCGCGCGAGGGTGAACGCGCCGCCGCCGAGGTGCACCGCGTGCACGGGCCTGCCGGGCGGTGCGACGAGGTCGATGACATGGCCGAGGCGGCGCTGGTACTCGAAGGAGAGGTGGGCCGGGTCGTCCAGGTCGACGTGCGACTGGGGCGCCCCGTCGATCAGCAGCGTCCACGCCCGGCCGCGGTCCGGGTCGGGCACGAGCCGCGCGGTCCCGCCCTCGACCGGCTCCTCGACGGTGGCGGCCGACCCGCGCCGCGTGTTCCTGGACCTGCCCATGGGGCCATTTTCGCAGCCGCCGCGAGCGGCTGCGGCCTCGGGCGGCCGCCTGCGGCCCCGGGCGGGCGCCGGCACCCGCGGGCGGGGGCGTCAGCGGCAGTTGTCGGCGGCCTCGATCAGGCGGGCCGCCTCGCCCAGGGCCCGGCGCAGCACCACCGGGTCGGTGGCGAGGTCGGCCTCGCCGGGCGGCAGCAGCCAGTCGGAGCCCTCCACCGGCGACTCGGGGGCCGTCCGCAGCCCGCGGCCGTCCGTCTCGGTGCAGGTGCTGCCGGGCAGGTCCCAGCCGGCGGCCGTACCGGCCGGCACCAGGAAGCCGAGGGTGCCGCAGCCGTCGTCGTGCAGCACGGGCCCCACCGCGTCCGCGGCCGCCCGCCGCAGGATGTCGACCGCCTCCAGCCCCTGCCGGGTCGGTACCGTCACGAGGTCGCACGCCGCGTCAGCCGCCGGGTACGTCAACGACGGCGACAACGACGGTGACGACAGCGACGTACACGGTTCGTTGCCCTGGCTGGTCTCCATGCCGGCCTCCACCACACAGCCCTGTTGCGGTCCATGGGGTCCAACGCGCGAGCCCGTCAAGGGAAACGGCACAAGTGCGCCGCAAAGGATGGCACTTCATGGCAGATCGTGGGGGAGATATCCGGTTTGTAGCCAAACACCGCGTGGCGGGTCCGTCACAGCAGGTACGTTCATGCCCGCCGGAACCAGGGCGTCACACGGGCGACCCGCCCCGAAATCACCCCGGTTCCGGCATGGTTCGACGGTTCGCACGAGAGGACCCGGCCATGGCGTCGTCAACCGTGACCTCGTCACAGCCCGAACGGCCCGCCCGGCCGAACCTCGCCTTCCGGCGGCTGCGCGGCCGGCGTTCACCGGCCGAGTTCGCGGCACTGGTACGGCGGGCGGCGCGGGAGATCGGTGAGCGGGTGAGCTGTGACGCGCGTTACATCGGCCGGGTCGAGGCCGGTGAGATCCGCTGCCCCAACTACGCGTACGAACGGGTGTTCCTGCACATGTTCCCCGGCCGCACCCTCACCGACCTCGGCTTCGCCCCCCGCTCGTCCGTCCGCGGCCGCGCGGCGCGCACGGCCGTGGAGACGCCGCGGCCCCGGGCCGCGGGCACGGCGCACGGTGAAACGGGCGGGACCGGGAATCCGTATGTCCGCTACGACACGCAGGGCACGCACGATCCGTACGAACGGCGTGAACGGTATGAACCGCACGCATCGCATGAACCGCACGAACCCGGTGCGGAAGTCCCCCTGAACCACGAGGAGAGCGACGTGCTGCGTCGCGCATTCATGACCGGCGGAGGCGCCACGGTGGCCGCCGCCACGCTGGCCCCGCTGGGGCTCACCACCGGCGCGGCGGCGGCCGGACGGCCCTCGCGGCGGGCCGGCACCCCCGAGGCGGCGGCGCTGGAGGAGGCCGTCCGCCGGATCCGGGTGCTCGACGACCGGCACGGCGCGGACGGCCTCTACCGGCGCGCGGCCGCTCCGCTGCGCGCCGCCTACGCGCTGCTCGACGCCGGCGCGACCCGGCAGACCACCGCCGACCGGCTGCACGCGGGCGCCGGTGAACTCGCCATCTCCGTGGGCTGGCTGGCCCACGACTCCGGGCGCTTCGACGACGCCCGCTCGCACTACGCGGAGGCGCTGGCCACCGCCCGCATGACCGGCGACCCGGCCCTGGAGGCGCACGCCTTCTGCAACACCGCGTTCCTGGCCCGGGACACCGGGCGCCCCCGGGAGGCGGTGCGGGCCGCGCAGGCCGCGCAGCGCGCCGCCCGGCCGCTCGGCTCCGACCGGCTGATGTCCCTGCTCGCGCTGCGCGAGGCGGGCGGCTGGGCGGGGCTCGCCGACCGCACCGGCTGCGCGCGGGCGCTGGCCCGCGCGCAGGCCCTCTTCGCGCGGGGCCGCTCGGACGCCGACCCCGAGTGGATGAGCTTCTACGGAGAGGCCGAGCTGGAGGGGCTGGAGGCGCAGTGCTGGTCCACGCTGGGCGACTGGGGGCGGGCGTCCCGGCACGCGCGGCGGGCGGCGCGGCTGCAGGATCCGCACTTCACCCGCAATATCGCGCTCTACACCGCCGAGCTGGCCGACGACCTCGCCCGCGAGGGCCGACCCGACGAGGCGGCGGAGGCGGGGCTGCGGGTGCTGTCGTTGCTCGACCAGGTGCAGTCCTCCCGCATCCAGACGATGCTCGCGGGGACCGCGCGGGTGCTGTCGCCGCACCGGCGGGCCTCGGGGGTGTCGGAGTTCCTGGACCGCCACGCCTCGCTGCCCCGGCGGGCGTAGGCACCCCTCCGGTCCGGGAGCGGCGGCCGGCCCGTCAGCCCGCCAGGTGCCCCAGGTCGTTCCAGCTCTCGATCGCCGGAGCCCCGTAGGCCCAGCCGAGGACGGACAGCGAGGTCGGGTTCAGCCGTATGCGCGCCGCGAAGTCCAGCGGCAGACCCAGCCAGCGCGCGCCGATCGACCGCAGGATGTGCCCGTGGGCGAAGACCAGGACGTCACGGTCGGCCGAGCGGGCCCAGGCGACGACCTCGTCCGCGCGCGCGGTGACCTCGGCGAGGGTCTCGCCCTCCGGGACCCCGTCCCGCCAGATCAGCCAGCCGGGCCGGACGGCCTGGATCCCGGCCGGGGTCATGCCCTCGTACGCGCCGTAGTCCCACTCCATGAGCGTGTCCCACGTCGTGGCGCGGTCGCCGAAGCCGGCCAGTTCGCACGTCTCCCGCGCGCGGGAGAGCGGGCTGGTGCGCACCTCGGCGCCCGCCAGACCGTCCAGCGGCGCCCGGTGCAGCCGCTCGCCGAGCAGCTTGGCCCCGCGCCGCCCCTCCTCCAGCAGCGGCACGTCGGTCCTGCCGGTGTGCTTGCCGGACAGCGACCAGGCCGTCTGTCCGTGCCGGGCCAGCAGGATGCGCGGTGCCATGCGAGACCTCTCCGAGGAGCGAGCGGTTCCGGGACGAGGACCCGGAAGGGGTGGGTGCGGACACGTGGACGGGGGGACGAGCCGACGGGGACAAGTGGATGCGGTCCTTCCATCATCGCGCACCCCGGTCCCGGGCAACCCGCCGGGCGCTCCCGGCGTCTTCGTGGACTGGAACCCGTCCAGGGTGTCCGGAGCTGCCCTCATGGGCCGAGCAGGGACACCGTAAAGTGGCACGGTCGCCCGCCGGGGCGCCGTACAGCAGAAGGGGGAGGGCGATCGGATGCCGCAGACCGAGACACCGGGCACCGAGGCGGTCCCGCGAACCCGGCTGCGCTGGTGGACCGAGCTGCCCCTGATCCTGCTGGTCTACGGCTGCTACTCGGCCGGCCGGCTCCTCGCGCGCGGTGACGTCGGCACCGCCGTCGACCACGGCCTGGCGATCCTGCGCTTCGAGAAGGCCCTGCACCTCAACGCCGAGCACCCGCTGAACCGGCTGTTCACGCGCGAGCCCTGGCTCGGGGTGCCCGCCGACTTCTGGTACGCCTCGCTGCACTACCTGGTCACCCCGGTCATCATGGTCTGGCTGTTCCGGACCCGCACCGAGCACTACCGGGCGGCTCGCACCTGGCTGATGACGTCCACGTTCATCGGCCTGATCGGCTTCACCCTGCTGCCGACCAGCCCGCCCCGCCTGCTCTCCGCCGGCCACGGCTTCGTGGACACGATGGCCCAGTACAGCTCGTACGGCTGGTGGGGCGGCGAGGCCAGCGCCCCGCGCGGCATGGGCGGCATGACCAACCAGTACGCGGCGATGCCGAGCCTGCACGTGGGCTGGGCGCTGTGGTGCGGGGTCATGCTGTGGCGGTACGGCGGCACCCGCCTGGCGAAGGTCCTCGGTGTTCTCTATCCGCTGCTGACCGCGATCGTGGTCATGGGCACCGCCAACCACTACTTCCTGGACGCGGCCGCGGGAGTCGCCGTGATGGGCGCCGGCCTGCTGCTGGCGCCGCGGGTGATGCGGGCCGTGGACCTGGTCCGCGTCCGGCTGTCCCGCGGCACCGCACCGGCCCCGCAGGGCACGGGTTCCCCGATTGTCAGTGCCGGGTGCCAGACTTCGGCGGGTGAGCGAATTCCACGGCAGCGCGAGTCCCGGCCCGACCCCGCGGCCGCACCGGACGCCTCCCCCAGCGACGCGGGCGAAGGGACTCCGACACCGGCTCGCTGAGCTGCGCGGTCCCGACGTACCGGCCAGAGCCCTGGACGCCCGTGCCCTCGCCGCGCTCGCCGCGAACCCGGGGTGCGCCCGGCGTGCGGTCCTGGACGGCGCCGGGGTGGACAAGGCCCGGCTGGCGACGGCGCTCGGCGCGCCGTCGGGTTTCGGTCAGTCGCAGTTCGCGCTGACCCGGGGCAACGCGTTCGAGGCGCGGGTGAAGGCGGACGGCGGCGCGGAGCTGCTGCGGCTGGTGCACGCCCGGCTCGACCCGGGCGCCGAACCGCCCGCCGGGGCGGCCGTACCCGACCTGAGCGCGCACGGCCCCGAAGGGCGTACGGCCCGTACGGCGCTGGCGCTGCGCGAGGCCGCGCGGGCCGGCGGCTGGACGCTGCTGGACCATCCGATGCTCGCCCTGGACGTGGCGGGTTCGCCGGCCTTCCTGGAGCCGGACGCGGTGGTGGTGCACCCGGACGGCGGCTGGTCGGTGGTGGAGATCAAGTCCTTCCCGATGGTGGACGGTTCCGCGGACCCGGCGAAGGTGGGCGCGGCGGCCCGGCAGGCGGCGGTGTACGTGCTCGCCCTGGAGGAGGTCGCGGCGCAACTGGATCCCGCCCCGCGCGTGCGGCACCGGGTGCTGCTGGTGTGCCCGAAGGACTTCTCGAACCTGCCCGCCGGTTGTGCCGTCGACATCCGCAAGCAGCGTGCCGTCACGGCTCGCCAGCTGGCCCGGCTGACCCGCATCGAGGACCTCGCCGGCGCGCTGCCCGAGGGCACGTGCTTCGCGCCCGACCGGCCCGCCGAGGAGCTGACGGCGGCCGTGGAGGCGGTACCCGCGGCGTACGCGCCCGAGTGCCTGTCCACCTGCGAGCTGGCCTTCCACTGCCGGGACCGGGCCCGCGCGGCCGACGCGGTCACCCGTCTCGGCCGGCCCCTGCGGGCCGAACTGGGCGGCCTGGCCACGGTCGGGGAGGTGCTGGCCGCCGCCCGCGGCGAGAGCGGCGACCCGGACGACCCCGCGGTGGCCGCCCTGCGCAGGGCCGCGGCCCTGCGCGCGGAGGCGCTGGCGATGGCCGCGGAGGTGTCCGCGTGTCCCTGATCACCACCCTCGCCCGGCTGGAGGCCGTCGGCAGCGGCCGGGCGCAGCCCGCGGCGACCGTCCGGCACCGGCATCTCTCCGACCGCCCCCTGGTGTTCGTGCCGCTCACCACGGCCGGTGAGACCGGCGCCCCGCTCGGCGCGCTGGTCGGCACCGACCGGGACGCGCCCCGCCTGCTGGTCGTGCCGCAGCCCCGCGACCGCGATCTGCGCTTCACGTTCCTGGCCGAGCTGGCCGACGTCGTCCTGCCGTACATCGACGCGTACGCCCGGTCGGTGGAGGAGGCCGAGCGCACCGAGACCGACCCGGAGACCGGCAAGCGGGTCAAGGTGGCGGCCGAGCTGTGCGCGGACGCGCCCCAGCTGATCGTGCCGAGCCGCACCGGCCTGGACCTCGTCCGGCTGCTGGGCCGCTCGATGCGGTTCCGGCGCACCGCCGAGCAGGACCCGGACGCGCCCTATCCGGCGCCGCCCCGGGTGCCGCTGCTCGGCCGCTGGCTCACCCACTACGGCGAGCGGGCCCGGGTCCCCGGCTCCTCGCTGCTGCTCGCCCTGACCGAGGTGCTGTCCCGGCACTGGGCGACCGGGCAGTCCGGCCTGGAGGACCAGCACCTGGGCGCGCTGCTCGCCTGGATCGACCCCCCTGAGGGCCTGACCGGCGCCGAGGCCGCCCGCCGGGCCGAACTCGCCCGGGACGCCGACGGGCAGCTGCTGTGCCCGCCGGCCGGCCCCGCCACCGACCCGGCGTTCGACAACAGGCTGCTGGCCCCGGCGATCGAGCGCTACGACCGCGCGCGGACCGCGCTGGCCGCCGCCGAGGACCCGCTGGAGGCCGACGGCCGGCTGGCCGCGCTCACCCGGGCCGAGCGGGAGGTCCGCGACCTGGTCGAAAGCCGTACCCGGCCCACCTGGGACGCGGTGTGGCGGGGCCTGGACCTGCTGCGGACGCTGCCGGCCGGCGCGCATGTGGAGGGGCGCTGGACCCGGGACCGCTGGTCGTTCACCGCGCACCGGGACCGGGTGCTGGCCGGGGAGCCCCCGCAGCCGCGCCGGGACGACGCGGTGACGGCGGCGAACAAGCTGGCCACGCGCGAGCGGGAGCAGGCCCGGCTGGAGGCGCAGGAGGCGCTGGACGATCCGCTGGTGATGGCGGGGCGGCGGCTGGCCGGGGAGGCGTTCGCGGGCGAGGTGACCGAGGTCGCGATGGCGTACAGCGAGGGCAGACGGCCGAGTCCGCGCCCGCTGGTGACGGTCCGCACGCAGGACCGGCCGCATCTCGCGGCGCGGGCGCGGGTGTTCCGCTCGCTGGGCGGCAAGCCGCAGTCGGCGGAGTTCGTGGGCGAGGAGGCCGAGGGCGTGTTCGTCCTGCGGATCCTGGACCGGATGGGCCGGGGGAAGGAGCCCGAGCCGGGGTCGGTGCCGGAGAAGGGCGACCGGGTCTGCTTCACGCTGTTCGAGCACGAGCAGCGCGGTGGCGCGAAGCTGCCCGACCCGGAGGAGACGCCCTGGACGCACGGCGGCCCGCCGGGTGAACCGGCGCCGGAGGCCCCCGATCCCGTGACTCAGGAGGATGTGCTGTGACGACCGTCGACTTCGACCCCGGAGCCGAGGCCGGCCGCGCCACCGACGCGATCCTCGACGACACGCTGCACGGTGACCGGCGGGGCGTGGTGGTGGACTCGCCGCCGGGCGCCGGCAAGTCGACCCTGGTGGTCCGCGCGGCCCTGGAACTCGCCGACGCGGGCCGCCCGCTGATGGTGGTGGCGCAGACCAACGCCCAGGTGGACGACCTGGTGCTGCGGCTCGCCGAGAAGAACGCCGAGCTGCCCGTCGGCCGGCTGCACAGCAGCGACACCGACGCGTACGACAAGGCGCTGGACGCGCTGCCGCAGGTCCGTACGTCGGCGAAGGCGGCCGAGCTGCACGGCCTGCCGGTCGTGCTGTCCACCGCCGCGAAGTGGGCGCATGTGAAGGTGGACGAGCCGTGGCCGCACGCGATCGTGGACGAGGCGTACCAGATGCGCTCGGACTCCCTGCTCGCCGTGGCCGGCCTGTTCGAGCGGGCGCTGTTCGTGGGCGACCCGGGGCAGTTGGACCCCTTCTCCATCGTCGGCAGCGAGCAGTGGGCGGGCCTGTCGTACGACCCCTCGGCCTCCGCGGTCAGCACGCTGCTGGCCCACAACCCGGACCTCCCCCAGCACCGCCTCCCGGTCTCCTGGCGCCTCCCGGCCTCGGCGGCCCCCCTGGTCTCCACGGCCTTCTACCCCTACACCCCCTTCCGCAGCGGCACGTCCCACGGCGACCGCCGGCTGACCTTCGCCGTCCCCTCCGACGGCTCCGGCCCGGACCGGGTGATCGACGAGGCCGCGGAGTCCGGCTGGGGCCTGCTGGAGCTGCCCGCCCGGCACACCCCGCGCACGGACCCGGAGGCGGTGCGGGCGGTCGCGGCGGTCGTCCGGCGCCTGCTGGAGCGGGGTGGCGCGGCGGTCTCGGAGCGCGCACCGGAGCCGGCGCCCCTCACGGCGGACCGGATCGCCGTCGGTACCGCCCACCGCGACCAGGCGGCGGCGGTCCGCGCGGCCCTGGCCGACGTCGGCGTGCCGGACGTCACCGTCGACACCGCGAACCGTCTCCAGGGCCGCGAGTACGACGTCACGGTCGTCCTGCACCCGCTCTCCGGCCGCCCCGACGCCACCGCGTTCCACCTGGAGACCGGCCGCCTGTGCGTCCTGGCCTCCCGCCACCGCCACGCCTGCATCATGATCTGCCGAGCCGGCGTGACCGACCTCCTGGACGACTACCCCGCCACGGAACCGGTCCAGCTGGGCACCCTGGTGAAGTTCCCGGACGGCTGGGAGGCGAACCACGCGGTCCTCTCCCATCTGGCGGAACACCGGGTGGTCTGGCGCCCCTGACCGCCCCCCGGAATAACCGGGGAGTCCCTCCTGTTTTCGGCGGGGCAGGTTGTGGTCGGGACAGGAGGGTCAGGTCGTGGTGGCAGACGAGGCAGGGGAGATCCGGGGGACCGGGCGCGGCAGTGCCCCCGTTCCCCTCTCCGTACTGGATCTGGTGACCGTCGGCGCGGGCAGTACGGCGACGGACGCGCTGCGTACCAGTGTCGCGCTGGCCCGGCTCGCGGAGGCCCGTGGGTTCCACCGGTACTGGGTGGCCGAGCACCACTCCATGCCCGGCGTGGCCTCCTCCTCGCCCGCCGTGATCCTCGCGCACCTCGCCGCCCACACGGAGCGCATCCGGCTCGGCTCGGGCGGTGTCATGCTGCCCAACCACGCCCCGCTGGTGATCGCGGAGCAGTTCGGCACGCTGGAGGCGATGGCGCCGGGGCGGATCGACCTGGGTCTGGGCCGGGCGCCGGGCACGGACGGGGCGACCGCCGCCGCCCTGCGCCGCAGCGACACCCTGAACGAGGGCGCCGACGACTTCCCGGAGCAGCTCGCGGAGCTGACCCGGTTCCTGGACGACAGCTTCCCGGACGGGCACCCGTACGGCCGTATCCACGCGATCCCCGGCCCCGTGCAGGGCACCGCCCCCGGCGGCGTCCAGTCCCCGCACCGTCCGCCGATCTGGCTGCTCGGCTCCTCGGGCTTCAGTGCCCGGCTGGCCGGCATGCTGGGCCTGCCGTTCGCCTTCGCGCACCACTTCTCGGCGCGGAACACCCTCCCGGCGCTGGACCTGTACCGGCAGACCTTCCGGCCCTCCGCCGTGCTGGCCGAGCCGTACGCCCTCATCGGTGTCTCCGCGATCGCGACGGACGACGAGCGGGAGGCCCGTCGGCAGAGCCGCGCGGTGGCGCTGAACATGCTGCGGCTGCGCACCGGCCGCCCGGGCCTGTTCCCGGACCCCGAGGACGTGGAGAGTCACCGCTTCAGCCCGATGGAGGAGGAGTTCGTCGCCTCCTGGACGGCCAACATCGTGCACGGCACCGCCGACGAGGTCCGCGCCGGCCTGGACGATCTGCACAAGCGCACCGGCGCCGACGAGCTGATGCTCACCTCGCACGCGCACCGCGGCGAACTCCGGCTGCGCTCGTACGAGTTGATCGCGGACGCCTACGGGTTGCCGACCGCGTAGGTCTGTTCCCCCAGCAGCTCGGAGATACGATCCGGCGACACCGGGCGGGAGTACAGCCAGCCCTGCCCGGTGTCGCAGCCGATCCGGCGCAGTCGGGTGGCCTGCGCGGAGGTCTCCACGCACTCGGCGGTGACCGTCAGGCCGAGCCGGTGGGCGAGCTGGATCATCGCCTCCACGATGACCTCGTCGGCGGGGTTGGGGGCGACCGCCTTCTTGTCGCCCTCGTACTGGAAGCCGCGGACGAAGGAGCCGTCCAGCTTCAGCGTGGAGACCGGCAGCCGGCTCAGATAGGCGAGGTTGGAGTAGCCGGTGCCGAAGTCGTCGATGGCGATGCGCACACCCATGTCGCTCAGGGCCTGGAGCGCCTGGAGCGGGCGGCCCGCCGAGCCCATCACCGCGGACTCGGTGAGCTCCAGCTGGAGCAGGTGCGGGGCGAGCCCGGTCTCGGCGAGGACCTGGGCCACGTCGGCCACCAGGTCCGAGTCCCACACCTGCCGTACGGCGACGTTCACGCTGACGAAGATGGGCGGTTCGCCGGGGCGGTCCAGCTGCCAGCGGCGGGCCTGCCGGCAGGCGGTGGCGAGCGCCCAGCGACCGAGCTGCACGATCGAGCCGTCCTCCTCCGCCAATCCGATGAACCGATTCGGCGTCAAGGTGCCGAACTGCGGGTGATGCCAGCGGATGAGCGCCTCCACCCCGTTGAGACGGCCGTCCTCCATGGCGACCAGCGGCTGGTAGTCGAGGACGAACTCGCCGCGTTCGATGGCGGGCCGGAGCGTGGAGGACAGCGCCTGACGGGTCATCCGGTGGGCGTTGCGCTCGGGGTCGAACAGGGTCCAGCGGCCCTTGCCGTCGGCCTTCGCCCAGTACAGCGTCGTATCGGCGGCCTGCATCAGGCCCGTTGCCGTCGTACCGGCCGCGTGTCGTTCGACGACGCCGATGGATGCGGTCAACGACAGCCGCTGCCCGGCCAGGTCGAAGGGTTCCTCCAGCGCCTTCAGCGCGGACTCGGCGAGGTCGGCGAGTTGCTCGGTGCCGGTGGAGTCCTCCACGAGCAGCGCGAACTCGTCGCCGCCGAGCCGGGCCACCAGGGGCGTCGCGGCGCGGGCGTACCCGGCCTCGTCGGCGACCCGGGTGAGGCGTTCGGCCACGGCCGCCAGGAGCCGGTCGCCGACGCGGTGGCCGAGGGTGTCGTTGACGGCCTTGAAGCCGTCGAGGTCCAGGTAGCACAGGCCGATCCGGCCGGTGCCGCTCTGCTCGTAGGACTCCGCCTCCAGCGCGGCCGTCAGGCGCTCGAAGAACAGGGTGCGGTTGGGCAGCCGGGTCACCGGGTCGTGCATCTGCAAGTGCCGCAGCTGGGCCTGGAGTTCGCGGCGGGAGCTGATGTCGGCGACCGACATCAGGACGCCGGGCTCGCCGCCGGTCAGCGGGGCGATGGTGACCTGCACCCACACCGAGTGCCCCTCGGGGCGTTTGAGCCGGCGGGTGCAGCGCAGGCGGGCCTGCCGGCCGCGCAGCACCTCGCGGTAGGCGTGCCAGCTGCGGGCGTCGGAGGCCAGGTCCACCAGGTCGGCGGCGACCCGCCCGACGAGGGTGTCCGGGTCGGTGCCCAGCAGCTCGCCGAGGGCGGCGTTGGCGCTGGTGACGTAGCCCTCGGGGGCCACGACCGCCATGGCGAGCGGCGCGGTCGCGAAGACACGGTGGTAGGTGGTGTGGTGACTGTCTGTGACGGCTGACCGGTCGAGGTCTGCCGCGGGCGTCGGCCCTTCGGACGTTCCGCTCACCGCTCGCTCCCGCAGTGCACTCGATCTGTGTCCGTGCCTGTCCGTGCCGGAAAGTGTGCCGATCATAGAGGCTGGCCCCGGGCCCTTCCAGCCGATGTCCAGTCTCCCCGACCGACCACAGGTTCTGACAGATCGTTTCTGCCCGCACCTGGACGGGTTCTGGGGGCCCCCCGACCAGTTGTGACGTTCCGTGAGTGTTTCGGGGTGTCGGGCGCCGGGGCGCGCTGGCGTACGACGGGGGCGCGCTCACCCTTCTGGCGCAGGCAAACAGGGCAGAACGCGGTGAATACCAGCAATCTGGGTGCGGATCCCGCGAACCGCACCCGGAGGTCATGCCCGTGCCCAAGCTGCGCAGCACCGCCGCCGTGTTCACCACGATGTCGGCGCTCGCCGCGACCTCGATCTTCAGCGATCCGTCGGCCGCCGAGCCGTTCTCGACGGCACCCTGCGCGCTGCACCGCACCGAGGCCCACCACTCCGAGGGCGTGGACGGCTGGAACGCCGCCTACGCCCGGCCGACCGGCGCACTCGACGCCGTACTGGTGTTCCTGTCCTTCCCGGACTCCACCCCGCGGACCACCCCCGCCCAGTTGACCGCCGACCACTTCCCGGCCACCAGCCGCTTCTACGAGCGCGCGTCCTACGGCAAGTTCACGCTGCGCCCGCACCCGCTGAAGCACTGGCTGCGCATGCCGCGCCCGTCGACGTCGTACGCCATGCGGCGGGACTGGAGCGCCGAGGACCGGGCCGCCTATCTGCGGGACGCGTTCGCCGTGGCCGACAAGGAGGTCGACTTCTCGCGCTACCCGGTCGTGTACCTGGTCGCCGATCCGGACGCGCCCGGCGTCGACTCGGACGCCACGAAGGTGGTGAACCTCGAAACGCCCCTGCGTGTGGACGGTACGGACATCCGCCGGGTCGTCACGGTGTTCGAGCACCACCCGCCGGACCGGCTGGTGCTGGCCCACGAGACCGGGCATGTCTTCGACCTGCCCGACCTGTACCACCGCCCGGTCGACGGCAAGGGCGACTGGGACACCTACGTCGGCGACTGGGACCTGATGGGCAGCCAGTTCGGGCTGGCGCCGGACCTGTTCGGCTGGCACAAGTGGCGGCTCGGCTGGCTGGGCCCGCGCCAGGTGGTGTGCGTGCGCGGCGCCGCCCCGACCCGGCTCACCCTGGAGCCCCTCGCGGCCGGGCCGGGCGTCACGGTGGCGGGTGCGGGCGGCACCCCCGCCTTCGGGCTGGGCGACGGCGTCAAGCTGGCCGTCGTACGCACCGGCCCGGACAGCGCCCTGGCCTTCGAGGCGCGGGGCGCGGCCGGCAACGACCGGCTGGCCTGCCGGCAGGGAATCCTCGTCTACCGGGTGCGCGGGAGCGCCGAGTCCGGCGACGGGCCGGTCCAGGTGGTGGACGCCCATCCGGGCAGCGAGGCCTGCTGGGAGAACTCGGTCTACCCGCCGCTCGCCGACGCGCCGGTCTTCCTCGGGGAGAGCTTCACCGTGCCCGGGGAGGGCGTGCGGGTGGAGGCGGAGGGCCGGACGGCGTCGGGGGCGTGGACGGTGAAGATCACACCGGGGGTCGAGGGCTGAGGAGCCGGCGCCCCGGCTGCACGGGGCGCCGCGAGCGGCCGTAGGCGTATACGAAAACGGCGGGCCGGATTCTTTCGAACCGGACCCGCCGTTTCCTTCGCGTGCGCCGCCAGGGACTCGAACCCCGGACCCGCTGATTAAGAGTCAGCTGCTCTAACCAACTGAGCTAGCGGCGCCTGCTGACGTCGTAGACATTAGCATCCTGGTCGGCGGGAGGAAAAATCGAAATCCGTACCGCCGACCGGGCGGCGCGCACGGCCGCCCAGAGCAGCACCTCCGGGCCGGGCAGCCAGGGGTGCCGGGTGTCGGGGGCGACCAGCCAGCGGGCGGAGCCCGAGGTGTCGTCGCAGGTCAGGGGCGGCACGGTCACCGCGTCGCCGACGCCGTGGCACAGCAGCGGGGGCACCGCCCGGGCCCGCTGCGACCCCCACTCCTCCCAGCCCAGCAGCGAGGGCAGCCGCTGGGCCGTGCCCGGGGCCGCGAACAGCAGCATCCGGCCCCGGAACACCGCGACCGGGCCGGAGCCCGCGCCCTCGTCCCACAGCCGGTCCAGCATGCGGCGCCCGAACACCGCCGGGGCGCTCACCACGTCGAAGACGGTGCCGCAGGGCAGGACGACCGGAGCGTCCGGGCGCTCCTCCCACAGGGCGAGCGTGCTCCGCGCGTACGTTCCTGCCGAGGCGAGCCAGGCGACGCCGTCGGAGCTGACACGGGTGACGTTCGGTGCGCTGGTCATGTACCAGGTGTACCGGCTGTGAGCGGGCCGTTCTTCTGGGTTGCGGAAAACCGGGACACGGCGGGCGAGGAGGAGTATCTTGCCCGCCTGTCATATGCCGACCGGGTGTTACAGCGGGTCGGCGGGGGTGCGTCCGTCCGGGTCGCCGCGCATCAGGTCCCGGCCGAACTCGACCATCTTCTTCGCGTAGTCCTCGGTCCACTCGGCCCGCTCGGCGATGTCCGCCGGGGTCAGCCGGTCGAACCGGCGCGGGTCGGCGAGCTGGGCCGCCGCGATGGCCTGGAACTCCACCGCCCGGTCGGCGGCCGCGCGGAACGCCTGGGTCAGCTCCGTCGCCCGGGACAGCAGCGCCCGCGGATCCTCGATCGACTCCAGGTCGAAGAAGTGCTCCGGATCCCCGGCCGCCTCCGCGGGCTCGAAGAGCAGGGGCGCGGGGCGTAGCCGCGGTTCGTTCCGGCGCGGCGTGGGCTCCGCCATGTCTCGTCTCCTCCTCGTACGGTCACCGGCCCCGCCATCGGGTGGGCCACCGTCCATTGTCCCGCGCCCACGCAAGGGGACCTACGGCGAGGAGCGGACGGGGGCTACACCTGCACCAACGGCTCGCGGGTGAAGAGGCGGCCCAGGGCCGGCGCGTTCACCCGGCGGTCGGCGAGCCGCAGGGCCTCCCACACCGTGACCTGGTTGGCGGTGAGCACCGGCTTGGACAGGGCCTTCTCCAGCAGGCCGAGGTGCGCGGCGGTGTGCAGAGCGGTGTCCGGCAGCAGCACGGCCTCCGCGTCGGCGGTGTCGGCGGTGTCGGCGGTGTCGGCGGCGCGGGCCAGCGTGAGCACCTCCTCCTCGCCCCAGGCGCCGGCCTCCGCCGCCGCGCCGACGCCCGAGGAGCGCAGCCCGGTCACCTCCAGGCCGCCGGCCCGCAGGAAGTCGGCGAACAGGGCGGTGACCTCCTCCGGATAGGTGGCGCCGACGGCGACCCGCCGGACGCCGATCTCCCGGGCCGCGTGCACGAAGGCGAACGACGTCGAGGAGGCCGGCATCCCCGCCAGCCGGGCCAGGGTCCGCACCTGTTCCTGCGCGCCCTGCCAGCCGTGCACGAAGCCGCCGCTGGTGCACGCCCACACCACCGTCTCGGCGCCGGCCAGCCGCAGCTCCTCCACACCCCGGGCGAGCCGGTCGGCGGAGCCCATGCCGCGCAGCGCGTCCACCCGGTGCGTGCCCTCGCCGGCCTCGGTGTGGCTCAGCTCCACCCGGATGTCGCTGCCCAGGAGCTGCTCGATGCGTGCATAGTCGTCCTCGGCGAAGTGGCCCGGGTAGAGGAATCCGAGTGCGGTCATGTCCAGCCTTCCTGCTGTTCTGCGGGGCAGTACGGGCCGTGCCGGGGCAGGGTCCCACGCTCCGGGTACCCCGTCGGCGCCGGGCCGCACCGGCCTCACCCCGGCAGGCGGGGCGCAACCGGTCGTGGGCGGGGCCGTGTTGACGAAGGGGGGTGCGGGTGCGAGCGTGGTCCATCCGCGCATGTCAGACGCCGGGAGCCGCCGAGCATGACGCCGACCGTCCCCACCGTGCTGGTCCTCGACGCCGACCCGCCGCCCCGGCTCGGCCGGCTCGCCGGGCGCGCCCGGATCGTGCACACGGACGCGGCGCGCCTGGCCGAGCGGCTGCCCGCAGCGGACGTGCTGCTGGTGTGGGACTTCACCTCGCACGCGGTGCGCGAGGCCTGGCCCGGCGGCGGGCCGCGGCCGCGCTGGGTGCACACGGCGAGCGCGGGCGTGGACCATCTGATGTGCCCGGAGCTGGCCGCGTCGGACACGGTGGTGACCAACGCGCGCGGGATCTTCGACCAGCCGATCGCCGAGTACGTGGCGGCCCTGGTGCTGGCGGTCGCCAAGGACCTGCCGCGCACGCTGGAGTACCAGCGGGAGCGGACCTGGCGGCACCGGGAGACCCGGCGGGTGGCGGGCACACGCGCGTGCGTGGTCGGTTCGGGCCCGATCGGCCGGGCGGTCGCCCGCGCGCTGAAGGCCCTGGGCGTGACCACGGCGCTGGTCGGGCGGGTGCCGCGGACGGGCGTGTACGGCCCGGACGACCTGGACCGGCTGGTCTCCCGCGCGGACTGGGTGATCGCGGCGGCCCCGCTGACCGAGCAGACGTACCGCATGTTCGACGCCCGCCGGTTCGGCGTGATGCAGCCCTCGGCGTTCTTCGTGAACGTCGGCCGGGGCGGGCTGGTCGACGAGGAGGCCCTCGCCCGGGCGCTGACCCGGCGCTGGATCGCGGGCGCGGCACTGGACGTGTTCGCCGCCGAACCGCTGCCCGCGGACAGCGCGCTGTGGGAGCTGCCGGGACTGATCGTGTCCCCGCACATGAGCGGCGACACGGTCGGCTGGCGTGACGAACTCGGCGCGCAGTTCGTGGACTTGTACGAGCGGTGGGCGGCGGGCAGGACCCTGCAGAACGTGGTCGACAAGACGCGCGGTTACGTGCCCGGGCACTGAAGGCCCGCGGTACCCGCGGAAGAAAACAGGGCGCATAGCCTGATCGCGCTTGGGTAGCCGCGCCGCCATGGCTCCACCACTTGGCAACGACGCACACACGGTCCGGCCGGAACCCAGACACACCCGGCGCTCGGTGCTCGCGGGCCTCGCCGCGTTCGGCGCGCTGGGCGCGGCGGGCTGCACCCGGGTGGCGTCGGCGTCCGGCAAGGGCGGCGGGGACCTCCTGGAGCGGCTGCGCGCGCAGGGCGTCGTACGGCTCGGGATCGCGGGTGAGATCCCCTTCGGGTACATCGACAGGAACGGCCGGCTGACCGGGGAGGCGCCCGAGCTGGCGCGGGCGGTCTTCAAGCGGCTCGGTGTGGACCGGGTGCAGCCGGTGCCGACCGAGTTCGGCTCGCTGATCCCGGGGCTGCAGTCGCAGCAGTTCGACGTGGTGGCCGCGGGGATGTACGTCACCCCGGACCGCTGCGAGCAGGTGATCTTCGCGGACCCGGACTACCGGATGCCGGACGCCTTCATCGTCCCCAAGGGCAACCCGCTGGGCCTGCGCACCTACGCGGACGCGCTGCACCGGCACGCCAAGGTGGCCACCGGCACCGGGTACGCGCAGATCCAGCACGCGGTGGAGGCGGGCTACCGGGAGAACGACCTCGTCATCGTGCCGGACCAGGTCGCGGGGCTGAACGCGGTGGAGTCCGGGCGGGTCGACCTGTTCGCGGCCACCGCCGTCACCGCCCGGCTCGTCGCCCGGGGCTCCGCCAAGGCCGAGTCGACCAAGCCGTTCGTGGCGCTGGTCGACGGCAGACCGAAGGTGGACGGCGGGGCGTTCGCGTTCCGGCCGGCCGAGACCCGGCTCCGGGACGCCTTCAACGCCGAGCTGCACAGGCTGCGCCGCAGCGGGGAGCTGTACCGGATCATGCGGCCCTTCGGTTTCACCAGGGCCGAGATGACGACGCTGACCGCGAAGGAGCTGTGCGGCCGATGACTGCGGGACTCTGGGGGCTCGTCCTCCACGGCATGGCCACCACGCTGCAGTTGCTGGTGTACAGCGCGCTGCTCGCCCTCGTGGTCTCCTTCGTCGCCGGTGCCGCGCGCACCCACCGCTCGCGCCTCGTCCGCTTCCTCGCGGCCTGCTACACCGAGGTGTTCCGCGGTATCTCGGCGCTGGTGATGATCTTCTGGGTGTTCTTCGTGCTGCCGGTCGCCTTCGGCTGGCAGCTGGTGCCGATGTGGGCCGGCACGCTCGCGCTGGGCCTGACCTACGGCGCGTACGGCGCGGAGATCGTGCGCGGCGCCCTGGCCGCGGTGGACCCGGCCCAGCGGGAGGGCGGGATCGCGCTCGGCTTCTCGCCCTTCCAGCGGCTGCGGCTGGTCCTGCTGCCGCAGGCGGTGCCGGAGATGATCCCGTCGTTCTCCAACCTGCTGGTGGAGCTGCTCAAGGGCACCGCGCTGGTGTCCATCACGGGCATGGGCGACCTGGCGTTCAGCGGCAACCTGGTGCGCCTGGCGCTCCAGCAGAGCGGCCCGATCTACTCGTACCTGCTGCTGATCTATTTCGTGATCGCGTTCCTGCTGACCCGCGGGATGCGGGTGCTGGAGCGCCGGCTGAAGGCGGAGGTGGCCCGATGAGCTGGGACTGGGGGGCGGTCGCCGACTTCCTGCCGTACTTCGCCAAGGGACTGGTCGTCACCCTGGAGGCACTTGCCCTGGGGTCGCTGATCTCGTTCGCGCTGGGCCTGCTGTGGACGCTGCTGCTGCGCACGCCGACCCGGTGGGTGCGCTGGCCGGTGGCGGCCTTCACGGAGTTCGTGCGGGACACCCCGCTGCTGGTGCAGCTGTTCTTCCTGTTCTACGTGCTGCCGGAGGCGGGTGTGACCCTGTCCCCGCTGATCACCGGGGTCCTCGGGCTCGGGCTGCACTACTCGACGTACACGATGCAGGTCTACCGGGCCGGTATCGAGGCGGTGCCGCCGGGCCAGTGGGAGGCCGCGACGGCGCTCAGCCTGCCGGTGCGCCGCACCTGGACGGCGGTGATCCTGCCGCAGGCGGTCCGCCGGGTGGTGCCGCCGCTCGGCAACTACGTCATCTCGATGCTGAAGGACACGCCGATGCTGATGACGATCGGCGTGCTGGAGATGCTGGGCCGGGCGCGGCTCGTCTCGCAGCAGCACTTCCAGTTCACCGAGCCCCTGACGGTGATCGGGGTCGCCTTCGTCGTCGTCTCGTACCTGGCCTCCCTTTGTCTGCGCACCCTGGAGCGACGCCTTGTCCGTTGAGACCAGCAAGCAGCCGGCGCCGACCGGCACCCCGCCGACCGAGCTGATACGTCTGGAGGGCGTGACCAAGCGGTTCGGGGACAACACCGTCCTCGACGGCCTGGACCTGTCCGTGGACGCGGGCCGGCACGTCACCCTGATCGGCCCCTCCGGCTCCGGCAAGACCACGATCCTGAGACTGCTGATGACCCTCGCGAAGCCGGACGAGGGCACGATCACCGTGGACGGGCAGCGGCTGTTCCCGGCGCCGGAGAAGCAGGTCCGGGAGGTCCGCAAGAAGATCGGGATGGTGTTCCAGCAGTTCAACCTGTTCCCGAACATGTCGGTGCTGCGCAATCTCACCGAGGCGCCGGTGCGGGTGCTCGGCCTGTCGAAGGACGAGGCCGAGGCGCGGGCCCGGGAGCTGCTGGACCTGGTGGGCCTGGCCGACAAGTGCGACCAGAAGCCGACCCGGCTCTCCGGCGGGCAGCAGCAGCGGGTGGCGATCGCCCGGGCGCTGGCGATGCGGCCGCGGGTGCTGCTGCTGGACGAGGTGACCTCCGCGCTCGACCCCGAACTGGTCGCGGGCGTGCTGGACCTGCTCCGGGACATCGCGCGCAGCACCGACATCACGATGCTGTGCGTGACCCACGAGATGGGGTTCGCCCGGGACATCTCCGACCAGGTGCTGATGTTCGACGGGGGCCGGGTGATCGAGACCGGGCCGCCGGAGAAGATCTTCGGCGATCCGGAGCAGCAGCGGACGCGGGAGTTCGTCAGCGCGGTCCTGTGAGGGACGCGGCGTGCGGGACGGCCGGGATCCGCGGTACGGGACGGCCCGGGATCCGCGCACTGTCCCATGACACTGGCATATGCCAGCGGATCTCCGCCCCGGTCGGGGATCCGGGCACGCCCGGACCATCTCGTCAACACCCTCTCGGTCGCGGCCGCTTCACGGCTATCGTGGGGACGATCCACCGACCCGGATCGTGGCCGAGGGGGAGCGACATGAGGATCGAGCCGACCGCCCCGTACCACTCCGCCCAGGACGCGCTGCGCGTGCTGGAGGCCGTGGCCCGGCACTCCGCCGGCGTCACCGACACCGAGCTGGCCCGCCGCACCGGCCTCGGCGCCGAGCGGCTCACCGCCCTGCTGCGGATGCTGCGCCGCGAGGGCTACGTCGAGCAGATCACCGACGGCGCGTACGTCACGGGCGACACCCTGCGCCGGCTCACCTCGGCGCACGACCGGGAGCGGGCCCTGCGCGACAAGCTCCAGCGCACCCTGGACCGGCTGCGCGACTCGGTCGGCGCGGCGGTCTACCTCAGCCGGTACCTCGACGGCGAGGTCCGCGTCACCCAGTACGCGGCCGGGCCGGCCACCCCGGCGGTCAACGAGTGGGTGGACTTCCGCTGCTCCGCCCACGCCACCGCCGTCGGCAAGAGCCTGCTGACCCAGCTGGACCACAACGCCCGCCGCGACCACCTCTCCCGGTACAGGATGGCCCGCCTGACCTCGCGGACGATCACCAGCGACAAGCTGCTGCTGTCCCGGCTGGAGTCGCAGCCGCCCACGGTGCCGGTCCTCGACCTCCAGGAGTACGCGGTCGGCACGGTGTGCGCGGCGGTGCCGCTCACCGCGGGTTCCTCGGTGGGCTGCCTGGCCGTGTCGCTGCCGCTGGAGCACGCGCACCGGCTGAAGCAGGCGGCGGAGACCCTGAACCGCAGCGCGGCCCCGGTGGTCCTGTCGCTCACGCTGTAGGTCCGGCCGTGGTCACGAGCACCCCTGGGGACCAGGTAGTATTTTCCTCGTCGCCGGCCACGGAAGGAAAAATCGAGGCAGGCGGGAGTCATGCGCCGCTAGCTCAGTTGGTTAGAGCAGCTGACTCTTAATCAGCGGGTCCGGGGTTCGAGTCCCTGGCGGCGCACGTGATCGAAGGGCCCCTCGCGGAAGCGGGGGGCCCTTCGGCGTCCTCGGCGGTCAGGCGCCGGTACGACTCCTCCCCCGGCGGCCGCCACCACACCGGGTCGGCGCACGCGTGGCCCTCCCGGCGCAGGCGGCCCCGCTCGATCTTGTTCGTCGCCGTCACCGGCATCCGCTCCACCACCCGCACGAACCGGGGCGCCATCTTCGTGCCGAGATCCGGCTGGGCCCGCAGGAACGCCGTGAACCCGGCCGGGTCGAAGGTGCCGGCGAGCGTCGCCATCACCTGGTCCCCGGTGACCGGGTCCGGCACCCCGTACACGGCGACGGCGACCGCCCCCGGGTACCGGGCCAGGATGTTCTCGATCACCGCCGCGGCCAGGTTCTCCCCGTCGACGCGGATCCGGTCGTCGGTGCGGCCGGCGAAGTACAGGTAGCCGGCGCCGTCCCGGTAGAAGAGGTCGCCCGTCCAGTATCCGTCCGCCCGGCGCCGGTCCGCCTCGGCGGCCGGGTTGCGCCAGTAGCCCTCGAACGGGTTCGGGCCCCGGTTGACCAGCTCGCCTATGGCCTCCTCCCCGTTGAGCAGCCGGCCGGCGCCGTCGAACACGGCCGGCGGGCACTCCCGCCCGGTGGCGGGGTCCAGCACCACCAGGCCGGGCCCGGCCGGCCCCACCGCGCCCGCCGGGGTGCCGGGCGCCCAGCGGATCGCCGCCCCGCCCTCCGAGGAGCCGTACCCCTCCACCAGCCGTACCCCGAAGCGCCGTTCGAAGGCCGCCGCGTCCACCGCGCCCGCCTCGGTGCCGAAGCCGAGCCGCAGCCGGTGCTCGCGGTCGTCGGGCCGGGGCGCGGTGGCCAGGAGGTACTGGATGGCGCGGCCGACGTAGGTGAAGTAGGTCGCGCGGTGACGGCGGACGTCGGGCAGGAACCCGGAGGCCGAGAAGCGCCGGCGCAGCGCCACTCCGGCGCCGGCGGCCAGCGCGGGCGCCCAGTCCGCGATCACCGCGTTGCCGTGGAACATCGGCATGCAGACGTAGTGCACGTCGTCCGCGCCCACGCCGAACTGCCCGGCCAGGGCGTGTCCGGCCGCGGCCAGCCGGCCCTGGGAGCAGATCGCCGCCTTGGGGGCGCCGGTGGAGCCGGAGGTGAAGTACAGCAGCAGCCGGTCCGTCGGGCGGCCCCGGGAGGGGTCGGGCACGGCTGCGGCGTAGGGCGCGAGCAGGTCCGCGTACTCCGGGGTGTCGGTGACCAGGAGCCGCACGCCGGGCAGGTCGAGCCCGGTGAGCAGCGGCAGGTGGGTCCGCTCGGTGACCAGCAGCCCGCACTCGGTGTGCCGGATGTCCCGGGCCAGTTCGGGGCCGCGCCGGGTGGGGTTGATCCCGGCCACGGCCGCACCGGCGAGGGCGGCGGCGCCGAGCCAGAGCGGGAACTCCTCGGTGTTGTCGAGCAGCACCCCGACGTGCGGTACGGCACCGGGCGGGAGCAGGTCGGCCAGCAGCGCGGCCCGGGCGGCGGCGCCGGCTGCCACCTGGTGGTGGGTCAGCTCCCGGTCCTCGCACCACAGCCCCGGCCGGTGGTCACCCCAGCGTGCCGCGACCAGCGCGGCGACCGTCGTCGGCTCCATGGCGGCGCACGGTAGCCGACGGTGCGTCAGATGGGGAGGGTCACGGCATCATGCCGCCGGACTCGGAGAACATCATGTGGGCCACGGCCATGAAGCCGACGCAGAAGGCGCCGGCCACGCCGAGGAAGACCAGTCCGGCGCCGGTGCCGGCGGCGAGTCTGCCGCGGGCCGGGGGCAGCGCGGTGGCGCGCTGGGGAAGCTCCGGCAGGTAGCGCACGGTCACGAGGTCGCCCTCCAGGACGGTGGCGGGGCCGTTCTCCTCCTCGAAGCGGACCGTGCGGCCCTCGCGGGTGGTGAACTCGTAGACGTGGTGCACGGTCGTGCGCACGGAGGTGTCCCCGCCGCCCCCGCTGGTCGTCGTGAACATCCGCAGGCAGCGCGCCTCGGCGGTCAGGCCGTGCGTCCAGGTCCTGCTGATCCGCCGGGCACGGCGGACCGTCAGGTACGCGGCGGACACGATGCCCGCGAGCATGAGGGCCGGAACGGCGTAGAAGAGCGACTCGAACATGAGGTTCCCCCGAGGAAGTTCCACCGCTTCGGGAATCGAGCGGTGTGGCGGGAACCTATCGGGCGCGTGGGGCGCCCGGCCTCAAGGGAACCTCAGTTTCCGTCCCGTACCGCGGCGGGGATCAGAAGGTGACGTCCGAGCAGGCGTAGAACGCGTTGCCCGTGTCGGCGATCGTCCACACCGCGAGGATGACGTGGTGTCCGCTCAGGCCGCTCGGCAGCGTGCCGCTGTGGCTGAGGGTGGCCGGCGGGCGCTGGCCGTTGTAGGGCACCGTCAGGAACGGGGTGAGGTTGAGGTCCGAGCGGGTGAGGTTGTGGTCCTGGTTCCAGCCCTGCTTGGTGACGTAGTACCGGAAGTCCGTCGTGGCGTGCATGGCGGTGAACTGCCAGCGGAAGGTGTACGACTGGCCGCCCGTCACCCTGGTGGTGGGCCAGGCCGCGCCGTACGGCGTCCTCGGCGAGCTGAGCGGGGCGAACTGGCTCAGGCCGCCGTTGCAGATCTGGCCGTCGGCGGGGCCGGCGGCCGGGAAGCCCTTGGGGCCCTCGACGCTCTGCGGCTCCCACTGGATCTGGCCGCAGCCGGTGACGGTGCCGTTCTGACAGAGCTTCTGCCTGCTGATGGGGAGGTCGGTGTAGCCGTGCCCGCTGGCACCGCCGGTGGAGAGCGCGAACGCTCCGGCGGTGACCGCGCCCAGCACGACCGCGGACAACTTGGTCTTGGTGCGCATGCTGCCGCTCCTGGGGAACGTGGGGAGTTCGGTGAGCCGTGCAGATCAGGTCTAGACCAAGTCTCAGATTATGGCCGTTAGTTGAACATGTCCATACCAATCGCGGACCCGTTGCGCGGCCACCCCTACACCGGCTCCCCGCGCCCCGAGCAGAACGCCACCGTCAGGTCGCGGACCAGCACCTTGCGCTCGTAGTCGTCCAGTTCGACCAGCCCGCGCACGGTCAGCCGGGTCACCGTGTCCTCCACCGAGTCCACCACCGAGCTGAGCATGCTGGCCCGCTGCCGGGCGTCCAGCGCGGCGATCCGGCGCCGGTGCATCGCGGCGGCCACCTCGGGGGCGTAGTCCACCCGGACCGGCTGCACCGAGAACACCTCCACGCCGACCGGTGCCGTCTCCGTCGCCACCAGCCGGGTCAGCGCGTCCCCGGCCGCCGTCGTCCCGCCCCGGGCGCCACCCGCCTGCTCCACCGGCACCCGGGCCAGCGCCGCCTCCACGCACTCGCGCAGATAGGTCTCGTGGTCGTCGATGCCGAGCAGGGCCCGCGCGGTGTCCCGCACCCGCCACACCACCAGCACCACCACCCGCAGCGCCACCCCGTCCGGGTCCGTCGCCGGCATCGCCTCGCTGCGCCAGTGCCGCAACCGCACGTCCACCCGGCGGCGCAGCACCAGCGGGTTCACCCACAGCAGCCCGGTGCGCCGGACCGTCCCCCGGTACCGTCCGAACAGGCCCAGCACCCAGGCCCGTCCGGCCCGTCCCCGGGCCAGCCCGCCGAAGCCGAACGCCCCGAGCATCCCGGCCCCGGCGTACGCGGCCCAGTGCGCGGGACCGAGACCGGCGCCCGTGCCCGCCGGCAGCCGCAGCGCCCCGGTGGCCAGCGGCGGGAGCAGCCCCGCCCACCAGGTGGTGGCCAGGCAGCCGGTGACCCCGCAGACCCCGGCGAGCACCCCGGCCGCGCCGGGCAGCACCCGCGCCGGGCGTTCGGCCAGCTCCGGGTCGGTCTCCGGCAGCGGGCGCCTGCGCACCGGCACCGGGCGGCGCAGGCGCGGCTGTTCGCCGGTGCCCTGCCGGCGGGCCACCACGGCGGGGCGCAGCGGCACCTTCACCGGGTCGGGGTCGTCCCGGAAGAGCAGATGGACGGGGATCTCGGTGGTCGCCTCGTTCTGGATCAGGCGGGCCGGCCGGGTGCCGGGGCCGGCGGCCACGCCGTCCGACTGCCCCTCGGATTCGGGCGGCGTGTGGGATGCGGTCGTACTCATGCGTGCTCCAGCCTCCGCGCCAGACGCGTCATGAACAGGAAGGAAAGGGGGGTTGGGGGGTGGCCGGTCAGGCGAACAGGCGGCGCCAGGTCTCCGGGCCGGGGTAGCCGTCCGCCGCACCGCCGCGCCAGCCCTGGGCGCGCTGGAAGGCCTCGACGGCCCGCCGGTCCGCCTCGCCCCAGTGCGGGCCGGGACCGCGGTCGTAGAACCGGCCGAATCCCTTCTTCACCAGCTGGGCGCCGAGCCGGGTGATGAAGTCGTTGCTGCGGCCCGGCCGGAAGTACTGCCGGCCGGGATAGCCGGGGACCCCGTGCGAGGCGGGTCCGGCGGCCGTGACGTCCCGGCCCCGGCCGGTGGCCAGCAGTTCCCAGGTGCGCCGGCCGGGGATCCCGTCGGCGTCGTCGCCCGTCCAGCCCTGGGCCCGCTGGAACGCCTGGGTGGCGCGCCGGTCGGCCTCGCCCCAGACCGGCCCCGGGCCCTGGGCGTAGTAAGCGCGGGCCCCCCGGGCGATCAGCAGCTCGCCGAGCTGGGTGACGTACGCGTTGTCGGCGCCGGGGCCGAAGAAGGCCGCGCCCGGGTAGGCCGCCACCGCCTTCCCGGCGGCCGCCGGCCCGCCGCCGGGCAGGGACTTGGTCAGGCCCTTGTAGCGGTAGGGGACGTACTTGCCGGCGTTGCTCCAGTAGGGGTAGGGGGTGGTCTGGCGGCGGGTGTGCGGGGGCGTCTGCTCGTAGGCCGTGTAGTAGGTGTGCGTGTAGTCCGTCCAGCCGCCGAAGATCACGACGTGGGAGCCCTTCTCGGGGTTGTCGGAGTTGTGGTACAGCAGGATGTCGCCGGGTTGCAGCTCCCCCTTGGTGATCTTGACCCCGAAGGAGCCGAGACTGCCGGTCCACTCGTTGTCCGGCAGCCCCCAGGCCATGGAGACATAGCCGGAGCAGTCCTGCCGGTAACCGTCGGACCAGAAGGCGTACATGCTGTACGGCACCTTGGCGGTGACCCAGACCTTGGCCCGGTTGATGATCGCGGTGCGGGTGGTGGCGGGGAGCGGGGCGGTCGCGGGCCCCGCGGGCTTGCCCGCCGGGCCGTGCAGCGGGGCCTTGGCGCCCTGCGGGGTGTCGGGTGCGCCGTCGCCGGGCAGGGCCTGGCGGTGCGGGGAGTGGTCGGGGGTGAGGGCGGCGGCCGGCGGGGCCGTGCCGACGGCGGCGGACGCGGCGGCGACGACCACCGCCGCGCGGGCCGCCGGGTGGCCACGGCCGGGCAGGGGGCGGGGGGCCGGCCGCCGGCGGGCACAGCCGGGGCAGTCGCAGTCGCTCGCCGGGTCGATGTCCTCGAACACGGGAGCGGCCATGCGATCTGCCTCACATTCGGGGGTGGTTTGTCCGCGAGTGTGCACGTTGATCAGTTTCCCAACTGGGTACGGAACGCGCATTTTGACGGTCCGAATGATGTACGCGGGGGTACGCGGCCCGGCGGACGGCCGCCCCGCCCGTTCCCGGTGGTCGGGAGCACCCCTGGAGGTCGGGTAGAGTTTTCCCGTCAGCAGGCGCCGCTAGCTCAGTTGGTTAGAGCAGCTGACTCTTAATCAGCGGGTCCGGGGTTCGAGTCCCTGGCGGCGCACCGACCGGAAGGCCCCTCGCTCAGGCGGGGGGCCTTTCGCATGCCCTCGCGCGTGTGTCCTCCGCCCGAATGGCCGGATGCCGTCTCGCCATGGCAGCCCGGGACCTTCAGGAGCGGATCAAGAAGCTGATCGTGGACCAGCGGCTGCCCTCGGGCACCCCGCTGCCCACCGAGCCGGAGCTGATGCGGCTGCTCGGGGCGAGCCGCAACTCGGTGCGGGAGGCGACCGCGGTGGTCGTGGCCAAGGGGTGACAACGGGTGAGGGGGCTCTGGGCCGGGGTCAGCCGGTGGTGCCGGTGAGGTAGGCCGAGACGACCACGTTGGCCGTGTAGGTGCCCGACGCGCGGTCGAAGGTGCCGCCGCAGGTGATCAGGCGGAGTTCGGCGCGGCCGGGGACGCGGGGGCCGTAGGCCTGCTGGGCGTCGAAGCCGACGCGGGGCAGTACGCGGACGTCGTCGACGGTGAACTCGGCGACCTTGCCGTCCGCGCGGAACACCCGCACCCTCCCGCCGGGCTTGAGACTGCTGAGCCGGTAGAAGACGGCCGGCCGGGTCGCGGTGTCGACGTGGCCCACCAGCAGGGCCGCGCCCGCCGCGCCGGGCCGGGGACCGGCGCCGTACCAGCCGACGACGCCCGCCTGGTCGTACGGCGGCGGATCCACCGCGCCACGGGCGTCCAGACCGCGGGCCACCACCGGGGCCTGGACGCCCAGCTGGGGGATGTCGACGCGCTGCGGCACCGCGCCGGCCACGGGTCGCGCCGCGCGCGGCAGCCCGACGCCGAGGACGTCACCGGTGGCCGGCCCGTCCGCGCGCCCGGGTACGTCGGTCACCGAGCGGCCCCACAGCCACAGCCCCAACAGCAGCAGCGCCCAGGCCAGGCAGGTGACGAGCCGCCCGGTGCCGGTGCCGCGCCCGTCGTCGGACATGGCCGGCTCAGCGGGGACCGTGGCTCCGGCGGGCGCGCAGCCCGACGGCGACCGCGGCGATCCCGGCGAGCGCGAGGCCGGTCACCCCCTGCACGGTGTCGGGTCCGGAGCCGCTGGTGGCCACCGTGGCGAAGTGCGCGGTGCCGCCGCCGCCCGCGGGGACCGGCGCGATGGGCGAGGCGCTGCCGGCGGAGGGCTCGACGGGCTCTGCCGGCCGGCCGGTGCCGCCCGCCTCCGTGACCGTGATCGTGCCGGTGCGCACGGCGCCGGCGCAGCTGACCTTCACGGTGTAGGCGCCGGGCGTCAGGGCGGAGCGGACCCGGGTCTCGCCGGTCAGACTGCCCTGGGCACCGGTCAGCCGGGCGTCGGTGACGAAGGCCGACGAGGCGGCGGTGCCCTGCTCACCGGTGCAGCCGCTGACCCGCAGGGTGATGTCGTCGCCCGGCGCCGGGACGGCGGGGGTGACGCTGACCGCGCCGCCGTCCGCCGCGTGGGCCACCGGGACGACCGCCGCCGACGCGGCCGCGACGAGCAGTCCCGTACAGAGAGTGAGGCGTAGTGAGCCCATCGTGAACCTCCAGTACCTGGAGACTCCCCCGGACCGGGCGCCCCCGCATCCTCGGAAGGCGCCCGGTTGCTCCGAACGGGTGAGGCCTGGTTTCGGCCGGGCGGGCTCGGCGGGAGCCGGCTCAGACCAGGTCGACCAGGTCCGCGATGGAGTCGACGGTCTGCGAGGGCCGGAAGGGGTAGCGGTCCACGTCGTCCGGCTGGGTCACCCCGCTCAGCACCAGGAACGTGCGCATCCCGGCCTCCAGGCCCGCGAGGACGTCGGTGTCCATGCGGTCGCCGATCATCGCGGAGGTCTCGGAGTGGGCGCCGATCGCGTTCAGCCCGGCCCGCATCATCAGCGGGTTCGGCTTGCCGACGAAGTACGGCTTCTTGCCGGTCGCCGCGGTGATCAGGGCGGCGACCGAGCCGGTGGCGGGCAGGTCGCCCTCGGTGGACGGCCCGACGTTGTCGGGGTTGGTCGCGATGAACCGGGCGCCGTTGTTGATGAGCCGGACGGCCTTGGTCAGGGCCTCGAAGGAGTACGTGCGGGTCTCGCCGAGGATCACGAAGTCGGGGTCGTGGTCGGTGAGGATGTAGCCGATGTCGTGCAGGGCGGTGGTCAGGCCGGCCTCGCCGATGACGTAGGCGCTGCCGCCGGGGCGCTGGTCGTTCAGGAACTGGGCGGTGGCCAGCGCCGACGTCCAGATGTTCTCCACCGGCACGTCCAGGCCCATCCGGCGCAGCCGGGCGTGCAGGTCACGGGCGGTGTAGATCGAGTTGTTGGTGAGCACCAGGAAGGGCCGGCCGGACTCCCGCAGCTTCTTCAGGAAGGCGTCGGAGCCGGGGATCGGCACCCCCTCGTGGATCAGGACGCCGTCCATGTCGGTGAGCCATGACTCGATGGGCTTGCGGTCTGCCATGTTGTGCGTCTCCTGGCGTACGTACGGTCGGGAAGCGGGGGCGCCGGAACCACGGCGTACCGACGCCCCCAGCCTAGCCAGGAGGGATCGGTCCCGACCCGGCCGTACGGGGATCAGGGCCGGACCGGGTTCAGCGGCGGCCGCGCAGCAGCAGGACCGCACCGGCGCCCACGCCGAACAGGGCGGCCAGGGCGGCGAGGAGGCCGTGGGCGAGGCCCGGCCCGGTACGGGCCAGCTCGCGCACCCGCTCGCCCGCGTCCTCGGCGTCCCGGGCGAGCGCGAGGGAGGAGTCGCCGTCCGGGGCGCCGGTGCGGGAGGCGGTGGGCGCCGCGGTGACCGACGGGGCGGGGGCGGACGAGTCGGTACGGGAGGGGGCGGTACCGGACGCGGTGGGCACGCCCTCGGTCTGCTGGGCGGTGCCGGTCTCCCGCACACCACCGGTCCCATCCCCCGTCTCCTGCGTGTCCCCCGTCTCCCGGGGGTCCGGCTCCCCCTCCCGGGCGATCCCGAAGCGGTACGTGTTGGACTCCCCGACCCAGTCCCCGTCCTGGCCTCGCCGCTGTACGACGGCCGCGTTGACGGTGACCCGGTCGGCCACGGCGTCGGAGGGGAGCGCCAGCCGGACCCGGACGCTGACGGTCCCGCCCGGCGGCACGGTGAACCCGGCGAACCCGGTGGCGTCCAGCACCCCGACGAGTTCCTGCTCGTCGGTGGTCTCGAAGGACACCGGCCGGGGCGTGGAGCCGTCGTAGAAGTCCAGTTGGGGCTGGTCCGGCCGCAGGGAGCGCTGGTCGGCGACGAGGATAACGACCGGGTGGACGCCGGCGCAGGTCCGGCGGGTGGTGTTGGTGAGGTCGATGTACCAGGTGCCGTACCCGCCGCCGGCCTCGTAGGAGCCGGGGCCGCCCCGGATGCGGGTGGCCAGCGGGAAGGTCCGCGTGTCGGGGGCGGCGCAGGAGGGGGGCGGCGCCGTGTCGGCGTGGGCGGTGCCCGGCGACAGGGGGACGAGCACGGGGACGACGGCTGCGGTGGCGACGGCTGCGGCGCGACGGAGGAACGGGGACGGGGGCGTGCACGGTCGCATGAACACATGACCATGCCGGGTGGTGCGGGAGACGGGGGACGCCGCGCCGGGGGCGGGAACGAAGTCTGCTCGATCAGCGGAGTGGTGGACCGACGGGGCGGGGGCCTACTGAGACGGGGGCCACCCTGAGCGGGCGTTCACCGGGGCGGGGGTCTGCTGGGGCGGGGTCCGCCGGAGTGGTGGCGTGCCGGGCCGGTGGTTCGCCGGAGCGGCGGTGCCGTTCGGGGGCCGCCGTCACGGCGCGGGGCCGTTCCGGGGGCCGGCCACCCGGACCCCGCGCTCACGCGGTCGCGTCACTCCCCCCGGCCGAACAGCGGTGCCAGCAGCAACTGGGCCGCCCCCTCGGCGACCACCCGCTCGCCGCGCGGAGCGAGCCGTACGGGGACGGGGGCCTCGGGGGTGCCCTCACGGCGGGCTCGCGCGCCCAGTACCCCGCTCACGCCCCGCACGTACGCCTCCGGCGCCCCGGCGACGGTCCGGCCGCCGAGCAGCACCGTGTCGATGTCCAGCAGCCCGACCAGGTTCCCGGCGGCGACCCCGAGCACCCGGGCCGCCTCGGCCGTCTCCCCCCGTGCCACGGCCGCGAGGCACAGCGCCTCCACGCACCCCCGGTTCCCGCACTCGCACAGCGGTCCGTCCAGCTGGACGACCTGGTGCCCGAACTCCCCCGCCCCCGTCCGCGCCCCCCGGTGCACACTCCCGCCGATCACCAGTCCGGCCCCGAGCCCGGTCCCGAGGTGCAGGTAGGCGAAGGAGTCGCCGGCGACGCCCGCCTCGCCGCCGACCGCCAGCCCGAGCGCCGCCGCGTTGGTGTCCTTGTCCACCACCACCGGCACTCCGAGCCGCCGCGCCAGCGCGTCCCGCAGCGGGAAGCCGTCCCACTCGGGGAACCCGGTGACCCGGTGCAGCACCCCGTGCGCGTGATCCAACGGCCCGGGCAGCGCGACCCCCACCCCCAGCAGCGAGGCCACCCGCCCGAGCCCCTCCTCGCCCCCGGGCCCACCGACCGTCTCCCGCGCGCCCGCCGGTCCGCCGGCCCCCTCATGCCCGCCCCCGTACGCCGCGTCCGGCCCCCCGGCCACGCCCCCCTCCGCCGGGTCCGGCCCGCCGGACATCTCCCGCACACCCCCGTACACCGCATCCGGCTGACCAGCCACCCCCCGCCCACCCTCGTACACCGTGTCCGGCCCCCCGGCCACACCCCCGCGCCCCGCCGCCAACCCCCCGACGACACCCCGCACCCCCGCGCACACCGCCCCCAGCACGGCCTCCGCCCCCGCGCCGAGGTCCAGTCCCCCGCGCCGCTCCGCCACCACCGTCCCGTCCAGGTCCACGAGCACCGCCCGCAGTTCGTCGCGGTCCAGGTGCACCCCGACCGCGTGCCCCGCCTCCGGTACCAGCCGCAGTACGGTCCGCGGTTTGCCCCCGGTCGACGCCCGGCGGCCGGCCTCCGCGGCGAGCCCCTGTTCCCGCAGCCGTGCGGTGATCTTGCTGACGGCCTGCGGGGTCAGCCCGGTGCGCTCGGCGAGTTCCAGCCGGCTGATGCCCTCCGTACCGGCGTCCCGCAGCAGCCCCAGCACCAGCGCGGTGTTGTGGCTGCGCAGCACCCCCAGGTTCGCCCCAGCGGACGCCCCGCTCCTCGGTCCTGTCCCCGTCGTCGCCGTACTCGCCCTCTTCACACCCCCATTCTCCGCACCGCTTGCACTTTCGCAACAGCGTTGCCAAAGTGGAGGGCATGACTGCTACCCCCCTCCGCGTCGGCCTGATCGGCTACGGCCTCGCCGGCTCCGTCTTCCATGCCCCGCTGATCGCCGCCACCGAGGGCCTCGCCCTGGACACGGTGGTCACCTCCCAGCCGGAGCGGCGGGAGCAGGCCCGCGCCGAGTTCCCGGACGTGCGGTTCGCCGCCGGCGCCGAGGAGCTGTTCGAGCGCGCGGACGACCTGGACCTGGTCGTCGTGGCCTCCCCGAACAAGACACACGTCCCGCTGGCCACGGCCGCCCTCAAGGCGGGCCTGCCGGTGGTCGTGGACAAGCCGGTCGCCGGCACCGCGGCCGAGGCCCGCGAGCTGGCCGCCCTCGCCGAGGAGCGCGGCCTGCTCCTGTCGGTCTTCCAGAACCGCCGCTGGGACAACGACTTCCTGACCCTGAGCCGGCTCCTCGCGGACGGTGAACTCGGCGACCCCTGGCGCTTCGAGTCCCGCTTCGAGCGCTGGCGCCCCCAGCCCAAGGGCGGCTGGCGCGAGTCCGGCGACCCCGCAGAGATCGGAGGTCTGCTCTACGACCTCGGCAGTCATGTCGTCGACCAGGCCCTGGTCCTGTTCGGCCCGGTCACCGAGGTCTACGCCGAGACCGACATCCGCCGCCCGGGCGCCGAGACCGACGACGACACCTTCATCGCGCTCACCCACGCCGGCGGCGTCCGCTCCCACCTGTACGTCTCCGCGACGACCGCCCAGCTCGGCCCCCGCTTCCGCGTGCTGGGCTCCCGCGCGGGCTACGTCAAGTACGGCCTGGACCCCCAGGAGGCGGCCCTGCGCGAGGGCAGCCGCCCCGGCACCCTCGCCGACTGGGGCGCCGAGGACCAGTCCCTGTGGGGCCGTATCGGCGCCGGGGAGTCCCCGCTGTCCGGCGGCGGCACCCCCGTACCGACCCTGCCGGGCGACTACCCCGCCTACTACGCGGCCGTCGCCGCCGCCCTGCGCGGTGCCGGCCCCAACCCGGTGACCGCCCTGGAGGCGGCCGCCGCGCTCGACGTACTGGAAGCGGCCCGCAGGTCCGCCCGGGACAAGGTGGCGGTGACCCTCTGATGCAGCACCCGCAGAGCACGCCCCGCCCGACGCCCGAACCCACGCCGAGCCTGGAGGAGCTCCAGGCCCAGGAACACCGGCTGGTCTTCCGGCGGTTCACCCACGAGGACGCCTGGGACCTCGGCTGCCTGCTGGTCGAGCTGGCCCGGGAGCGCCAGGCGCCGGTCGCCATCGACATCCACCGCGCCGGCCAGCAGCTCTTCCACGCGGCGCTGCCGGGCTCCGCCCCGGACAACGACGCCTGGATCGTGCGCAAGCGCCGGGTGGTGGAGCGCTACGGCAGCGCCTCCTACCTGGTCGGCGCCCGGTTCCGCGCCAAGGGCACGACCTTCGAGGAGTCCTCCCGCCTCGACCCCGACGCGTACGCGGCCCACGGCGGGGCCTTCCCGATCACGGTCGAGGGCGTGGGCGTGGTCGGCGCGGTGACCGTCTCCGGTCTGCCCCAGCTCCAGGACCACCGGTTCGTGGTGGAGGCGCTGGAGAAGTTCCTCTCCCGTTCGGCCGGCTGAGCGAACGGCGGGAATCACGGACGGTCTCCCTCCGGTTGGCAGTGCGGAAGGCGTGTCGATCACGGCACCGCACACCACCGGAGGGACCGCACCCGATGAGCACCCCACTGAAGGAGACCGTCGGCCGCTACGGCGTCTGGAGCATCGAGCTGCGCTCGGAGGACCCGGAGCGGCGCGGCGAACTGGACGAGGCCGCGGCCGAGTTGGAGGAGCTGGGCTACGGCGCCCTCTGGCTGGGCGGCAACAGCACCGCCGACCACGCGGCCCCGCTCATCGGCGCGACGCGCCGCATCCCCGTGGGCACCAGCATCCAGAGCGTGTGGCAGCAGGACGCGGCCGCCACCGCGGCCTCCTTCGCCGAGGTGGAGACGGCCCATCCCGGACGCTTCGTCCTGGGTCTCGGCGTGAGCCACGGCCCGCGGGTGAAGGGTTACCGCCGCCCGTACACGGCCATGACCGGCTACCTCGACGAGCTGGACAAGGCGGGCGTGCCCGCCGGACGGCGGGTGCTCGCCGCGCTGGGCCCGAAGATGCTGGGCCTGTCCCGCGACCGCGCGGCCGGCGCGATCCCCTACCTGGTCACCCCCGAGCACACCGCGCAGGCCCGCGAGATCCTCGGCGAGCGGGCGCTGCTGGCACCGGAGTTCAAGGTGGTCCTGGAAACCGACCCGGCCCGCGCCCGCGAGACGGCCCGCGCCTACCTGGCCCGCTACCTCGAACTGCCCAACTACACCGACAACTTCCTGCGCCTGGGCTTTGCCGAGGACGACATCGCCGGCGGCGGCAGCGACCACCTCGTCGACGCGGTCTTCGCCTGGGGCGACGAGAACCGGATCCGCGAACGCGTCACCGCCTTCCACGAGGCGGGCGCCGACCATGTCGCCCTGCAGGTGGTGACGGCGGCCACCGGCACCACCCTCCCGAGGGAGGAGTGGCGCCGGCTGGCCTCTCTGCTCGGGTGAGTCCGGCCGGCCGGGAGCGGGCCCGCCGGGGTGAGTCCGCCGCCGGCCCGGGGGCGCGGGGCCGTGTGGGACACGCACCCCGCCCCTCAGCCCGCCCTGAGCTCCCGCCCCCTCAGGCGCCCGTCCTTCAGTTCCCGCTCCCTCAGGCGTCCTTCAGTTCCTGCCGCTGCCGTCCGAGCCCCTCGATCTCCAGCTCGACCACGTCGCCGGCCCTCAGGTACGGCTTCGGTTCGGGCCGCCCCATGGCCACGCCCGCCGGTGTGCCGGTGTTGACGACGTCCCCGGGGTACAGCGTCATGAACCGGCTGAGGTAGCGCACGACCTCGCCCACGGGGAAGATCTGCTCGGCCGTCGTACCGTCCTGCTTCAGCTCCCCGTTCACCCACAGCCGCAGCGGCAGCCGCTGCGGGTCCGGGACCTCGTCGGCCGTCACCAGCCAGGGCCCGAGCGGATTGAACGTCTCGCAGTTCTTGCCCTTGTCCCAGGTGCCGCCGCGCTCGATCTGGAACTCCCGCTCGGAGACGTCGTGCGCCACCGCGTACCCGGCGACGTGCGCGAGGCCCTCCTCGGCGGAGTCCAGGTAGCGGGCCGTACAGCCGATGACGACCGCGAGTTCGACCTCCCAGTCGGTCTTCGCCGAGCCGCGCGGCACCAGCACGGTGTCGTACGGCCCGACGACCGTGTCCGGCGCCTTGAGGAACACCACCGGCTCCGGCGGCGGTTCCACGCCGGTCTCGCGGGCGTGGTCGTGGTAGTTGAGCCCGATGCACACGACCTTGCCGATGCGGCCGAGCGGCGGGCCGATCCGGAGTCCGGCCGCGTCCAGCGCGGGCAGCTCACCGGACCCGGCCGCCGCCCGCACCCGGTCGAGCGCGGTGTCGTCGGCGAGGAGCGCGCCGTCGATGTCGTCCACGAGGCCCGACAGGTCCCTGAGGGTTCCCCCGGCGTCGAGCAGCGCCGGGCGCTCGGCCCCCGCCGTACCGACTCGCAGCAGCTTCATCGTCACCATCTCCCTCGATCGCGGGCGCCCCCGCTGGGTGCAGCCATCGGAGGACTGGTCGATCCTCCAATCGGCGGGTCCAGTCCGCAAGACCTTGTTCACGTACTGGACCGTAACCGGGCGGGGCCGCCCCCCCTCACCGGGACAGCAGCGCCTGTTCCGCCGCGCTCCAGGCGCTGCTCGTGACGACGTACAGCGCGGCGGCGAGCGGGACGACCGCCACGGTGACGAGGGTGAAGAAGGACAGGAACGGGGTGACCCGGGTGACCGCGGCGAGACCGGGCACCTGGTCGCCGGCGGCGGCCGGGACGGGCTGCTCGGCCATCGTCCGCCGGGCACGCCGGAAGTTGACGGCGGCGACGGCCGCGACGACGGCGAAGAGGCCGAGGTAGACGCCGCCGGCCGGGCCGAACATCCCGCCGTCCGTCAGCGCGTCCGCCCAGCGCCCGCCGAGCGGTGCCGCGAGCAGCCGGTGGCCGAGCAGGGCGTTGCCCTCGCCGCCGATCGTGGAGCTGGAGAAGAGGTGGTAGAGCAGGAAGAACGCGGGCAGTTGGAGCAGGCTGGGCAGGAGGCCGGAGAGCGGGGAGACCTTTTCCTCGGCGTGCAGTTCCAGCACCGCCTGCTGGAGCCGCCGCGGGTTCCCGGCGTGCTTCTCGCGCAGGGCGGTGATGCGCGGCTGGAGCGCGGCACGGGCGCGGCGGCCGCGGGCGGCGGCCCGGGACAGCGGGTGGACGAGGAGCCGTACGAGCGCGGTGAACAGGACGATCGCGGCGGCTGCCGCGGAGGCGTGGAAGAGCGGGGTGAGCAGGTCGGCCAGGTGCTCGACCAGACGGGCGAAAACGGACATGGGTGAGCCCTCCGGGGGTCTCGTCGTGCCGGAACGAAGCGGAGAACGGCAGGACGACCCGCGCGGGGTCACGCGTTGGAGAGGTGCGAGGACGTGCCCTACGCGGCGGTCGCCGGACGGGCGTGTCCGGGTGCTCTGGGCCGCCGCCGGCCGGGCGCGTCGGGATCGCGTTGGGGCAGGAAGGCCGTCCGCCGGGCCCGGTCGCGTATGGCCGTGCGGACGCGGTGGGGCGGTACGGCGGGCACGCTGCGCGCGGCCAGCAGGGCGCAGGCGACGAGCGCGGCCCCCGCTGCGGCGGTCGCGGCGAGGGCGACGGCGGTGGTGAGACCGCCGGTGCCGACACCGCCGGTGCCGAGGAGCGCGGCCTGGAGCAGCAGCAGCTGGGCCAGGAGCAGCAGGGCGGTGAGGGGGGCGAGAAGGGGGCCGGGGGCGCGGGAGGTCCGAGGGGTGCCGAGGGCGTGGGGGCGCGCGACGGCGACGCTACGACCGTCCATGAGCACTCCCCCCACACACAAGCTGCATCAGCTTCGTCGACTTCACCCGTCCCGGCACCACGACAACGTCCGGGAGCGCCAGGATAGTTCCACCCCGATCCGGTGGATCACCGGGGCCGGGCGGAGACCAGCGTGGCCCACACCACCAGCCGGTACCGGGAGGTGAACTCGAGGGTGCAGGTGGTCAGGGTGAGGTAGTGACCCGGCCGTTGGTAGCCGTAACCGGGCCGGACGAGCGAGCGCGGGACGGGCCGGACGACCCCCGAGTCCAGGGCCGACGTGCGCGGCAGGGTCTGGTCGACGGCGTAGGTGTACGTCGCCGTCCGCGTCTCCACCTCGACGGCGTCCCCCCGCCGCAGCCGGGGCAGGTACCGGAAGGGCTCGCCGTGCGTGTTCCGGTGTCCGGCGAGCGCGAAGTTCCCGGCCTGGCCCGGCTGCTGGGTGCCGGGGTAGTGACCGACGTAGCCCTTGTTCAGCACGTCCGCCTTGCCGACGCCCTCGGCGACGGGGACGCGCAGGCGCAGCCGGGGGATGGTGAGCACGGCGTACGCCTCGGACCGGCGGGGCGCGGTCGCGAGCACGGTCGCTCTCGCGGAGCCGGACGTGGACGGGTTCCCCGGCGCGCGGGACGTACCGGAGGCGGCTGCCCCGGACGCCGGGGCCGTACCGGAACCGTCGGGAGGGGCGCCGGGCCCGGCCGTCGTACCGCTGCCCCACTGCCGTTCCAGCGCCGCCACCTCGTGTGCGGCCCCGCGCCGGGCCTCCCGGTCGGTCCACCACAGCTGGTGCACGACCAGCAGCAGGAGGACCAGTCCGGCCGTCACGAGGACCTCGCCCCCGCTCCACAGCAGCCGCCTGCGCCGGGCGCTCCTGCGCCGATCGCTGTGCCGTACGACCCGCACGCCCGTCGCAGCCCGCATCCGCGTCCACCTCCACCGGAGCCGCCCGCACGATAGGCGCGGCGCCCGCAACTGGCCAGAGACAGGGGGGCGCGGACCGGGGCCCCGCTTTCTCAACGGGTTTGCGAAAGGGCCGTCACAACCCTCGACAACGCCGTCCGGCACCCCGATGCTTCCTGTTGGCAGGCCGAGGGGACGAGTCGGCACCGCTCCCGGAGCGCGGTGCCGGAGCCGCACGGAGAGGCAGCGAACGACCCATGATCCGACGCAGAACACTGCTGACCGCCGCGGGCGGCGGGCTCCTCGGCGGCGCGCTCGCCACGGGCACGGCCCGGGCGGACGCGACGATCGCCGTCAACCCGTCGACCACGTACGGCACCTGGGAGGGCTGGGGCACCTCCCTGGCCTGGTGGGCGAACGTCTTCGGCGCCCGCGATGACTTCGCCGACATCTTCTTCACGACCGGGAACACGACGTACAACGGCACCACCCTGCCCGGCCTCGGCCTCAACATCGCCCGCTACAACCTGGGCGCGTGCAGCTGGAACAGCGTCGCCGGCGCGTCGATGGCCGCCTCCCCGAACATCCCCTCCTTCAAGCAGATCGAGGGCTACTGGCAGGACTGGACGAACGAGGACCCGGCCTCCGCGGCCTGGAAGTGGACGGCGGACGCCACCCAGCGGGCCATGCTGGTGAAGGCCACCCAGCGCGGCGCGATCTCCGAACTGTTCGCCAACTCCCCCATGTGGTGGATGTGTTCCAACCACAACCCGTCCGGCGCGGCCGGCGGCGGCAACAACCTGCAGTCCTGGAACCAGCGCCAGCACGCCTCCCACCTCGCCGCGGTCGCCCTGTACGCCAGGCAGCACTGGGGCGTGGACTTCGCGACCGTGGAGGCCTTCAACGAGCCCTCCTCGTCCTGGTGGACGGCGACCGGCACCCAGGAGGGCTGCCACATCGACGCGAGCGTGCAGGCGGCCGTACTGCCGTACCTGCGCGCCGAGTTGGACAAGCGCGGCCTGTCCGGTACGCGGATCTCCGCCTCCGACGAGACCAGCTACGACCTGGCCCGCACCACCTGGAACTCCTTCTCCGCCACCGCGAAGGGCTACGTCGACCGGGTCAACGTGCACGGCTACCAGGGCGCCGACGGCCGCAGGGACCTGCTGTACACGGACGTGGTGACGACCGCGCGCAAGGCCCTGTGGAACTCGGAGACCGGCGACGGCGACGCCTCCGGCCTGACCACGGCGAGCAATCTGCTCTACGACTTCCGCTGGCTGCACCCGACGGCCTGGGTGTACTGGCAGGTGATGGACCCCAGCGCCGGCTGGGCCACGATCGCGTACGACGCGAACACGCTCCAGCCGGGCGCGGTCCAGACGAAGTACTACGTCCTGGCCCAGTTCACCCGCCACATCCGGCCCGGCATGACGATCCTGGACACCGGCGTGAGCTACGCGGCGGCCGCCCTGGACCGGACGGCGAAACGCCTGGTGATCGTCGCCGCGAACACCTCCTCCACCGCGCAGACCCTGACCTTCGACCTGTCCCGCTTCTCCGCCGTCACCGGAGGCTCGGGCGGTCTGGTCCCCCGCTGGAACACGGTCACCACGGGCGGCGACCGCTACACCGCGCGCTCGGACACCCGCCTCAACGGCAGGTCGGTGTCCGTGCCCTTCGCGGCGAAGTCCGTGCAGACGCTGCAGATCGACGGCGTCACCGTGTGACGCGCCGGTTCAGCCCAGCGGCAGGGCGTCCTGGTAGCCGTTCGCCGGGCGGGGCACCTTCGTGACGTTCCGGGCGTCCAGGGCGACCGTCGCGGAGCCGGTGCCCAGGGTCCCGCCCGGGTGCCAGGTCCCGACGACGCTCACCCACGTGTCGGCGGGCAGGGCGGGCCCGCCGTAGATCCGCACCTTCACGGACTGGGCGTCGGCGGCACAGCAGTTGAGGATGATCCGGGTCAGCTCCCAGCTTCCGCCTGCCCCGGGGGTGACGAACCCGGTCATCCGGATCGCGCGCCCTTTGACGGCCCCCGTCCGGTCCTGCCGCACCCTGCTGGTGAAGTCGGAGAGGGTCATGGGCAGCGGCGAGGTGCGGGGCAGCGGGTCGAAGTCGCTGTCGTGGACGACGACCTTCGCCGGCTGCCGTGCGGCCGTGTAGGCGCCGAGGGCGGGCGGGGCGTAGCAGAGCAGGCTGAGGGCGGGCAGGAGCAGCAGCCAGGCCACGCGGGGCACGCCGGAGTGGCTGTGGTGGTGCGTGTCGGAGTGGCCGTCGGGGCGCTCGTCGTCGGGGCCGTGGTGGTGCTCCCCGGCTCCCTGCGCCGCCCTGTCGAGGACCGCGCTCGCGATGCCCAGCAGGAGCAGGACGGCCCCGGAGGCGATGAGCAGGGGCCGCATGCCGTCCTTGACGTAGCGCAGGCAGACGTCCGTGAAGAGGGAGACGTGCAGCAGCCCGAGCCCGCACAGGACGAGCAGCCCCGCCTGGAGCAGACGGTACGACTGCCGGGTCCCCTCGGCCGTTGTCACAGCAGCCCCCATCCGGTCAGCGCGCTGCACACGACGGCGACGACCACGGTGGCGGCGGAGAACCGTACCGCGAAGGCCCGTCCGAAGGTGCCCGCCTGCAACGCGATCAGCTTCAGGTCGACCATGGGCCCCACCACCATGAACGCCAGCCGCGCGACCGGCGGGAACCCGGTCAGCGAGGCGGCCAGGAAGGCGTCGGCCTCGGAACACACCGCGAGCAGCACGGCGAGCCCGGCGAGGAACAGCACGGACAGCCAGGGCGCCACGGCGAAGGTGTCCAGCACGGAGCGCGGGACGGCCACGTTGAAGGTGGCCGCGGCGATCGCGCCGAGCACCAGGAACCCGCCGGCGTGCAGGAAGTCGTGCTGGAACCCGCGCCGGAACTCGTCGAGGCGGCTGCGCCCCTCCCGGTGCCCGGTGTGCCGTACGACGGGCTTCAGCCACTCGGGCCGTCCGAACCTCAGCCACAGCCACCCCATGACGACGGCGGTGGCGAGGGAGGCGAGCAGCCGGGCCCACACCATGGCGGGGTTCCCGGGGAACGCGATCGCGGTGGCGGTGAGCACGACGGGGTTGACGGCGGGCGCGGACAGCAGGAACGCGAAGGCGGCGGCCGGTGGCACCCCGCGCCCGATCAGGCTCCTCGCGACCGGCACGGAGGCGCACTCGCACCCGGGCAGGACGACCCCCGCGGCCCCGGCCACGGGCACGGCGAGCGCGGGCCGCCGGGGCAGGATCCGGGTGAAGACCCCCTCCGGCACGAAGGCGTTGACAGCCCCGGACAGGGCCGTACCGAGCAGCAGGAACGGCAGCGCCTGCACGGTCACGGCCAGACACACGGTCCGCCAGGCCTGCACGGCCGGGGCGTCCCCCCAGCGCCCGACGAGGAAGAGCAGGCCACCGGGGACGACGGCGGCGCCGACGAGCAGGAGCGGCCAGTGCCGTGGCGGCTCCCGCCCCTCGTCCGGGACGTCCGCCACCTCGTCCGCGACCAGCGCATCCGTCGTCTGCATGCCCGCTCCACCCCGGGTAGATGTCGGCACCGAAGATATCCGTACAACCCCACCGGTGTGCACACCCCCCGGGGGCACCTCACGTTTGCCACCGCCCGGCAGTACGGTGTCCCCCATGCGCCCCGACACGCCTGCCGAGAACGTCGACCACACCGCCGAAGCGGCACGCCTGGAGCGGACCGCCGGCCTGTACCCGGAGGACGCCGAGACGCTCCTCCTGCGGGCCGCGGCCCACCTGGAACTGTCCGGCGACCGCCCCGCGGCCACCACCCTCTACGACCGCCTGCTCGCGTCCGCCGACACCCTGGACAACCCGGCCCTGGTCCGCGCCCTGAAGGCGTCCAACCTGTGGGAGTACGGCCACGAGGCGGAGGCGCGGGCGATCATCGAGGGCATCCGCACCACGGCCCCCCGGGACCCGGCCCCCTGGATCATCGTGGCCGAGGCCCTCGAAGCCCACGACGAGCTGGAGGCGGCGGCGAAGACGTTCACCGAGGCCGCCGACCTCCTGCTGGGCCCCACCGACGAGCCCCCCGCCTCGACCCACCCCCTCCTCTACGGCCGCCACCGCGTCCGCCGCATGCTGGGCCTCCCGCACGACGACTGGGACAGGCTCGCCGACACCCTCCACACGTCCCCGGTCTCCCTGGACGAACTCCACGACCCCAAACGCGTGTGGTCCCTCGGCTCGGACAACCCCGCGGAACTCGTGGCCGAGATCTCCCGCCTCCGCGCCGAACTCGGCGCCTACCGCGAGGCCCTCTCCCGCCCGTTCCCGGTGGCGGTCCTGCACTGGCCGGCAGAGGAACTGTCGGAACTGCTGTCGGCGTATCCGACCCTGTCCTCGGAGTACCCCTCCCACACCGAGCACCTGTCGACCATAGAGTCCTCGCTCCGCGAACTGGCCGCCTCCGGCACCGCCAACCTCGGCATCGTCACCGGCACGGTCCCGTCCTACGAGGCGTTCGCGGCCTCGGAGGGCACATCCCCGACGGACGCCGCGTTGCTGCCCCAGTACGCGACGACCCTGGCAGCCCGGGGTCGGGCAGTGGCGTGGCCTCCGGGGAGGGGGGCGGGGTGTTGGTGTGGGGCGGGGCGCGCCTATGGAGACTGCCACGGTACGACTGTCTGACGCAGAGAGAAGAGAACTCCGGCGGAGAAAGGGGGCTTCCGCTTACCCCGTTGTCAGTACGGCCTGTTAGAACAGACTGACACTGGCGCGTATCCGAGGGGGTCGTGGTGGCGGGAGCGGGGGATCCGGCACAGCCGGTCGCCGGGCTGTACGAGAAGCTGATCACTCAGAGCGTGTACGACGAGCTGAGCCAGCTTGAGGCGCTGGGGTGGAGGGCCATCGAAGCGGAGGTCAGCGTCGAGTCTTCGCCCCATGTGCTGGCCCGACACATCGGTGAGGTGGTCGCCCGCAGGCTCGCTCAGCTCCCACCCGAGCAGCACGTCCCCTTGATCAACCAGATGCTCGCCTCCCTGGCGGTCGGTCCGGGCGGGCAAAGTGATCCGGACCCCGTGAGCACGGTGGCTGACGGGCCAAGACAACTGCTGGCCCTCGCCCAGCAGGAGGCACCGGGCGCCTACGCGATCCGTCCCCTCACCCCGCTCTCCGAGACGTCCCTGCTCACGAACTCGCCGGAGGACGTCAGCCTGGGTGCGGAGCTGCGCGCAGAACTGGCGACGGCGGATCGCATCGACCTGCTCTGCGCGTTCGTGAAGTGGTACGGCATACGGGTACTGGAGGACGCTCTCCGCGCCGCGAAGGAACGGGGCGTGGAGATCCGGGTCATCACCACCACGTACATGGGCGCCACGGACCGCCACGCGCTCGACCGGCTCGTCCGCGACTTCGGCGCCACCGTCAAAATCAACTACGAGACCCGCTCCACACGCCTGCATGCCAAGGCCTGGCTCTTCCGCCGGAACACGGGGTTCGACACGGCCTACGTCGGCAGCTCCAACCTGTCCAAAGCCGCGCTGCTCGACGGCCTGGAGTGGAACGTACGTCTGTCGTCGGTCGCCACACCAGCTGTTCTAGACAAGTTCGAAGCGACCTTCGACGCGTACTGGAACGACATCGCCTTCGAGACGTACGACCCCGATCTCCACGGTGAGCGCCTGGACGGAGCACTGGTCCAGGCGGGCGGTGGCGCGTTCCCGACCGCCGACCGGAAGATCAGCCTCTCCGGCCTTGAGGTGCGGCCCTATCCGCACCAACGGGACATGCTGGAACGGTTGACCGTCGAGCGGGAGATCCGCGGGCGGCACCGGAACCTGCTCGTCGCGGCCACCGGCACCGGGAAGACCGTGATGGCCGCGCTGGACTACCGCAATCTGTGCAGGAAGTGGCCCAACGGGCGACCCAGGCTGTTGTTCGTCGCCCACCGCAAGGAAATACTCCATCAGTCCCTGCGCACGTACCAAGAGGTGCTGGACGACGCCTCCTTCGGGGAGCTGTTGCACTCCGGGCAGGATCCACGGGACTGGAACCACGTCTTCGCCAGCGTCCAGTCACTGAACATCAGGCGACTCGAACAGTTGGCCCCCGATCACTTCGACATCATCGTCATTGACGAGTTCCATCACGCCACCGCCGCCACTTACCGCCGCGTCATCGATCATTTCAAGCCTCACGAGTTGCTCGGACTGACGGCCACTCCCGAGCGGATGGACGGTCTCAACGTCCAGGACGAGTTCTTCGAGGGGCGCATCGCCGCCGAGATGCGACTGTGGGAAGCCCTGGAGAACGAACTGCTGTCCCCCTTCCACTACTTCGGCCTACCGGACGGCACGGATCTGAGAAACCTGGGCTGGCAGAGGGGTACGTACACCGAGCAGGGGCTCGATGACCTGTACACGGGCAACACAGCGCGTGCCCGGATCGTGGTGAAGCAGATCCAAGACAAGGTCTCGAACCCCACGGCCATGCGTGCGCTGGGTTTCTGCGTGAGCAAGAGGCATGCCCACTTCATGGCGGACTTCTTCGCAACGGTCGGGTTTCAGGCCGTGGCGCTGGACAGCGACTCGCCGGCCGAAGTGCGCAGCCAGGCATTGAAGGACCTGAGCGAGGGCAAGCTGCAGGTGATCTTCTCCGTCGACCTCTTCAACGAGGGACTCGACATCCCCGACGTCGACACCCTTCTCCTCCTCCGGCCCACCAACAGCGCGACGGTCTTCCTCCAGCAACTGGGACGGGGCCTGAGGCGAACCGAGACGAAACCCGTCCTCACGGTCCTCGACTTCATCGGACAGCACAGGGCGGAGTTCCGCTTCGAGGAACAGTTCCGTGCCCTGACGAACCTGACGCGCAACCGGCTGGTCGAGCACATCGAGCATGACTTTCCCCAACTGCCGTCTGGCTGCCAGATCCTCCTGGAAGGCAAGTCCAAAGAGCTCGTACTCGACAACATCCGGAGCCAACTCGGCGCGACAGTCAAAACACTGGTGAGCGAGGTGCGGGCCTACGGCACGCCACGCCTCGCGGACTACCTCCGCGAGAGCCGTCGAGAGATCAAGGAGCTCTACAAGAACGAGACCTCCTGGACGACCATCCTGCGCCGGTCCGGACTGGTCGAGGGTGTCGCACCGACGGGGGAAGCGGCGCTCCTCAAAAGGGTCCACGCCTTTCTCCACGTCGATGACCCCCAGCGCGCTCAGGCCTACCTCCGACTCCTCGAAGACGGAGTCCCGCCGTACGAGGAGCTGGGGCCGATCGAGCAGGCCTATGCCCGCATGCTGTTCTTCAACATCTGGGATAACGCCGGCGGTTTCACCAGCTTCAGAGAAGGCCTCGACTCGCTGCGCTTCCAGCCGGAGTTCCGAGACGAGCTGAGGCAGGTGCTGTCGTACGTCATCGAGCAAGCGGACCACTTCCCCATCCCGCTGACGGGCCGCCTCAGCGACGTTCCCCTGATGGTCCACTGCTCGTACAACCGCTCCGAAATCCTCGCGGCCCTCGGGGTGGCGCGCTTCGGCGGGCAGATGCCCCGGTCCTTCGCGCAGGGCGTGCAGTGGGTTGAGGACCTCCAAACCGACGCCCTGCTCATCACCTTGGAGAAGAACGAGAAGGACTTCTCACCCACTGTCCGGTACAAGGACTACGCGCTCAGCCCTACGCTCTTCCATTGGGAGTCCCAGAATTCGACGGCCCCCGACTCCGGCACCGGCATGCGATACCGGGAGCACGCGCAGCGAGGCAGTGAGGTCCTGCTGTTCATGCGCCGCTACAAGAACACCGACACAGGTAAGCCACAACCGTGGATGCTCCTTGGCCCGGCGACCTACGTGACCCACACCGGCAGCAAGCCGATGGCCATCACGTGGCGCCTCAAGCACGAGCTACCGGCCGACGTGTGGACGTACTCGGCCATCGCAACGGGCTGACCGACGTCACTCGGCCCTGACGTTCAGTGAGCGAGGTCGGCCTCGAAGTGGGCCTGCGCACGTTCCAATACCTCGTCCGGGTCCCTGCCGTGCGCGCCGAGCCAGTGCAGGAGATCGGCGATCACGCTGATCGCCGTGTCCTCCGCTGCTGCGGCGCACAGCCGACTGATCTGGTGCCCGGCCGGCAGCGTCCTGGCTTCCGCGTAGAACCCGAGCACCTTCGCCGCTCGGGACACGCGGGGGCCTGTGGTGTGCCCGTCCGCCGCGGTGAGACTGGTACGGAGCTCGCACCATGTCGCCTTGTGCGCAGGGAACAGATCGACGCCCCACCGTTCGGTGATCGCGTCGATGAGGGACATCCCCCGGCCCGCCTCTGTCTCCGAGTCTGCATCGGTGAGGGTGGGAAGGGCACGGGGGTCGGGGTCGTGAACTTCAAGACGCAAGCGGGTACCGCTCATACGGACGGTGAGCGTGCTCGGCGTGCCGGGGCCCACATGCTTGATGACGTTCGCGACCAGCTCGCTGACGCAGAGTTGGGCTGCCTCGCTGACTTCCGGCAACCCCCAGAGGTCAACATGGCACCGCAGGATTCGCCGTAGCGAGGCTACTTCCTCCGCCTCAGCCAGAAACGGCAGTGTCCACTTCTTCCGCGGCATACAACCGGTGCAGTGCATGGCCTACTCGACCCCTCGCTCGTCCCGTCAGGGGCACTTCTGTGCTCCTGACGCCCAACACCCACCAGGGTGGCAATGAGAGTTCCAAAATGGAACTCTCACGAAGAGGGAGACGGGTGCACGTCAGCAGGCATCACGCCCCCGGCGCACGCCCCCTTGCAGTTCATCCAGGGGGTCGAGGACGATCTCCAGCATCGACAGGAAAGGCGTACGCATGGCGGTTGGACCTACCACTCGTAGGCGCCAGCTCGGGGCTGATCTACGTCGGCTCCGGGAGTCGGCGGGACTGACCCTGGAGGAGGCGGGGGCTCGCGTCGGCATTTCGAAGGCGACACTGAGCCGGTACGAGACCAAGGAAGGCACGGTGAAGTGGCCGGCCGTAGATGCTCTCTGCCGCGAGTACGGCGCCCCTGATGAGGAACGGTTGGCGTTGGTCGAGTTGGCCAAGGGCGCGAAGATCCAGGGCTGGTGGCGCTCGCTCGCCGACCCTGTCCCCGAATCCATGAACCTCATGCTGACCCTCGAAGACGAGGTCGTACGTGAGGATCACTACGCGTGTATGTACATCCCTGGCCTGCTTCAGACCCAGGCGTACGCCGAAGCTGTGCATCGAGCTTCGGAGGTGCAGTGTCCGGAGCGCGAGATCCAGCACATGGTCGACATCCGCATGAAGCGTCAGGAACTGCTGGACCGCGAGGACCCACCCCACATCTGGTGTGTCATTGACGAAGCGGCCATCCGTCGGTTGGTCGGAGGCCGACAGGTCATGCGGCAACAGTTGGAACACCTGCTCACACAAGCGCAACGGCCGCACATCACCGTCCAAGTACTGCCGTTCGCACGGGGAGCGCACGCTGCTGCCGTAGGCAGTTTCGCCGTCCTGCGCGGGCAGACCCGAGAGCTCGACGTGGTGTACGTGGACCTCATCGGCGGCGGCCTCTTCATGGAGAAGCCGCAGGAACTGGACCGGTATAAGTTGGCGTTCGAATACCTCAGCGCTCAAGCACTCGACTTCGAGTCTTCGGCCGAACTCATTGAGCGGATCAGCAAGGAGCCTTGATGGCAGCATCGCTAGAACTTCACTGGTTCAAGTCCTCTCACAGTGGCGGCAGCGGTACCGAGTGCCTGGAGTGCGCGTACGCGGGGGGCAACACGCTCATACGCGATTCAAAGTGGGTCGAAGGCTCGACGATTCGCGTCCAGACCGGTACTTGGCACGCCTTCGTCGGCGCCCTGGTGCAAGACGCGCTCAGGTAGGAGCTACAGAGGCGGAAGAGGGGCCCGGTGTGTCCGCTCAGGCCCTCTTCGAGATCGCCGAAGACCATTAGGCGCGCTGCCGTGCAGGGATCAGTTGTCGTGCCGAATGGCGCTGACCCGCCTCGTTGGCAGGGGTGCGCGGTCGCGCCGCGCATGGACGCCGGGTCGGCTTGGCGGGTTGCGGTCGCCGGGTGGGGCGCGGTCGCGTCTCGTCTGCACGCCGGGTGGGGCGGTCGCGTATCGCCCGCGCGTCGGCGCGGAGTGCGGCTTGCGGGCCGGGAGGTGGGCGGCCCGCTTGCCGGTCGTCGTGGGCTAGGCCGTCGCGGCCAGTTCCGCCCGGCCGAACAGGAGGGCGTAGCCCTGGGGAAGTTGGGTGAGGACTCGGGTGGTCAGGGACTCGCCGATGTGGGTCGACAGGGCGCTCAGGACCGAGCTGACGTCCCAGCGGGCCGTCGCGGGGGTCGAGCCCTCGATGCGCGTGGCCACCGACTCGACGAACTCGCGGGCCGTCAGGGGGTGGGTCGCGGGGATCTGGGAGGCGATGACGCGGCCCGCCTCCCGGGGGAGGGCCTGGGCCAGGGCGACGCGTTCGTCACCGGTGACGTGGCCGCCCAGGGCCGACAGGACGATGCGGGTGACGCGTTCCGCCTCCGCCCTCGTCGGGTACTGGCCCGCCTCGCGCACCGTCTCTGTCAGCTCCAGCCAGTCGGCGTCCTCCGCCGTGCCCTTGGCACGCGGACGCACGGCCGGGGCCGGGGTCGGGATGGCGATTCTCGGCTGCGGGGTGGTCACGGTCATCGTGGTGGCTCCTCCTCCGGGACGCTTCGGGGCACCGGAAGCCCGGTACCCCGTAATGCGGCGGGCATGGGCGGCAGTTCGGCCAAAGTGAGCAAGGTGCGGCGGGTGGGGGATGTGGGGTGTCCGGAAGCTGTCTCCCTTTCGAGGAGGGGAGAGGTGGACCGGGGTGGGCGCGTCCCGCGCTCGGGCGCGGGACGCGTGGGGTGGTTCGTCGCCGCCGTGGTCAGCCGCTGATCTGCTTGCGGTCGCCGTGGCCGCCCGTGATCTGGATGCGGCGCGGCTTGGCCTGCTCGGCGACCGGGATGCGCAGGGTCAGGACGCCGGCCTCGTACGAGGCGTCGATGCGTTCGGTGTCGAGGGTCTCGCCCAGGAACAGCTGGCGGGTGAAGGTGCCCGTGGGCCGTTCGGCGACCAGCAGTTCCGCGTCGTCGGGAGCGGGGTTGCGGCGCTCGGCGCGGACGTTGAGGACGTTGCGCTCGACGTCGAGTTCGATCGTCTCGGGGTCGATGCCGGGCAGGTCGAAGTGGACGAGGAACTCGTCACCGGACCGGTAGGCGTCCATCGGCATCGCGGCCGGACGGGCGTTGGCGCCCAGGACCTGCTGCGCGAGTCGGTCGAATTCGCGGAAGGGGTCCGTACGCATGAGCATCACGGGTCACTCCTCTCTTCAGGGACTGGGGTGCGATGCCCTACGGCTTCTTATATAACTCTCCGCCGGAAACTTGACAAGCCTCGACTCAGGTTCGTGGGCGCGGCCCTTCTGCGCGTTAGCCTCGGGGCAGACATCCGGGATACGAGGAGGCATTCATGGCCAGGGTTCCCAGCGCGGTCGTCGCCGCCACCGGGCTCGTCGGCGGCTACGGCGTCGCCCGCTGGACCGGGAAGCGGCAGCTCGGCGGGGCCGTCCTGGCCGTCGCCGGTGCCGCGGCGGCCCGGCAGTGGCGCGCCCGGGCCGGCGGGAAGGCGGCCGGCGCGCTGACCGCCGCCTATGCCGCCGCGTTCGCCGGGTCCCACCCGCTGGCCAGGAAGGTCGGCGCCTGGCCCTCCGTCCTGGGGGTCGCCGGAGCCGTCGCCGTCGCCTCCTGGGCCGTAGCCGACCGCAAGGACGTCTGAGCGCCCGCCGGCCCGCTCCGTCCGTTACGACGCCCCCGCACGCCCCCCGGCCGTCCGTTACGACGCCCCCGCCCGGAACGCCCTCCGGCCCGTTCCGTCCGTCACGACACCCCCGCCCGGAACGCCCTCCGGTACGCCTGCGGGCTCGTGCCCACCACCCTCCGGAAGCGTTCCCTGAAGGCCGTCGGTGAGCCGAAACCCGTCTGTCCGGCGATGCGTTCCACCGGGTACGGCGTGGTCTCCAGCAGGTACTGGGCCCGCCGTACCCGCGCCCGGTGCAGCCACTGCAGCGGGGTCGTGCCCGTCTGCTCCCGGAAGCGGCGGTTGAGGGTACGGGTGCTCATGCCGGCCTTCGCCGCGATCTCCGCCAGCGTCAGGTCGCGGTCGCAGTGGTCCTCCAGCCAGGCCAGCAGGGGCTCCAGGGTGGTGCCTGCCGGGGCCGGGGGCAGGTCGTGGACGATGAACTGGGCCTGCCCGCCCTCCCGTTCCAGCGGCATCACGGACATCCGGGCCGCGTGCGCGGCGACCGCCGAGCCGAAGTCCCTGCGGATCATGTGCAGACACATGTCCAGGGCGGCCGCGGCGCCCGCCGACGTCAGGAACTGGCCATTGTCGACATACAGCACGTTCGGGTCGACCGTCACCTCCGGGTGGCGCCGGGCCAGGTCCGGGGCCGCGACCCAGTGGGTCGTCGCGGGCAGCCCGTCCAGCAGGCCCGTCGCCGCGAAGAGGAACGCGCCCACGCAGATCGACGCGATCCGGGTGCCGTTCGCTGCCGCCGCGCGCAGCGCCTCGGCGACCCCGGGCGGCAGCGTCGGCGGGGGTTCCGCGACCCCGGGCAGGATGATCGTGTCCGCCTCCGCGAGCGCCTCCAGGCCGTACGGCGCCCGGACCGTGAAGGCACCCGCGCTCACCTCCTCCCGCTCCGAGCACACCCGCACCCGGTACGGCTCCCGGCCGTCGGGCAGCCGGGCCCGGCCGAAGGTGTCGACGGGGGCGGAGAGATCGAACGGGATGACGCCGTCCAGCGCCAGTACGGCCACGGTGTGCATGGCGAGAGGGTAGGGGTACGACGGGTTGTCGCCAAACGGAGGTCTACGCCGACCTCCCCGGAGAGCAGGGCCCACCGCCCCGGCGAACTCGCCTGGCGAGAATCCGCTGAACCCTGGCACTCCTGCCGCTTCTCCGGCGTCCCCGCCGCCCCTACCGTCCCTCCGTGACCAGGTTCCTCCTCGCCGTGCACGTCATCGCCGCGATCCTCGCCGTCGGTCCCGTCGCCGTCGCCGCCAGCATGTTCCCGCCCGCCGCGCGCCGGGCCCTGGCCGCGAGAGCCGGTGGTCCCCAAGGCGCCCCCGACTCCGATGCGGCCGGGACACTCCGTCTGCTGCACCGGATCTGCCGCGTCTACGCCGTCGTGGGCGTCGTCGTTCCCGTCTTCGGGTTCGCCACCGCCCGCGAGATGGGCGTGCTCGGCAGCCCCTGGCTGATGGTGTCCATCGCGCTGACCGCGCTCGCCGCGCTCGTCCTCGTCGCCCTCGTGCTGCCGGGCCAGAGCGCCCTCCTCGAAGCGGAAGGGGGGCCGGAGCGGACCGCGCGGCTCGCCATGGTCACCGGGGTGTTCAACCTGTTGTGGGCCACCGTCACGGTCCTGATGATCGTCCGCCCGGGTTCCACCACCGGTGCCTGACGGGGGCGGCCCGGGCGGTTACGGCCTGCTCGCCGCCGGCGGTGCCGCGGGGCCACCGCCCCGGTTGCCGGGGCGGGTCTTCCGCGCCGCCGCCTTCGCCCGGCCCGCCACCGCCGTCAGCGGGCGGGCGACGTCCTCCAGGGAGCGGCGTTCGGCCCGTACCGCCAGGAACGCCGCGACCAGGCCGGCCGCGCACATCAGCGTGGCGCCGATGCAGAAGGCCAGGACGGTGTCGCCGACCCGGCCGGTGCCGGTGAGGTCGGCGAAGAGCAGGGGGCCGCTGATGCCGCCGGCCGCGGTGCCGAGGGCGTAGAAGAAGGCGATGGACATCGCCCGCGTCTCCATCGGGAAGATCTCCGACACCGTGAGGTAGGCGCTGGAGGCGCCCGCCGAGGCGAAGAACAGCACCGCGCACCAGCAGGCCGTCAGCGTGCCCGCGCTCAGCGAGCCCCGGTCGAACAGCCATGCCGTGCCGAACAGCAGCACACCGGAGAGCAGGTAGGTCGAGGAGATCATGACCCGGCGGCCGACCGTGTCGAACAGCTTGCCCAGCAGCAGCGGGCCGCAGAAGTTGCCGATCGCGATCACGGCGAAGTAGTAGCCGGTGTGGTCGGCGGGCACGTCGAAGAACTTGGTCAGGATGGCGCCGAAGCCGAAGGTGATCGCGTTGTACAGGAACGCCTGGCCGATGAAGAGGGAGAAGCCGAGCACCGCCCGCTTGCGGTAGCGGCCGAAGACCGTGCGGGCGATCTCCAGGAAGGTCACGGTCTTGCGCTGCTGGATCTCCAGCTCGCCCTCGGGCTCCGGGAGCCGCTCGCCCCGCTCCTGTTCGATCCGGTGCTCGATGCCGGTGACGATCTCCTCGGCCTCCCGGTCCCTGCCGTGGATCAGCAGCCAGCGCGGGCTCTCCGGGACGTGCCGTCGTACCAGCAGGATCACCAGGGCGAGGACGGTGCCGAGCGCGAAGGTCAGGCGCCAGCCGATGTTCGCGGCCAGCAGGCTGGTGTCGAGGGCGACGATCGACAGCAGCGAACCGCCGACCGCGCCCAGCCAGAAGCTGCCGTTGATGACGAGGTCGACCCGGCCGCGGTAGTCCGCCGGGATCAGCTCGTCGATCGCGGAGTTGATCGCCGCGTACTCGCCGCCGATACCGAAGCCCGTCAGGAAGCGGAACAGGAAGAACCACCAGGCCTCCCAGGAGACCGCCGTCAGCGCGGTCGCCGCGAGGTACACCGCCAGCGTGATCATGAAGAGGTTCTTCCGGCCGAACCGGTCGGTCAGCCGCCCCCAGAACAGGGCGCCCACGCACGCGCCCGCCACGTACAGGGCGGCGGCGATGCCGGTGACCTGCCCGGAGGTGATGGACAGGCCGCTGCCGGGCTCCGACAGCCGGCTGGCGATGTTGCCGACGACCGTGACCTCCAGGCCGTCGAGGATCCACACCGTGCCCAGGCCGATCACGATCGTCCAGTGCCAGCGCGACCAGGGCAGGCGGTCGAGCCGGGCGGGGATGTTCGTGGTGATGGTCCGGCCGGCCTGCGGCGACGGCGCTTCGGCGCTTGCGCTCATGGGGCTCCCTCCTCGTCAGGGCGGGATACCGGGTGCCCTCGCCGCACCGGAACACTCCCGGTCAGGCCCCCAGCCCACGCGACACCGCGTAGATCACCAGGCCCGCGAGCGATCCCACCACCGTGCCGTTGATCCGGATGAACTGCAGGTCACGGCCGATGTGCGCCTCGATCTTCCGGGTGGTGTGCTCCGCGTCCCAGCCGGCCACCGTGTCCGTGATCAGCGAGGTGATCTCCGCGCGGTAGGTCGTCACGACGTGCACCGCCGCGCCCTCCACCCACGAGTCGACCTTGCCCTGCACCTTCGGCTCGGTCGCCATCCGCGCCCCCAGGGACAGCAGCGCGGCCCGCACCCGCGTCCGCAGCTCGCTGCGCTCGTCCTCGGCCGCCGCCACGATCATCGACCGTACGGCCGTCCACACGGACGCGATCAGGTCCTGCACCTCGCCCCGGCCCAGCACCTCGCCCTTGAGCCGCTCCACCCGCGCCCGGGTGTCCGTGTCGGACTGCAGGTCGGAGGCGAAGTCGGTCAGGAAGCGGTCCAGGGCGCCGCGCGCCGGGTGCGAGGGCATGTCCCGCATCTCGGTGACGAACCGCAGCAGCTCCTTGTAGACCCGCTCGCCGACCTTCCGGTCCACGAACCGCGGGGTCCAGCCGGGGGCGCCGCCCTCCACGGCCACCATCACGTCGTCGCGGTGCAGCACCAGCCAGTCGTGCGCGCGGGCCACCACCAGGTCCACGACCCGCCGGTGGCCGCCGTCCGCGACGATCCTCTCCAGCGTCTTGCCGATCCCCGGCGCGATCTCCTGCGCGTCGGCCCGCCGGGTGATCGCCTCGCCGACGACCGCCTGCACGTCCGAGTCGCGCAGCACCGTCAGGGCGCCGCGCAGGGCCGTGGCCAGCTCCGCCGTCACCCGGTCCGCGTGCTCCGGCTCGGCCAGCCAGGCCCCGAGCCGGCTGCCGATGCCGACCGCGCGCAGCCGCTGCCGTACGACGTCCTCCGAGAGGAAGTTCTCCCCGACGAACTCACCGAGCGAGACGCCCAGCTGGTCCTTCTTGGTGGGGATGATCGCGGTGTGCGGGATGGGCAGCCCGAGCGGGTGCCGGAACAGCGCCGTGACCGCGAACCAGTCGGCGAGCGCGCCCACCATGCCGGCCTCGGCCGCCGCCGCCACGTAGTCCGTCCAGCCCCCGGCCCCCGCGTGCCCGGCCGTCTTCGCCAGCACGTAGACCACCGCGACGAACAGCAGCATGCCCGTCGCCGTGAGCTTCATCCGCCGCACCCCGCGTCGGCGCTCCTCGTCGGCCGGGGTGAACGCCGTCATCGTCTTGTACGACGCGACCCGCCCCGGGCTTCCCGTCTCGCTAGGTTCCATCAGCTCCACCCGTCCGGTGATCCCGCACACAATTGTCCCTTCCCGACCGACTCCCGGAACGGAACAGGAGTTCCCGGCGTCTGTCCGGTGGGGAGTTCCGGAGGGGTCCTGTCAGCCCTTCCCGGCCCATGACGCATCATGGGTGAGCAAGATCGGAGCCTCGGGCTCCCGTTCGGCGAGGAGAACAACACAACAGTGGCCAAGCGTCATGGTCATGCGGTGCTCGGTGCGCTGGTCGCCCTGGTCGTCGCACTGTCCGCCGGCATCTATGTCACCGTCGCCACCGATGACGGCACCCCTCACAGCGCCCTCGGCGACAACCGCCCGCACCGCGACTCCCGCGCCGCCCCCGCCTCCACCGGCACCTGGGCCGGCGCCTGGGCCACCGCCCCCGTGGGCGGCGAACCCGGCACCGAGACCGCCGGCCTCGCGGGCCACTCGGTCCGCAACGTGGTGCACGCCGCCACCGGCGGCAGCAGTGCCCGGGTCACCCTGTCCAACCTGTACGGCCAGGCCCCGCTCACCATCACCCACGCCTCCCTCGCCCTGTCCAGCGGTGACGGCACCGCCGCCGCGGACGCGGAGACGATGCGGCGGCTCACCTTCGGCGGCGGCACCGGCGTGGTCATCCCCGCGGGCGGGCAGGTCGTCAGCGACGCCGTCCGCATCGCCGTCCCGCACGGCGCCGACGTGCTGATCACCACCTACTCGCCCACCCCGTCCGGGCCCGTCACCTACCATCCGCACGCCCGCCAGGTGTCGTACCTCGCCACCGGCGACCGCACCGAGGACGCGACCGGCGTCCCGTACACCGAGCAGACCCCGTACTGGCGCTACGTCACCGCCCTCGACCTGCTCGGCGACGAGGCCACCGGCACCGTCGTGGCCTTCGGCGACTCCATAACCGACGGCATCACCTCCACCACCGGCACCAACCGCCGCTGGCCCGACATCCTCTCCGGCCGGCTGCGCAGCGCCCTGGAGAACGGCGAGGAACTCCCGCGCTACAGCGTCGTCAACGAGGGCATCAGCGGCAACCAGGTCCTCGCCGACGGCCTCGGCCGGCCCGCCGAGAACCAGAGCGGACTCGGCCGCTTCGGCCGCGACGCGCTCTCCCGGACCAACGCCAAGGTCGTCGTCATCGACCTCGGCGTCAACGACATCCTGCGCAACCCCCGGCTCGCCGACCCCGACCGCATCCTCACCGGCCTGCGCACCCTGGTCCGCCAGGCACACGCCCGCGGCCTGAAGGTCGTCGGCGCCACCCTCATGCCCTTCCAGGGCCACCGCGGCTACACCCCGGCCCGGGAGGCCGTACGGCAGCAGGTCAACGCCGGGATCCGGGCGGGCGGCGTGTACGACGCGGTCGTCGACTTCGACCAGGCCCTGCGGGACCCCTACGACCCGCGCCGGCTGCGCCCCGCGTACGACTCCGGCGACCATCTGCACCCCAGCGACCTGGGCTACCGCACCATGGGCGAGGTGTTCGACCTGCGCGCGCTGCGGGGCGCGGGGCAGACGGAGCTGTGACCGGGCGGCGGGGAATACTGGCGGCATGACCCGCTTGATCCTCGCCACCCGCAACGCCGGAAAGATCACCGAGCTGAGGGCGATCCTCGCCGACGCCGGGCTCCCCCACGAACTCGTCGGCGCCGACGCCTACCCCGACATCCCCGACGTCAAGGAAACCGGCGTCACCTTCGCCGAGAACGCCCTGCTCAAGGCGCACGCGCTCGCCCAGGCCACCGGGCTGCCCGCCGTCGCCGACGACTCCGGGCTGTGCGTCGACGTCCTGAACGGCGCCCCCGGGATCTTCTCCGCCCGCTGGTCCGGCCGCCACGGCGACGACCTGGCCAACCTCGAGCTGCTGCTGGCCCAGCTCTCCGACATCGCCGACGAGCACCGCGGCGCCCACTTCGCCTGCGCGGCGGCCCTGGCCCTGCCGGACGGCACGGAACGCGTGGTCGAGGGCCGGCTGCGGGGCACGCTGCGGCAGCGGCCCGCCGGCACGAACGGCTTCGGCTACGACCCGATCCTGCAGCCGGAGGGCGAGACGCGCACCTGCGCGGAGCTGGCCCCCGAGGAGAAGAACGCGATCAGCCACCGGGGGAAGGCGTTCCGGGCGCTGGTGCCCGTGGTGCGGGAGCTGCTGGGCTGAACGCCCGGGTCGTGCCGGGCCGAACCCGCGGGGACCCGGCGCGCCGAACCCGCGGGGACCCGCCGGGCCGGACTCTGGTGCGGCCGGAGGGACTCGAACCCTCACGGGAGTTACCCCACTGGGACCTAAACCCAGCGTGACTGCCAATTCCACCACGGCCGCTTGGTACTGCCCGGCCATGCTAGCGGCCGGGCAGGGGGGCCCGGCGGTCAGATACCCAGATCCTTGATGATCTTGGCGACATGGCCGGTGGCGCGGACGTTGTACAGGGCGCGCTCCACCCTGCCCTCCTCGTCCACGACGACCGTGGAGCGGATGACGCCCAGATAGGTCTTGCCGTAGTTCTTCTTCTCGCCGTACGCGCCGTACGCCTCGGTGACCTTCTTGTCGGGGTCGGCGAGGAGGGTGACCTTCAGGGACTCCTTCTCGCGGAACTTCGCGAGCTTCTCGGGGGCGTCCGGGGAGATGCCGATGACGTCGTAGCCGGCGCCGGCCAGGAGCTCCAGGTTGTCCGTGAAGTCGCAGGCCTGCTTGGTGCAGCCTGGGGTCAGGGCGGCGGGGTAGAAGTAGACGATGACCTTGCGGCCCTTGTGGTCCGACAGGGACACCTCGGTGCCGTCGGCGTCGGGGAGGGTGAAGGCGGGGGCCGTGTCCCCCGGCTGGAGTCGCTCGCTCATCGGGCCAGCGTAACCGGGGGGCCTTGCGGTGCGGTGCGGCCGAGAGCTGACAGACTGTCCGGAACAGCATCAGGAGACTTCGGAGGCCGTACGGTGGCGGACACGTCGGACACGAGAACCCCGGCGCAGATCGAGGCGGACATCAGGCGCCGCCGTGAAGTGCTGGCCGAGACGCTCGACGAGATCGGGGTGCGGGTGCATCCGAAGACCATCGTCGGGGATGCCAAGGCCAAGGTGATCGCCAACGTCGATCACACGGTCGGGCGAGCGTATGTGCAGGTCAACCGGGCCGTCACCGAGGTGCGGGCGCGGTTCGTGGACGAGGACGGGTCGCCTCGCCTGGAGCGGGTGGTGCCCGTCGCGCTCGTCGTCGTGGGGGTCGTGGGGCTGCTGGCCCTCGGGGCCCGGCGGCGCCGGGACTGAGCGGGGCGGGTAGGTTCGAGGCGTGAGCGCCAACAGAAACGAGCAGAGCACTCCCCACCACGACAAGCTCCCCATCCGGATGCTGCACGACCGGGTTCTCGTGCGGCAGGAGGCCGGTGAGGGCGAGCGGCGGTCGGGGGGCGGCATCCTGATCCCCGCCACCGCGGCGGTGGGGCGGCGGCTGGCCTGGGCCGAGGTCGTCGCCGTCGGGCAGAACGTGCGGACCGTGGAGCCCGGCGACCGTGTCCTGTTCGACCCGGAGGACCGGGCGGAGGTCGAGGTGCGGGGCGTGGCGTACGTGCTGATGCGCGAGCGCGACCTGCACGCCGTCGCCGCGGACCGGTTCGAGGGGTCCCAGGACTCGACGGGGCTGTACCTCTAGCGAAGGCACGACGAAGAGGGCCGGTGACGATCGTCACCGGCCCTCTTCGTCGTGGGTCCCGCCCGGCTGGTGCCGAGCGGGTGCGCTGGTCGCCGTGGTGGGGCTGAAGGCGACCAGCGGTCACCGGCCTCGCCGGGGCTCAGGTGCCGGGGCCGCCTCCGGTGCCCGCGTCGGCACCGGAGGTGTCGCCACCTGTCGTGCCGCCGCCCGGGGTCCCGCCGCCGGTGGCCGCGCCTCCCCCGGTCGTCCCGCCGCCCGGGGTTCCGCCGCCGGTGGTCGGGCCGCCGCCGGTCGTGCCGCCGCCGGTGGCCGCACCCCCGCCGGTGGTCGGGCCGCCGCCCGTGGCCGCGCCCCCGCCGGTGGTCGGGCCGCCGTCGGCCGGGGTGCCAGTGGTGCCGCCGTCGGCGGGGGTGCTCGACGCGCCGCCGTCGGCCGGGGGCGTGCTCGCGCCGCCGTCGTTCTGGCCGCCGTCGGTGCCGGGCTGCGCGCTGCTGCTGGCCGGCGGCTCCTGGACCTGGTCGGCGCCCTGCTGGAGCTGGAGGTCGAAGTCGGCGACCGGCTTGCCCTGCAGCGCGGCACGCGTGTACTGCGCCCAGATCTGGGTCGGCGGGCCGCCACCGTTCATGCGGGCCTGGCCGAGGGCGCCGTACAGCGGCTGCTGCTTGGCGGTCACCGGGTCCTGCCCCATGACGGAGACCACCGTGGCCAGGTCGGGGGTGTATCCGGCGAACCAGGCGGCCTTGTCGCTCTCGGCGGTACCGGTCTTGCCGGCCGCCGGGCGGCCCGCGGCCTGCGCGGCGGTGGCGGTGCCGGTCTGGACCACGCTGCGCAGGACGGAGGTGGTGGTGTCGGCGGCCTCCCGGCTGACGGCCTCCTTGACCTGCCGGTCGGGCAGCCTGACCTCGTCGGTGCCCTGCTTGGTGATCTTCTCGACCAGCGTGTACGTGCCGTGCTTGCCGTGGTTGGCGAGCGTCGCGTAGGCCTCGGCCATGTCCAGGACGCTGGCGGTGGCGGTACCGAGGGCGATGGACGGGTACGGCTGGAGGTCCGGGGTGTCGGAGGGGATGCCGAGGTCGACGGCGGTCTGCTTGACCTTGGCGGGGCCGACGTCGACGGCCATCTGCGCGTACACCGAGTTCACCGACAGGTCGGTGGCCTTGCGGACGGTGATCTGGCCGTAGGAGTGCTGGTCCTCGTTCTCGGGGGCGTAGGCGCCGCCGCTCCAGCCCTGGACGGGGCGCTGGTTGGTGCCGTCGTAGACCGCGTTCGGGGTGATGGTGCGGCCGTCCTGGGTGGTGGACCCGTTCTGCACGGCGGAGGTGAACACGAACGGCTTGAAGGTGGAGCCGACCTGGTAGTCACCGCGGGTGGCGCCGTTGGTGTACTGCTTCACGTAGTCGATGCCGCCGTACATGGCGACGACCTTGCCGGTCCTGGGGTCGACGGAGGCGCCGCCGGCCCGGACGTAGGTGTCGGCCTTGCGGTTCTTCTTGTCCAGCTTGGAGATCAGCTGGTCGTCGACCGCCTTGACGAAGGCGTCCTGCCGGTTCTTCTGGATGGTGGTGGTGATGCGGTAGCCGCCGGCCGCGAGGTGGTCGGCGTCGATGATGTTGTTGCTGGTCAGGTACTGCTTGACGGCGTCCACGAGGTAGCCGCGCTGGCCGGACATACCGGTGGAGATCGTCTGCTCCTTCGGCATCGGGAACTTCATGCCGGAGCGCTTGGACTCGCTCAGCCAGCCCTTGGTGACCATGCCGTCCAGGACGTAGTTCCAGCGGGCGACGGCCGCCCTCTTGTTCTCCGGGTGGGCTACGACGTCGTACTCGCTCGGCGCGTTGACGAGCGCGGCGAGGTAGGCGGCGCGGGCCGGGTCGAGGTCGGAGGCGTCCCGGCCGTAGTAGGCCTGGGCGGCGGCCTGGATGCCGTAGGCGTTGCGGCCGAAGTAGCTGGTGTTGAGGTAGCCCTCCAGGATGTCGTCCTTGGACTTGTTCTGGTCGAGCTTGATCGAGATGAAGAACTCCTTGGCCTTGCGGGTGAGCGTCTGCTCCTGGGCCAGGTAGTAGTTCTTCACGTACTGCTGGGTGATCGTCGAGCCGGACTGCTTGCCCTTGCCGGTCGCGGTGTTCCAGGCGGCGCGGAGCATCGCCTTGGGGTCGACGGCGGACTCGGTGTAGAAGTCGCGGTCCTCGGCGGCCAGTACGGCGTGCTGGGCGTCCTTGGAGACCTCGGCCAGGTTGACGTTCTCGCGGTTGACCTGGCTGTCGCGGGTGTCGCGGGCGAGCTGGGAGCCGTCCGCGTAGAGGTAGACGTTGCTCTGCTTGGTCGCGAAGGCGTTGGCCGGGGGGATCTTCACGAGGGAGTAGCCGACGAAGAACAGCCCGAGGAGCAGCAGCACGCCGACGACGAAGGTGCCGAGCACCATCCGCCAGGTGGGGAAGATCCGCCGCCATCCGGTCCGCTTGGGCCGCTTGCCCTTCGCGGCCTGGGCCTTGCCGTTGCCCTTGCCGTTGCCGTCGCCGTCACCGTCGCCTCCGGCGGAGGGCGTGGCCGCGGGGGCGGGAGCGGGCGCGGCTGCGGGGGTGGCGGCGGCCTGGGCGGCGGCAGCGGTTCCGGCGGCGCGCGCGGCACGGGCGGCGCGGGCCGCGGCCGGGGAGGAGGCGGTACCGGTACCGGCCGCGCCGCTCTCCCCCGCGGGGCGGGGAACGGTGGGGCGAGGGGTCTCGGGGGTACGAGGGGTACGGCCGCCGGAGTCGGACTCCGAACCGGCGCGGGGCGCGTTGACCCGCCGCAGCACCTGCGTGGTCTCGGGCGCCTCACCGGCCTTCGGCGTCTTGGCCGGGCCGACCCGCCGCAGCACCTGGGTACTCTCGGCCGCGGGCTCACCGGAACCGGCCGGCTTCTTGCCACCGGCCTCCCCGGACGCCGCGGCACCCCCGGCCGGGCCACGCCCGGACGCCGAAGCGCCGGCCCCCGGGCCCGCGTCGGACGCCGAAGCGCCACCCGAGCCCGGACCACGCCCGGAAGCCGTGGCACCACCGGAAGCCGGGCCACGCCCGGACGCCGAGGCACCACCCGAGCCCGGACCACGCCCGGAAGCCGTGGCACCACCGGAAGCCGGGCCGCGCCCAGCGCCCGAGGCACCGCCGGAAACCGCACCCCGGTCCGCCGCCGAGGCACCGCCCGAGGCCGCGCCCCCGCCCGGCGCTGACGCCGTCGCGCCGCCGGTGGCCGGGCCCCGGCCCGACGCCGTACCGCGGCCGGACGCCGGACCACCGCCGGAGCCCGCGGGTGTGGCTCCGCCGGGTCCCGCGGTGCCCGTCTGGTCCGTGCGGCCGCCGCGGGCCGCCTGGCGGGCGCGGGCGATGGAAGCCGTACGGTCCTGCGCCCCGGAGTCCGCCGAGCCGGAACCCGCCGCCCCTGACCGCTGACCGGCCCCCGAACCCGCCGCACCGAACCGGTCACGGGGGCCGGAACCGGAACCGGAACCGGAAGCGGCGTCGTCCCGGGTCGTCCCCGGGCCCCTCCCCTCCGCGCGGTCGTCGGTTGCCGGGGTCGGCCCGGGGCGGGGTCCGGGGGTCTTGCCGGTGGTTGCCGGGTCGTGGCCCCCCGGGGTGCCGGGCCCTTCAGCCGGCAGCGGCCGTTTCGGTGCCCCGCCGTCGTTCGGCTGCTGCGGCTGCGGCTCGTCGCTCATCTCGTGCACGGACTCCTGTTTCGCGTCGTACGTTCCCGTACGCCTCGTACGCTTCTGCGCTCCCCCTGTGTGAAGACTCTCGCACCCGGCGTTCCGTTCCCGGATTCCGGCTGCTTCCGGCCGGAAAACGCGTGGCCGGCCACCGGGCCTCCGGACTAGGCTCCTGCGCTTCGGTGTCGAGCAGTCCGAGGAGGTCGACTGGCGTGGGCGCGGGACGGTTGTACGCGGCCGTCGCGGCAGGGGGGTTCAGACGGTACGCGACCTACCGTGCCGCCACTGCGGCAGGGGTGTTCACGAACACCGCCTTCGGTCTGATCCTGGTCTCCACGTATCGCGCGCTGTGGGACGAGAGGCCGCATCTCGGGGGGTACGACCAGGCGCAGGCCGTGACCTACGTCTGGCTCGGGCAGGCGTTCCTGTCGACCCTGGCGCTGGGGGGTGGCGGGGTCGAGGACGAGTTGATGGAACGCATCCGTACGGGGGACGTGGCGATCGACCTGTACCGGCCGGCCGACCTCCAGCTGTGGTGGCTGGCGGCGGACCTGGGCCGGGCGTTCTTCCAGTTGCTGGGCCGGGGGCTGGTGCCGTTCCTGTTCGGCGCCCTGTGCTTCCCGGCGTACCTGCCGGCCGACGCGGGCACGTGGGCGGCGTTCCTCGTCGCCGTCGTGCTGGCCATGCTGGTCGGGTTCGGCATCCGCTACCTGGTGGCGCTGAGCGCGTTCTGGCTGCTGGACGGCACCGGCGTGGCGCAGATGGCGTGGCTGCTGGGCTTCTTCTGCTCGGGCATGCTGCTGCCGCTGAACGTGTTCCCGGGCGCGCTGGGCGAGGTCGTACGCGTCCTGCCCTGGTCCTCGCTGCTCCAGGCCCCGGCGGACATCCTGCTGGGGCACGCGGACCCGTGGTCCACCTATCTCTTCCAGGCCGCGTGGGCGGCGGTGCTGCTGGGGGCCGGGCGGCTGGTGCAGTCGGCGGCGACGCGCCGGGTGGTGGTGCAGGGTGGCTGAGGGCGCGGGGCACCGGGTGGTCGAGGGCGTGCGGGCCTACCGGCTGGTGGCGGGGATGTGGGTGCGGTCCACGATGGCGTACCGCGCGTCCTTCGCGATGACGACGTTCGGGAACTTCGCGGCGACCTTCCTCGACTTCGTCGCGATCATGCTGATGTTCTCCCGGGTGGACGCGCTGGGCGGCTACCCGCTGCCCGAGGTGGCGTTCCTGTACGGGCTGTCCGCGGCCTCCTTCGGGCTGGCCGACCTGCTGATCGGGTCGATGGACCGGCTGGGCCGGCGGGTGCGGGACGGCACGCTGGACACGCTGCTGGTGCGGCCGGCGCCGGTGCTGGCGCAGGTGGCGGCCGACCGGTTCGCGCTGCGCCGGCTGGGCCGGGTGACCCAGGGGGCGCTGGTGCTGGGCTGGTCGCTGACCCGCGTGGACGTGGACTGGACGGCATCCCGGCTGCTGCTGATGCCGGTGACGGTGGTGAGCGGCTGCGCGATCTTCTGCGCGGTGTTCGTGGCCGGGGCGGCGTTCCAGTTCGTGGCGCAGGACGCCTCGGAGGTGCAGAACGCGTTCACGTACGGCGGTACGACGCTGTTGCAGTATCCGCCGACGGTTTTCCCGAGGGAGCTGGTGCGCGGGGTGACCTTCGTGCTGCCGCTGGCCTTCGTCAACTGGCTGCCCGCCACGTACGTGCTGGGCCGGCCGTATCCGCTGGGGCTGCCGTCGTGGCTGGCGTGGGCCCCGCCGCTGGTGGCGGTGGGGTGCTGTGCGCTCGCGGGACTGGCCTGGCGGGCGGGACTTCGTTCGTACCGCAGTACAGGGAGCTGAGCGTGGCTGACTTCATCGTCCTGGAGCAGGTCGAGAAGGTCTTCGAGGTGCGCCGCAAGACCGGGTTCCTCCGGCGGGAGCGGCGCGAGGTGCGGGCGGTGGACTCGCTGTCGTTCACCGTGGCGCGCGGGGAGATGGTCGGGTACATCGGGCCGAACGGCGCCGGGAAGTCGACGACGATCAAGATGCTGACCGGGATCCTGACGCCGAGTGGCGGCCGGCTGCGGGTGGCGGGCATCGATCCGGCGCGGGAGCGGACACGGCTGGCGCACCGGATCGGGGTGGTGTTCGGGCAGCGGACGACGCTGTGGTGGGACCTGCCGCTGATCGACTCCTACCGGCTGGCGCACCGCATGTACCGGATCCCGGACGCCCGTTACCGGGAGAACCTGGACCGTCTGGTGGAACTGCTGGACCTGGGCGCGCTGTTGGACGTGCCGGTGCGGCAGCTGTCGCTGGGGCAGCGGATGCGCGGGGACATCGCGGCGGCGCTGCTGCACGATCCGGACGTGCTGTACCTGGACGAGCCCACGATCGGCCTGGACGTCGTGTCGAAGGCGAAGGTGCGGGAGTTCCTGCGGGAGGTGAACGCCGAGCGCGGCACGACGGTGCTGCTGACCACGCACGACCTGCAGGACATCGAGCAGTTGTGCTCCCGGGTGATGGTGATCGACCACGGGCGGCTGGTGTACGACGGCCCGCTGGCGGGGCTGCACGAGGCCGGGGAGGGCGAGCGGACGCTGGTGGTGGACCTGGAGCGGGAGCTGCCGCCGGTCCGGGTGCCGTCGGCGCGGGTGGTGCGGGTGGAGGGGCCGCGGCAGTGGCTGGCGTTCCCGGCGGGGCAGTCGGCGGCGCCGCTGGTGGCGCATCTGGCGGCCCGGTACCCGCTGGTGGACCTGTCGGTGCGGGAGCCGGACATCGAGGCCGTCATCGCCAGGATGTACGCCGAGAAGGCGGTCTCGTAGGCTGCCTCCATGAGCGACGACGCAGTCCCGGACCTCCGGGCGTCCGACGCCGACCGCGAACGGGTCGCCGAGGTCCTGCGGGACGCCCTGGCCGAGGGGCGGCTCGACATGGCGGAGTTCGACGAGCGCCTGGAGGCGGCCTACACGGCGCGCACGTACGGCGAGTTGGCGCCGCTGACCCGCGATCTGCCGGCGTCCGGCCGCGCGGCGGTGTCCTTCGTGAAGGAGCCGGTGCGGGGCGGGGGCTGGGCGGACCGGATCACCGGGGGCGAGGGGTCCTCGACGTGGGCGGTGGCGCTGCTGTCGGGGTTCGAGCGCAGGGGCCGCTGGACGGTGCCGCGGCGGTTCTCCTGCTTCACCTTCATGGGGGGTGGCGAGATCGACCTGCGCGAGGCGGACTTCGCCGACCGCGAGGTCGTCGTCAACTGTGTGGCGGTGATGGGCGGGGTGCAGGTCGTGGTGCCGCCGGGGGTGGAGGTCGTCGTACGGGGCATCGGGGTGATGGGCGCCTTCGAGCACCCCAGGGACGACGCGCCGCCCGAGCCGGGCGCCCCCCGGGTGATCATCGGTGGTTTCGCCTTCTGGGGTGGCGTGGGGGTGGAGCGCAAGCTGCCGCGCGCCGAACGCAGACGCCTGAAGGAGCAGCGCCGGCTCGAGAAGGGCCGGCTGGAGAAGGGTCGCTGACCGCGCGGAAGGGCGACCGGGCCCTAGGAGCGATCGGGCCGGAGAAGCGATCGGGCCGGGCTAGGGCGTGCATACCTTGGTGAGTTCGCCCGCCGCGTCCGTCACCGGGCTGACGTCGGGTGTGGTGTCCCCGTTCCGGACGGACGTCCGGGCGTTGTCCACGGCCTTGTGCAGGTTGTCCACGGCCTTGTTGACGTCGGCGTCGTCCGTCTTGTCGCCGATCGTGCGCAGGCTCTTGTCGATGGAGTCCAGCGCGGAGTCCACCTGGGTGGGGTCGTTCGCGGCGTTCTCGACGGCCTGCTGGAGGTCGGTGACGCTGTCGGCGATGGCGTCGGCGGTCTGTACGCAGTCCAGCGCCTTGTTCATGGCGTCGCAGCCCGCGGTGAGGCCGGCGGTCAGCGCGGCGGTCGCTACGGCGGCGGCGACGGCGGTGAGCCGGCTTCGGCGTCGGCTGGCGGCCATGGTGGTGTCCCTCCCTGGTACGGCTGGCCGGGCGCACCGCCGGTGAGCGGTGCGCCCGTACCCAGAGGGACGACGGGACGGCCCGGCGGGTTGCCCGGGGCCTTGAAGGTTCCTTTACGCGCGGGTGGCCGCGAGTGCCGCCTGCTGGACGGCGGTCAGTTCGGCGCAGCCGGTGACGGCGAGGTCGAGCAGGGCGTTCAGTTCCTCGCGGGCGAACGGCTCGGCCTCGGCGGTGCCCTGGACCTCGACGAAGCGGCCGTCGCCGGTGCAGACGACGTTCATGTCGGTCTCGGCGCGCACGTCCTCCTCGTAGCACAGGTCGAGCAGCGGGACGCCGCCGACGATGCCCACGGAGACGGCGCTGACGGTGCCGGTGAGCGGCTGTCGGCCGGCCTTGACCAGCTTCCTGCCCTGGGCCCAGGCGACGGCGTCGGCGAGGGCGACGTAGGCGCCGGTGATGGCGGCGGTGCGGGTGCCGCCGTCGGCCTGGAGGACGTCGCAGTCGAGGACGACGGTGTTCTCGCCGAGCGCCTTGTAGTCGATGACCGCGCGCAGGGAGCGGCCGATGAGCCGGGAGATCTCGTGGGTGCGGCCGCCGATCCTGCCCTTGACGGACTCGCGGTCGCCGCGGGTGTTGGTGGCGCGGGGCAGCATGGCGTACTCCGCGGTGACCCAGCCCTCGCCGCTGCCCTTGCGCCAGCGCGGGACGCCTTCGGTGACGGAGGCGGTGCACAGGACCTTGGTGTCGCCGAAGGAGACGAGGACGGAGCCCTCGGCGTGCTTGCTCCAGCCGCGTTCGATGCTGATCGGGCGGAGCTGTTCGGGGGTACGGCCGTCGATGCGAGACATGGCGAGGAGCCTATCCGTAGACGGCGAGGGGGCTTCTCCCGCGTCGGGAGGAGCCCCCTGCCGGTGAGCGCGTCGGCTCACATCATGTCTTCGATCTCCCCGGCGATCGGGTCGGCGTCGGTGCCGATGACGACCTGGACGGCGGTGCCCATCCGGACGACGCCGTGGGCACCGGCGGCCTTCAGGGCGGCCTCGTCGACCAGGTCGGGGTTGATCACCTCGGTGCGCAGCCGGGTGATGCAGCCCTCGACCTCCTCGATGTTGTCGATGCCACCGAGCCCGGCGACGATCTTCTCAGCCTTGCTGGCCATGTTCCTTCTCCCTGCTCCGAACCGGTTTGTCGCAGTAACCCACAGTTGGCCCCTCTGCGCGAGCGATCCCGTCGTCCGTGCCGGATGATGGCGGTCACGACAGCGGAACCGTCCGCCGACTGGTCTACACCACCGTGGGGAGGGTCGCCAAACCCGTGAGCGCCGAGAGCCCGGCAAGCCCCGCCCGGACCCGCTGGAACGGCCTGTTCCAGGGCATGCAGAAGATGGGCCGCAGCCTCCAGCTGCCCATCGCCGTGCTGCCGGCGGCGGGCATCCTGAACCGGCTCGGGCAGCCGGACCTGTTCGGCGCGGACGGCCTGGGCTGGACGGACGCCTCGAAGGTGATGAGCGGGGCGGGCGGCGCCCTGCTCGACGGCGGGCTGGGGCTGCCGCTGCTGTTCTGCGTGGGCGTGGCGATCGGCATGGCGAAGAAGTCCGACGGTTCGACGGCGCTCGCGGCGGTGGCGGGCTTCCTCGTCTACTACGGCGTGCTGCGCCAGTTCCCGCAGCGGTGCCCGGCGGGCGCGAAGGTGGTGGTGACGGGCTGCCAGGCGGCCGACGGCACGGTGTCCGCGTTCACCTACCAGAACCCGGGCGTCTTCGGCGGGATCGTGATGGGCCTGCTGGCGGCCTTCTTCTGGGCCCGGTACCACCGCACCCGGCTGGTGGACTGGCTGGGCTTCTTCAACGGGCGCCGGCTCGTGCCGATCATCATGGCCTTCGTCGCGATCGCGTTCGCCGTGGTGTGCCTGTTCGTCTGGCCGACGGTCGGTGCCGCGCTGGAGGGCTTCGGCGGGTGGCTGCGGGACGCGGGCGCCTGGGGGGCGGGCCTCTTCGGGGTCGCGAACCGGGGGCTGCTGGTCGTGGGCCTGCACCAGTTCCTGAACGTGCCCCTCTGGTTCCAGTTCGGCAGTTACACCGCGCCCGACGGCACGGTGGTGCACGGCGACATCAGCATGTTCCTGGCGGGCGACCCGAACGCCGGCCAGTTCACCTCGGGCTTCTTCCCCGTCATGATGTTCGCGCTGCCGGCCGCCGCGCTGGCGATCACGCACTGCGCGCGGCCCGAGCGCCGCAAGGAGGTCGGCGGTCTGATGCTGTCGGTCGCGCTGACCTCGTTCGTCACCGGCATCACCGAGCCGCTGGAGTACGCGTTCCTCTTCGTCGCGCCCGCGCTGTACGCCGTCCACGCCGTGCTCACCGGTGCCTCGATGGCGGTGACCTGGGCGCTCGGGGTGCACGACGGCTTCAGCTTCTCGGCGGGGCTGATCGACTACGTGATCAACTGGCGGCTGGCGACGAGACCGTGGGCGATCGTCCCGATCGGCCTGTGCTTCGCGGCCGTGTACTACGCGCTCTTCCGGTTCGCGATCACGCGGTTCGACCTGAGGACCCCGGGCCGGGAGCCGGTGGACGAGGTCGAGGACGTCACCAAGGCCTGAGCGGGCGCGACCCGGGTCGGAACGAGCGCGCAGGCCAGGACGCGGGGCGCACAGCGCGTAGCGCGGCGGTAGCGCATTCGCGGGTTCCTTACGCCGCCTTCATCGTGCTACAACAGGTCTACACCACTGAGTGGTGTAGACCAGAGACGCTGCCGTCCCCTTCCATGGTTCCCGGGCGGCGCCTTGCCCCCTGGAGGAACTTGTGACCACGGCGACCGCCGCTCCCGCGGCCCAGAAGAAGAAGGGCGCCGGCGTGATGGCCGTGCTGCAGCGTATCGGCCGCAGCCTCATGCTGCCGGTCGCGGTGCTGCCGGCCGCCGCCCTCCTGGTGCGCCTCGGCAACACCGACATGCTGGGCCGCCCGTCGTTCCCGGCGTTCCTGACGAAGATAGCCTCCTTCATGGCGGCCGGCGGCAACGCGATCCTCGACAACATGCCGCTGCTGTTCGCGGTGGGCATCGCGATCGGCTTCGCGAAGAAGTCGGACGGCTCGACGGCGCTCGCCGCGGTCGTCGGCTACCTGGTCTTCAAGAACGTGCTCGGCACGTTCACGGACAAGAACCTGCCGAAGGTGGCGACGGCCGTCGACGGCAAGGTCGTCATGATGGACGCCCCGGCCGACGCCAAGGTCCTCGGCGGTGTGGTGATGGGCCTCGCCGTCGCGCTGATCTACCAGCGGTTCTACCGCACCAAGCTGCCGGACTGGGCGGGCTTCTTCGGCGGCCGCCGGCTGGTGCCGATCCTGTCGGCGCTCGCGGGCCTGCTCCTCGGCATCGTCTTCGGCTACATCTGGCCGGTCCTCGGCACCGGTCTGCACAACTTCGGTGAGTGGCTGGTGGGTTCGGGCGCCGTCGGGGCCGGCATCTTCGGTGCCGCCAACCGCGCGCTGATCCCGATCGGCATGCACCACCTGCTGAACTCCTTCCCCTGGCTGCAGGCGGGCGAGTACCACGGCAAGAGCGGTGACATCGCGCGCTTCCTGGCCGGCGACCCGACCGCGGGCCAGTTCATGACCGGCTTCTTCCCGATCATGATGTTCGGCCTGCCGGCCGCCTGCCTCGCGATCGTGCACTGCGCCCGTCCGGAGCGCCGCAAGGTCGTCGGCGGCATGATGCTCTCGCTCGCGCTGACCAGCTTCGTCACCGGCGTCACCGAGCCGATCGAGTTCACGTTCATGTTCATCGCGCCGGCCCTGTACGCCATCCACGCGGTCCTCACCGGCATCTCGCTGGCGCTGACCTGGGCGCTGGGCATGAAGGACGGCTTCGGCTTCTCCGCCGGCGCGATCGACTTCTTCCTGAACCTGGGCATCGCGAGCAACCCCTGGGGCCTGGCGCTGGTCGGCCTGTGCTTCGGCGGCGTCTACTACACCGTCTTCCGCTTCGCGATCACCCGGTTCAACCTGCCCACCCCGGGCCGCGAGTCGGACGAGGAACTCGCCGAACTCCAGAAGGCCGAGGCCAAGTAGGGCTTCTCCGGCCCCTGCCCCGCGAGGGCCCCGGAAGCTCCCGGGGCCCTCGCGGGCCTGGAACACCTAGATCTCGTACGACGCCCGCGGTGTCGCCAGGTCCGTCGGGCCGGTGAACACCTCGCGGGCGTGCCGCAGGTTCACCTGGGGATCGGTCCAGGGCGGGATGTGGGTGAGGAGCAGACGGCGGGCGCCGGCACGGGCCGCCGTCTCGCCCGCCTCGCGGCCGTTGAGGTGCAGGTCGGGAATGCTCTCCTTGCCGTGCGTGAACGCCGCCTCGCACAGGAACAGGTCGGTGTCCCGGGCCAGCTCCTCCAGCGCCGGGGAGACGCCCGTGTCGCCGGAGTACGTCAGGGACTTCCCGCCGTGCTCGATCCGGATGGCGTAGGCCTCCACGGGGTGGCGGACCCGCTCGGTGTGCACGGTGAACGGGCCGATCTCGAAGGTGGACGGCTTGACCGTGTGGAAGTCGAAGACCTCGCTCATCGAGGAGGCGGAGGGGGTGTCCGCGTAGGCCGTGGTGAGCCGGTGTTCGGTGCCCTCGGGGCCGTAGACCGGGAGGGGGTCGCAGCGGCCGCCGTCATGGCGGTAGTAGCGCGCCACGAAGTACGCGCACATGTCGATGCAGTGATCGGCGTGCAGATGGCTGAGGAAGATCGCGTCGAGGTCGTAGAGACCGCAGTGGCGCTGCAGCTCGCCAAGGGCGCCGTTGCCCATGTCGAGGAGCAGCCGGAAGCCGTCGGCCTCGACGAGGTAGCTCGAACAGGCCGATTCCGCGGACGGGAACGACCCCGAGCAGCCGACGACGGTGAGCTTCATGAAGCAGAAACCTCCGCTGGCGGGAACGCTGTGGGCGGGACGGGGGACCCCTCGGGATGAGGGCTGTCGGGGGTCGTGCGGTTTGTCGAGCGTAAGGCGCGAAAGCACGGGTCGCTCCTCCGCCAGGGGCCGTTGTGGGCGAACTCACCTGTGCTGTCACCGGTTCGGCTGGACGTGGGGCGCACGAGGATCGGCCAAGGGCGCGCGCTGTGCGGCGCGCGCCGGTAACGTCGTCGTATGGACACGTCCTGGTGGCTCGCGCTCGCGGCGGTGGTACTGCTCGCGCTGGTCGCCACGCTCGTCGACGGCTGGGGCGGGGGCCGGCGGCGGCCCGGCGGACGGCGGCTGCGGCCCCCGGGCCGGCCGGGCGCGCGGACCGCGCACGCGGTACGGCCGTCCCCCGGGGACATCTGGTGGGCGAACGTCCCCTTCGAGGACCGCGGCGGCGTGAAGGACCGCCCCTGCCTGGTGCTGGCCGTGCGCGGGGACCGGGCCACGGTCGCGAAGATCACCAGCAAGTACCACGACGAGCGCTCCGGGGTGATCCCGCTGCCGCCCGGCGCGGTCGGCGACGCGCACGGCCGGCCCAGCTTCCTGGAGACCGACGAGCTGCGCGAGGTCCCGATGACCGGCTTCCGCCGCCGGGTGGGCGTGGTCGACCCGGTCCTGTGGGACCAGGTACGGCACCTGGCGGGCTAGACCCCTTCGGGGAAGAGGGGCCTAGTGCACGCGGACGGTGACCGTCCACTCCTCGATGCCCTTGCAGGACACCTGGCCCGGTGCGGTGGGCTGGGCGCACAGGGGGCGGGAGGAGGCGAGTTTCACCGTGCCGGGGGCGGCCGCCCGGTACGCGGCGGTGGCGTCACCCGGCTGGAGCACGAGGCCGGCGTTGACGGCCGTCAGTGCCGTACCGCTCGCGGTGACCGGCTTCCAGGGGCGGGCCCGGGTGCCGTCCAGGGACAGACGGACCTCGCCGCCCTTGTTCACGCAGACGGTACGGCCGTGATCGGCGGCGGTCAGTTCCGCCCGGCTCGTGCAGCCGCCGGCGGACCGGGTGGGCGGCGCCGACACCTTGTCGCTGCTGCCGGTGCCCTGCTGGGAGCCGCAGCCCGCGAGGATCAGCGCGGCCGCCGCGAGGACGAGGGGGGTGGTACGGCGCATGGGGTCCGCCTTTCTGCAGAGGTCCTGGTGCAGATGTGACGTACCACGGGCGCGCCCGGATCCCCCGTCGTCACGCCCAGAGCTGGCCCTGCAGGGTCGCGATGGCCTCTTCCGTGGTGGCCGCGGTGTAGACGCCGGTGGAGAGGTACTTCCAGCCGCCGTCGGCCACGACGAAGACGATGTCGGCGCTCTCGCCCGCCTTGACGGCCTTGTTGCCGACGCCGATCGCCGCGTGCAGGGCGGCGCCGGTGGAGACGCCCGCGAAGATGCCCTCCTGCTGGAGGAGTTCACGGGTGCGGGTGACCGCGTCGGCGGAGCCGACCGAGAAGCGGGTGGTCAGCACGGAGGCGTCGTACAGCTCGGGGACGAAGCCCTCGTCGAGGTTGCGCAGGCCGTACACCAGGTCGTCGTAGCGCGGTTCGGCGGCGACGATCCGCACGTCCGGCTTGTGCTCGCGCAGATAGCGGCCGACGCCCATGAGGGTGCCGGTGGTGCCGAGGCCGGCCACGAAGTGGGTGACCGAGGGCAGGTCGGCGAGGATCTCCGGGCCGGTGGTCGCGTAGTGGGCGCCGGCGTTGTCCGGGTTGCCGTACTGGTAGAGCATCACCCAGTCGGGGTGCTCGGCGGACAGCTCCTTGGCCACGCGCACGGCGGTGTTGGAGCCGCCCGCGGCCGGCGAGGAGACGATCTCGGCGCCCCACATGCCGAGCAGGTCCCGGCGTTCCTGCGAGGTGTTCTCCGGCATCACGCACACCATGCGGTAGCCCTTGAGCTTGGCCGCCATGGCGAGGGAGATGCCGGTGTTGCCGGAGGTGGGCTCCAGGATGGTGCAGCCCGGGGTGAGCCGGCCGTCCTTCTCGGCCTGCTCGATCATGTGCAGGGCGGGGCGGTCCTTGACCGAGCCGGTGGGGTTGCGGTCCTCCAGCTTGGCCCAGATCCGCACGTCCGGGGACGGCGACAGCCGCGGCAGGCGCACCAGGGGGGTGTTGCCCACCGCGGCCAGCGGGGAGTCGTAGCGCATCGCTGCTCGACGGCCGATCAGCGCATGCCGCCGGCCACGGCCGGCAGGATCGTCACGCTGTCGCCGTCGGACAGCTTGGTGGTGATGCCGTCCAGGAAGCGGACGTCCTCGTCGTTCAGGTACACGTTGACGAAGCGGCGCAGCTGCTCGCCGTCCACGATGCGGGCCTGGATGCCGGCGTGCCGGGTCTCGAGGTCGGCGAACAGCTCGGCGAGGGTCTCGCCGGTGCCCTCCACCGCCTTCTGACCGTCGGTGTACTGGCGGAGGATGGTCGGGATGCGGACCTCGATGGCCATGGTTCGGGGCTCCTGTCGGAAGGTGTCGTCGGTTCGGTCAGGCGCGCGCGGCAGCGGGCGGCGCGCCGCGGCTCACGGCCGGACGGCGGCAGCGGGGTGGATCAACAGATGGCGCTGTTCAGCCTGCACAGGTCGACGTGCAGCCGCGCCACGAGCAGCGTGCCCGGCGCCTTGTCGCTCACGTCGAGAAGAACCATGGGGTCATCGTATCGATTCCCGGCCCGCGCCCCGGAGTGTGATTCCGTATGCCGGACGGATTTCGTCCGGTGGGCGAGATCAGTAGGCCTGTACGACCGTGACCTCCTCCTCCGTGACCACGCCGTCCACGATCCGGTAGGAGCGGAACTGGAACTCGCCGAGGCCGTCGGTGTCGGCGGTGGAGACGAGGACGTAGTGGGCGCCGGGCTCGTTGGCGTAGGAGATGTCGGTGCGCGAGGGGTAGGCCTCGGTGGCGGTGTGGGAGTGGTAGATGACCACCGGGTCCTCGTCCCGGTCGTCCAGTTCCCGGTAGAGCCTGAGCAGGTCGCCCGAGTCGAACTCGTAGAAGGTGGGCGACATCGCCGCGTTCAGCATGGGGATGAAGCGCTCGGGGCGGTCCGAACCCGCCGGACCCGCCACCACGCCGCACGCCTCGTCGGGGTGGTCCTTGCGGGCGTGGGCGACGATCTGGTCGTACAGGGCCTGGGTGATGGTCAGCATGGGGGTCAGGATAAGCAGAGGGGCCGTCCCGTACCGAGGCGTGGTACGGGACGGCCCACATGCCGGACGTCCTGAGCGGCGGCCGCCGGGGGCGCCACGAGAGCTCCCGGCGGCGGGACGTCCTTTTCCGAAAGGGTCCGGTCAGCGCTTGCGGAAGGCCGCGGCCTCCGGGTTGCGGCGCTTGAGCACCAGGTAGGCGACGCCGAGGATCACGGCCCACAGCGGCGCGCAGTAGAGCGAGACGCGGGCGTCCTTGTCGATGCCCATCATCACGATCACCATGCCGATGAAGGCGAGCGCGAACCAACTGGTGAACGGGGCACCCGGGGCGCGGAACTCCGAGCGGGGCAGTTCGCCGCGGTCGGCCTTGGCGCGGTAGCGGAGCTGGCAGATCAGGATGACGATCCACGCCCACATGCCGGAGATGGTCGCGAAGGACACCACGTAGTCGAACGCCTTGCCCGGCCACTGGTAGTTGATCCAGACGCCGACCAGCATCAGCGCGGCCGAGACCGAGGTGCCGACGAGCGGGGTGCCGCTCGGCGTCAGCTTGGTGAAGAGCTTCGGGCCCTGGCTGTTGAGCGCGAGGTCGCGCAGCATGCGGCCGGTGGAGTACATGCCGGAGTTGCAGGACGACAGCGCCGCGGTGAGCACGACGAAGTTGACGATGCCGGCGCCGGCGGCGAAGCCCATCTTCTCGAAGGCGGCCACGAAGGGGCTCACCCCCGGGTGGAAGTTGGTCCACGGCACGACCGACAGGATCATGATCAGCGCGCCGACGTAGAAGACGGCGATGCGCCACGGCACGGTGTTGATCGCCTTGGGCAGCACGGTCTTGGGGTCCTTGGACTCGCCCGCGGTCACACCGACCAGCTCGACGGCGAGGAAGGCGAACATGACCATCTGGAGGGTCATCAGGGTGTTGCCGACGCCGTGCGGGAAGAAGCCGCCGTCGTTCCACAGGTGGCTGACGGAGGCGGTGTCACCGGCGTCGGAGAAGCCGACGGTGAGGATGCCGGCGCAGATGAGGATCATGCCGATGATGGCGGTGACCTTGACCATGGAGAACCAGAACTCCAGCTCGCCGAAGAGCTTCACGGAGATCAGGTTGGCGCCGTACAGGACGACGGTGAAGATCAGCGCCGACACCCACTGCGGGGTGTCGAACCAGTAGGTCATGTAGGAGGCCGCCGCGGTGACCTCGGTGATGCCCGTGACCACCCAGAACAGCCAGTACGTCCATCCGGTCACGAAACCGGCGAACGGGCCGATGAACTCGCGCGCGTACTCCGAGAAGGAGCCCGACACCGGGCGGTACATCAGCAGCTCGCCGAGGGCCCGCATGATGAAGAAGATGACGAGGCCCGCGATGGCGTACGCCAGGATCAGGCTGGGGCCGGCCTTGGAAATGCCCTTGCCCGCGCCCAGGAACAGGCCGGTGCCGATGGCACCGCCGATGGCGATCATCTGGATCTGCCGGGCACCGAGCCCGCGCTGGTACCCCTCGCCCTCACTGCCCTCCGCCCGCCCGGCCTCGTTGCCGTCGCGATGCTGGTCGACCTGCGCTGAGGTCATGTGTGGTGCGCCTTTCTCCATGCCGACCCGGGCCTTGCGTCGGCCTCGGATCGGGTCTCGATCCCCCCGGATGATGGAGCTGTCTGCCTGGCCGACGGTCGTCGGCTCGGTGGCGCACCCGGCCGGACATGGGTGGTGTCGGCCGGGCGGTCGTGAAGATTTATCACGGCCGCAATACTGATCACAGAGGGACGGTGTGGCCCATCACACAGGTAAAAGCGGACAAAGAGCGCCTGAACGCGTCAAAACCGGCCACGAAGGTGACGGGATCGTTATCCGGATTTGAGCGTTCTCTGAGCGAACGCCGGAACCGGGCAAACCGCACAAGCGGGGCGGAGGGCCCCGGCAGGGCTACGGCATCAGCGTCGTGACCAGGGTTTCCTGGAGGCCGCCCAGCCACAGGTAGGCCAGCACCATCGGCTTGCGCGGGTCCTCCTCCGGGAGCCGGAAGAGCAGGTCGGTGTCGTCCTCGTCGGTGATCTCCAGCCGGGCGCCGATCGCCAGCCGCAGGTCGTTGAGGGCGCCGAGCCACTGCCGGGACTCCTCCGGGGTCAGCTTGAGGACCGCCCCGCCCTCGTCCACCGGGGCGAGCGCGTCCAGGCTGCGGACCACGCCGAGCGCGTTCTCCCGCTTGCCGGCCCGCAGGTCGTTCTCGGTGTAACGGCGGAACTCGGCGGAGTACGCCCGCCGCTCCTCGGCCTCGGCCGGCGAGGCGGGCGCCTCCTCCGGGTCGCTGTAGGCGTCGGGGAGGAGCCTCCTGAGCACCGGGTCGGCGGGCGGCTCGCTCGGGCCCTCGGCGAACAGCTCGGCGAGCGGGTCCGCCGGGGCGTCGGCGCCGGGACCGGGGCCGATGAGTTCCAGGAGCTGGACGGCCAGCGACCGGATGATGGAGATCTCGACGTCGTCGAGCGCGACGGCCGCGCCGCCGCCGGGAAGCGGTTCGAAGTGTCCGGGCATGTAAGTGCGTTTACTTCCGGTCCTGCTGGAGGGTGGCCCACAGACCGTAGCCGTGCATCGCCTGCACGTCGCGCTCCATCTCCTCGCGGCTGCCGCTGGAGACGACCGCCCGGCCCTTGTGGTGGACGTCGAGCATGAGCTTGGTGGCCTTGTCCTTGGTGTAGCCGAAGTACGTCTGGAAGACGTACGTCACATAGCTCATGAGGTTGACCGGGTCGTTGTGCACGATGGTGACCCAGGGGACGTCGGGCTCGGGTACGGCGAAGACCTCCTCCGCCGACTCGGTGCGTTCGATCTCTACGGGCGCGGGTGACGTCACACGCCCATGCTGCCACGGCCTCCATAAATCGTCACACCGACGAGAAGGGAGTACGATTCCTCGTCATGAACACAGCGGACCTTGGGCTGCCGGTGGACGTCCCGTCGACGGCGCTCTTCACGGACCAGTACGAGCTGACGATGCTGCGGGCCGCCCTGAGGGCCGGGACGGCCGAACGGCGGAGCGTGTTCGAGGTCTTCACCCGGCGGCTGCCCGACGGGCGCCGCTACGGCGTGGTGGCCGGCACCGGCCGCGTCCTGGACGCGGTGGAGAACTTCCGCTTCGACGCCGGCGTGCTCGGCTTCCTGCGCGAGCGGGAGATCGTCGACGAGGAGACCCTGGCCTGGCTCGCCGACTACCGCTTCGGCGGCGACATCTGGGGCTACCCCGAGGGCGAGGTCTACTTCCCGGGCTCGCCGATCATGCGCGTCGAGGGCAGCTTCGCCGAGTGCGTCCTGCTGGAGACGGTGATCCTCTCCATCCTCAACCACGACTCCGCGATCGCCGCGGCCGCCTCCCGGATGGCCTCCGCCGCCGGTGGCCGCCCGCTGATCGAGATGGGCGCCCGCCGCACCCACGAGCTGTCGGCGGTGGCCGCCGCCCGCGCCGCCTACGTCGGCGGCTTCGCCACCACCTCCGACCTGGCGGCCGGCTTCCGCTACGGCATCCCCACCGTGGGCACCTCGGCCCACGCCTTCACCCTGCTGCACGACCGCGAGCGGGACGCCTTCCAGGCCCAGGTGGACACCCTGGGCCGCGGGACCACCCTGCTCGTCGACACCTACGACGTCACCGAGGCCGTCCGCACCGCCGTGGAGGTGGCCGGGCCCGAGCTGGGCGCGGTCCGCATCGACTCCGGCGACCTGCTGCTGGTGGCGCACCGGGTGCGGCAGCAGCTGGACGAGCTGGGCGCCACCGACACGAAGATCGTCGTCACCTCCGACCTGGACGAGTACGCCATCGCCTCGCTGGCCGCCGCGCCCGTGGACGCGTACGGCGTCGGCACCCAGCTGGTGACCGGGTCCGGGCACCCGACCTCCTCCATGGTCTACAAGCTGGTCGCGCGCGCCGAGTCCGCCGACCCGAAGGCCCCGCTGGTGCCGGTCGCGAAGAAGTCCAGCGGCGGCAAGGCCTCCGTCGGCGGGCGCAAGTGGGCCGCGCGCCGGCTGGACGCGGACGGCGTCGCGGAGGCCGAGGTCGTCGGCACCGGGCCGGTCCCGGCCGAGCTGGCCGACCACCAGCTGCTGGTGCAGCTGGTCAAGGGCGGCGATGTGGTCGCCCGGGAGCCGCTGGACGTGCCCCGGGACCGGCACATCGCCGCGCGCGCCAACCTGCCGCTGTCCGCCACCCAGCTGTCCAGGGGGGAACCCGTCCTCCCGACGGAGTACGTCCACGGGCGCACGGGTAGCTAGAGCGGGACCGCCGTCCGCCTCGAACACCCCCTCCCGCACGGGCCCGGAACGCTCCCGGCCCGGTTACCCCCCTCAGTCGAAGGACACCCACCATGCGCCGCGCCTTGATCGTCGTAGACGTGCAGAACGACTTCTGCGAGGGGGGCAGCCTCGCGGTGGCCGGCGGTGCCGACGTGGCCGCCGCCGTCACCGAGCTGATCGGCCAGGCGGCGGGCACCGGGTACCGGCACGTGGTGGCCACCCGCGATCACCACATCGCGCCCGGCGGCCACTTCGCGGACAACCCCGACTACGTCCGCTCCTGGCCCGCGCACTGTGTCGCGGGCACGGAGGGGGTGGGCTTCCACCCGAACTTCGCCCCCGCGGTCGCCTCCGGCGCGGTGGACGCGGTGTTCGACAAGGGCGCGTACTCGGCGGCCTACAGCGGTTTCGAGGGCGCCGACGAGAACGGCGTCGCCCTCGCGGACTGGCTGCGCGCCCGCGAGATCACCGAGGTCGACGTGGTCGGCATCGCCACGGACCACTGCGTGCGCGCCACCGCCCTGGACGCGGCGGCCGAGGGCTTCAGCACCCGGGTCCTGCTGGACCTCACGGCGGGCGTGGCCCCCGGGACCACCGAGCGCGCCCTGGAGGAGCTGCGCGAGGCGGGCGTGGAACTGACGGGCAAGCCGGTGGTCAGCGGCTAGGGACACGGAGTGGGGAGCCCGCCCGCGGGCGCCCTGCCGCGTCTCCGCCCCCGCGCAGGCGCCCTACGGCACCAGCGCCGGCCCCCGCAGCAGCGCCCGGATCGGGTGCCACAGCTCGTTGGCGGTGACACCGTTGTCGCCGGGGGCCGTACGCCATATCAGGCCGTCGGGATGGTGCAGCACCGCCGTGATCTCGTCCGGGGTGGGGGGCTCGGCGTTGCCCCGGAGGTAGATCGCCCGCAGCCCCAGGTTGCGGAGCCTGGTCAGGGCCCGGGCCCGGTTCCGGGCGTGCACCAGCACCCGCACCCCGGCGGGGCCGTAGGGCAGGTTCAGCGCCACCACCACGGTGCCGTTCGGCAGCTTGCAGAAGCCTCCAGCGGCCATGTGGTCACATCCCCGTTCCGGTCGGTGTCAATAAGCGGTCCACAGGACGCACCTAAACACGACCGGCGGCAACCCGCCAAGGGGTTGCCGCCGATACGCTTCTGACCTGCGGTTTCGTCGACTACTTCACCGCGGGGCCGACCTTGAGCTGGATCGTGGAGCCGTCCTTGGCCTCCTTGACGATCGTGATCTTGGTGTTGGTGTCAGTGACCTTCACCCCGCCCGTCGGGTTCGACGGGTCGTAGTAGGTGCTGGTGTGGTCGTTGAAGACCGGGACGCCCTTCGAGCCCTTGATCTTCAGCGCCACGTCGGCCTTGTGCAGCGTGATGCCGTCCGTGGCGTAGAGGCTGAACGGGGAGTCGTACGCCTGGACACGGTTGCGCAGCAGCGTGCCGTCGGCCCACTTCAGCGCCTTCCAGTGCGAGTCGACCGGCAGGATCAGACCGCTGCCCGGGTGGCCGTTGGTGCTGTTGGTGTTGTTGTCCGCCTGGGAGGTGTCCCACTTCCAGATCAGCAGGCCGTTCTGGTACGGGTAGTGCTCCACCCAGTCGGGGCGCTTCGCGGAGCCGAAGTTGTACGGGCCGACCTTGAGGGTCTTGTCGTACGACACGTACTGGCGGTTCTCGGCGAGGTAGTACTGCTTGTAGTCCCTGGTGAAGGACGAGCCGATGCGGGAGAAGCCCGCCGCGGTCCAACCGGCGTCCGCGGTCTCGGCGTTGTCCGAGAACAGCGGGGTGCCGTCGGCGGTCACGGCGATCTCGTCGGCCGTGAAGCCGTTCCCCGCGACACCGCCGTCGGTGGCGTAGCGGAAGCGGAGGTCGATCTTCTTGCCCGCGTAGGCGTCGAGCGGGAACGACAGCTTCTTGTGCGTCTGCGAGGCGCCGGTCAGCGCCGGCTTGCCGCTGGCGTCCTTCGGCAGGGCCTGACCGTCCGCCGTGCCGTCCAGGGCGGTCCAGTTGGCGCCGCCGTCGGTCGACACCTCGGTGTAGACGTAGTCGTAGCCCTCCTCGGTGTCCCACCAGCCGTCCAGGGTGAGGCTCGCCGAGGTCCTGCCGGTCAGGTCGACGGACCGGGTCAGCGTGTTCTTCAGGTCGTTGCCGCTGCCGCTCCACCACTGGGTCGAGCCCTGCGCCGGCTCGGTGATGGTGGTGGTGACCGCCTTGTCGGGCAGGTTGACCACGAGGGCCTGCTTGTCCCAGGTGTTGTACTCGGCGACGCCCAGCTTGTGCGTGGACTGCTTGCCGGCCGTGGCGGTGTCGTAGTTCAGCCAGCCCAGCTGGAGCTTGTCCCAGGCGTTCATGTCGCCCGGCAGGTCGCCGATGGACTCCTTGCCGGTGCCGAGCCAGGAACCGGAGGACATCAGGGTCCAGAAGCCGGTGGAGTTGTCGCCGCCGGCGGTGTCGTACTCGTCCGGCAGGCCGAGGTCGTGGCCGTACTCGTGGGCGAAGACGCCGAGTCCGCCGTTCTCCGGCTGGATGGTGTAGTCGCCGACCCAGATGCCGGTGTCACCGACCTGGGTGCCGCCGAGCTTGTTGTTCTGGGGGCCGGTGGCGCCGGCGTCGGAGCCGAAGGCGTACCAGCGGTGGGCCCAGATCGCGTCCTTGCCCTGGGCGCCGCCGCCGGCGGACTCGTCCTCACCGGCGTGCACGATCTGGAAGTGGTCGACGTAGCCGTCCGGCTCGTTGAAGTTGCCGTCGTGGTCGTAGTCGTACCGGTCCCACTGGTCGTACTTGGCGAGGTCCTTCTTGATGTCCGCGTCGGTGCGGCCGGCCTTCTTCTGCTGGGCGACCCAGGCCTTCAGACCGTCGCTGACGACGTTCCACACGCTCGGGCAGTTGGTCTGGCCGCAGGCGTTGTTGCCGTAACGCGCCTCGTTGTAGGGGACCTTGACCCAGTCGGTGACCTCACCGGCGACCGAGTAGCGGCCCGAGGACTGCGTCTCGTAGTACTTCTTCAGCGACTCGGTCTTCTTGCCGGTGCCGAAGTAGAGGTCCTGGTAGTGCTTCTGGTTGTAGTCCTTCTGCCAGGCCGTCGAGTTGTCCTTCTTGCGGTCCGGCGCGGCGATCTTGTTGTGCAGCGGGCCGGGCGTCCCGCCGAACTTGGGGTCGGTCTGGTTGCCGAACTCCACCAGGATCGTGAAGATCTTGTCGGTCTTCTCGCGGCTCAGCTCGACGTACTTGCTCTCGCCCTTGCTGCTCTTGAGCTTGACGACCTTGGAGCCGTTGCGCTCCTGCGCGGTGGCCTTGCCGGCTATGAGCTGGTTCAGGGCCTCTTGGCGCTGGGCGTCCTGGGTCTTGCTGAGCGGGCCGTCCAGGTCGTGCTTCTGCTGGCCCACCGGAGCCGGGTCGTGCCGGTTGGCGGCCGCGGTCCGGGCCTGCGTGCTCGCCTCGGCGACGGCGAAGGTGGCGAACGTGGCGGAGGCCGCCGCGAGCGTCACGCCGATCGCGGCCGCTCTGAACGTCCAGGATCTGCTGGTCACTTGAGTTCCTCCCCCGCGCCGCGCACACGGACAGGGGGTTCCGGGTCATGGAGGAATCCGTGCGCGCACGATCAACGCGTGTAATCAAGTGACGACATTTGACTAGAGGTTTAGAAGAAAAGACAGATCTTGACTTGAGCAGGACAAGTGCACTATGCGGAGGTGGCGTTCGCTTTGCGGACACGTGTCGACCTGCCGACCGGCGCAGGGGGACGTCCGTCTGGTGGGACGGGTGACTCCATGCGCCCCCCGTGCACCGGTACCGTGAGTTAGGTCATGCTTACCGGGTATTCCACTCGGGCATGCAGGCCAAGAGAGTCGAACGGCACCCCCCGTACCTCCGATGACTGCCGAGGACACGATTGCCATGCCTCGTCCGACACCCGCACAGCTCGCCTACGGTTCCTGCACCGTGATCTTCTCGACGCTCGCCATGTTGCTGCTGTCCGAGACGAGTTCGGGCCCAGGAATCGCCGTCATCGCCCTCGCGGCACTCGCGCTGGGGCTGCTGGTCGCCCTGACGGTCCCCTCCCCGGGAAACCTCACGGCGCGGCCGTCCGCCGAGCCCGTGACGGACGAGCAGCGGGTCCCCACGACCCTGTGACGCCCCTCTCGGCGCCGGCGCTCACCCGGTGCCGACCACCACCGTCCTGGCCGCCTTGTCGTGCAGGCCCTGCTTGTACGGTTTGTCGAAGAAGCTCCAACCGCCCGAGATGGCCGTCCAGATGCAGGCGCAGCAGAAGGCGAACGGCAGCCACAGCACCAGGGCGCGCAGCAGCGCGGACCGGACGGAGGGGGTGGCGCCGTTCTCCAGGTTGGCCACGCGCATGCCGAGCAGTTTCTTGCCGAGGGTCTGGCCCGACCTGCTGATCAGGACGGTGTCGTAGGCGACGTAGAGCACGGCCGCGATGACCGACTGGGCGACGGACCTGCCGACCTCGACCCGGTTGCCGTCCATGGTGTACTCGCGCACCCCGAACGCCCAGGTGAGCAGCCATACGACGATGCCGACCAGGATCATGTCGAGGATCCGCGCGAGCGTCCGCTTGCCGCTCTCGGCGAGCGGGGGCATACCGGCGAGCGGGTCGGCGGGGTAGCCGCCGTGGGGGCCACCGCCGTAGGGACCGCCTCCGTAGGGACCGCCTCCGTAGGGACCGCCGCCCTGGGGACCGCCCGGGCCGCCGTAGGGGGAGCCGCCGTAGGGGGGTGGCTGGCCGCCGTCGTGGGGCGGGGGCTGCTGGGCGCCGCCGTACGGGGCGCCGTACGGCGAGCCCGCACCCTGGTCCGACGGGGGCCGCTTCCTGAAGGGGTCCTCGGGGGGCTGCTCTCCGGAGCCGGGGGGCGGTTCACTGCTCATGGCCCGAGTGGAACCCGGCGATCCCGCAACCGCATCCGGCGAGCGGCCGTACGGGGTACGGCCCCTGTCCCGGCGTCAGCCCGCCACGAAGGTGTGGGCCGCCTTGTCGTGCCAGCCCTGGCGCCAGGGCCGGTCGAACAGGCACCACAGCACGCCGACGATCCCGACCACCAGCAGGACCGGCACGCTCAGCACCAGCCAGCGGCGCAGGGCCGCACCGAACGCCGGCGGCTCGTGCGCCTCGATGTCCCGCACCTCCAGACCGCACAGCTTCTTGCCGAGGGTGCGGCCCCACTTCACGGTGGGCAGCACCTCGTACAGCACGCCGACCAGCAGCAGGACGGCCAGGATGACGCCGAGGCTGGTGCCGGTCGTGCCGTCCACCAGCCAGACGGTGACCTCGTGGCCGGACAGCCGGGCCGCGTCGATCTTCTGCTGGACGTGGTCCACGGCCCGGATGCCGAGCGGGACCGCGGCGGCGGACGTCACCGCGCCCACGGCCACCAGGTCGATCAGCCGCGCCGCGAGCCGCCTGCCGAGTCCGGCCGGGCGGGCGGCGGCCTGCCGGCGGGCGGCGGCCTGGAAGAGGTCCTCCACCGGAGGCTTCCACGGCGCGACCGGCTGCTCGTCCCCGCCCCCGGCCAACTGGTGCACCTGCTGCGCCCAGGAGGCCTGACCGCCGCCGGGTCCGTTGGTCAGCGGGGTACCGGCGGCCTGACCGGGGCCGGCCTGCTGCGGTACCGCGGGGGCGGGCGGCGGTGCCTGGCCTCCGGCGGCCCGGGCCGCGGCGGCCTTCCCCGCGCTGAACCCCGGGCCGCCGCCGAGGCCCTGTGCCGGTCCGCTGTCGGGGGCGGGGGGCCCGGACGGTACCGGGCGGAACGTCATCGTGCCGTCGTCGGTGCGGACGGCCGCCGGGCCGGGGATCGGGCGGCGGAAGATGAAGGTGCCGGGGTCCGGGGCGTCGTCCTCCGCCGGGGGGATCGCCGCGGTGCCGTCGGCACGGCTGGTGGCACGGCCGTCGGGACCACCCGGATCGGCATCACCGGCACCGTGCGCGGGTTGACCGGACTCACCGGAACCACCCCACTGCGCGGGCCCACCGGCCTGCTCCGGCAGCCCCGGCCGGCCCGGGGCCGCTGACCGGTTCCACGGCGCACCCTGCCCCACCGGCCCGGCCTGGCCTCCCTGGCCCGCGCGCCCCACCTGCCCCGGCACACCGGGTTCACCCCACTGCGCGCCCGGCCCGGCCTGGCCGCCCGCCTGGCCTTCCTGGCCCGCGCGCTCGACCTGCCCCGGCACGCCCGGTTCACCCCACTGGGCACCCTGCGCACCGGCGCCCGCCTGACCGGCCTGACCACCAGGACCCGCCGGGCCCCCCTGACCGGCGCGACCCACCTGCCCCGGCACGCCCGGCTCGCCCCACCGCGCACCCTGCGCGCCCTGACCCGTCCCGGCCCACTGCCCGCCCTGGCCGCCCTGCCCCGCGGCGCCCGGCAGGCCGGCGACGCCGGGCCGGCCCGAGGTCCCGGGCTGGCCGGCGGGCCCCTGCCGGCCCACGGCACCCGACGGATCCGCGCCACCCGGCGCACCGGACGCACCGGAGCCGCCCGGGACGGCCTCCGGTGGGTCCTCGTCGAAGAAGTGGGGGCCCGTTTCCTCTACGGACGGGGTGCCCGGGGGAGGGCTGAGCGGGGTGCCGTCCTTCGGCGCCGGGCGGCTGGTGCCGGGCACCCAGGAGGCGCCGTTCCAGTACCGGACGTAGCCGGGGATGGACGGGTCCGGGTAGTAGCCCTCGCGGGGCCGGTCGTCGCCTGGGGCCGGGGTTGGGGCGCTCATGTCCGTCGTCCCGTATCTGCTCGGGGGTGGGATGGGGGCCTCCACATCTATCAGACCGCGGCAGCCCACAGCGCCAGTCCCGCGGGACCCACCCCTTCGTGGGCAACGGCGTACCACGCTCTCCCGGGCCGGTGAAAAAAATGTGCCGAACCCGCGTAATGCCCCGGCCCCCGTCCCCTCTCCCCCGTGCGGGCCCGGTCCGAGCGGCCCCGGCCAGAAAGGAAACGCAGGTCATGCAGCACACCGTGGTGGAGCGCGAGCTGGAGCTGAGGCTCATCCTGTCCCCGGAGCGGAGCGTCCCGGTCCCGGCCCGGTTCGCCTACCGCTCCGACGACCCGTACGCCGTCCACATCGCCTTCCACATCAACTCCGAGCACCCCGTCGACTGGACGTTCGCCCGCGACCTGCTGGTGGAGGGGGTGTTCCGGCCGTGCGGGAACGGGGACGTGCGGGTGTGGCCGACGAAGGCGGACGGCCGCAGCGTCGTCCTGATGGCGCTCAGTTCACCGGACGGCGACGCGCTGCTCCAGGCGCCGGTCCCGCAGGTGTCGGCCTGGCTGGAGCGGACGCTGCGCGCGGTGCCGCCGGGCACGGAGGGCACCCGGCTGGGCCTCGACGACGCACTCGACCACCTGCTGGCGCAGTGAGCCCGCCGACCGGCCCGGCGTGCCCGGTGTGCCCGGCACGCCCGGTGTCAGAAGAGCTTGCCGGGGTTGAGGATGCCCAGCGGGTCGAAGACCTGCTTCACCGCCCGCTGCATCTGCACCCCGACCGGGCCGATCTCCCGGGCCAGCCACTCCTTCTTCAGGACGCCGACGCCGTGTTCGCCGGTGATGGTGCCGCCCAGCTCCAGGCCGAGGGCCATGATCTCGTCGAAGGACTCGCGGGCCCGCCGGGACTCCTCGGGGTCGCGGGCGTCGAAGCAGACGGTGGGGTGCGTGTTGCCGTCGCCCGCGTGGGCGCAGACGCCGATCGTGAGGTCGTACCTGGCGGCGATCCGCTCCACGCCCTCCAGCATGGCGCCGAGCCGGGAGCGGGGCACGCACACGTCGTCGATCATCGTCGTGCCCTTGGCGGCCTCCAGCGCGGTCAGCGAGAGCCGCCGGGCCTGCAACAGCATCTCGGACTCGGTGGCGTCCTCGGCGGGCACGACCTGCGTGGCGCCGGCGGCCTCGCACAGGGCGCCGACGGCGGCGAGGTCGGCGGCCGGGTCCGGGGTGTCGAAGGCGGCCAGCAGCAGGGCCTCGGTGGTCTCGGGCAGCCCCATGTGGGCGAGGTCGTTGACCGCCTTGACCGTCGTACGGTCCATCAGTTCGAGGAGGGAGGGGACGTGTCCGCCCTCCATGATGCGGCAGACGGCGTCGCAGGCGGCGGCCGCGGAGGCGAACTCGGCGGCCAGCACGAGCTGCCGGGGCGGCTTGGGCTTCAGCGCGAGGACGGCCCGGACGACGACGCCGAGTGAGCCCTCGGAGCCGACGAAGAGCCGGGTCAGGTCGTAGCCCGCGACGCCCTTCGCGGTGCGCCGGCCGGTGGACATCAGACGGCCGTCGGCGAGGACGACGTCCAGGCCGAGGACGTACTCGGCGGTCACGCCGTACTTGACGCAGCACAGGCCGCCGGAGGCCGTGCCGATGTTGCCGCCGATGGTGCACATCTCCCAGCTGGAGGGGTCCGGCGGGTAGCAGAGGCCGTGTTCCTCCACCGCGCGGGAGAGGGTCGCGTTGACCACGCCCGGTTCCACCACGGCGATCCGGTCGACGGGGCTGATCTCCAGGATGCGGTCCATCCGGGTGAGGGACAGCACGATGCAGCCGTCGGTGGCGTTGGCGCCGCCGGACAGGCCGGTGCGGGCGCCCTGCGGTACGACGGGTACGCGCAGCTCGGTGGCGGTGCGCATGACGTGCTGGACCTGCTCGACGGTGCGCGGCAGGACGACGACGGCGGGACTGCCCGCGGGGCAGAAGCTCGCCATGTCGTGTCCGTAGGAGGCCGTGACGTCGGGGTCGGTGAGGACCGCCTCGGGCGGCAGGCCGGCCAGGAGCCGGTCGGTGAGGTTCCCCGTGTGCTCGTCGCGCGGTGCTTCGATACGGCTCATGATCACAGCGTGGCACTCGCGGCCATCGGTGTGAACCCCGACCGCGCCGCCCTTGGGCCACCCGGATGTGCTCGTCGTATTGACGCACAGTATGCGTTATGGACAACCGACAGGGCGTGGGTACGTCCCTGATCCCGGAGCCGTCGGCACCGCGCCGGTCACGGCGGGTGCTGCGCCGGGTGCTGGTCGCCGCGCTGGCGGGCGGTGTCGTCGCCGGCTCGGCGCTGGCGCTGCTGCGCGAGGAGCACCGGCCGCCCCGGCCGGCCCCTCCGGCCGCCGCCGGCCCGCAGGCGCAGCCGCGGACCCAGGCGCTGACGGCGGTGACGTACGGGGTGCCGGCCGCGCTGCCCGCGCTGACGGGGCTGATCGGGCGCCAGGAGCAGCGGGTGCGGGAGCAGCCGCGGGACGCCCGGGCGTGGGCGGTGCTGGGCTCGGCGTACGTGGCGCGCGGGCGCGGGACCGGCGACGCGGCGGACTACCCGCGGGCCGAGCGGGCGCTGCGGGCCTCGCTGGACGTGCGCGGCACGAAGAACACCGAGGCGCTGGACGGGCTGACCGCGCTGGCGCTGGCGCGCCGGGACTTCCCGGCGGCGAAGCGGTACGGCGAGCAGGCGCTGAAGGAGACGCCGAAGCGGTGGTCGGCGTACCCGCCGCTGATCGACGCCTACGACGGGCTCGGCGACTACACCAGGGCCCGCGCCACCCTGGACAAGCTGATGGAGCTGCGCACGGGCCCGGCGGAGCGGCCGGCGGTGATGGCGCGGGCCGCGGCGGTGTACCGGGACCGGGGCTGGCGCGAGGACGCGGTGGCCCAGCTGACCGACGCGGCGGCCGCCGCCCGCACCCCGGCCGAGCAGGCCGCCTGGCTGGCCGGGCTCGGGCAGCTGGCGTGGGAGCGCGGGGATCTGCCGGACGCGCTGCGGCACTTCGAGGCGGCGCTGCGGCTCGACCCCGACCAGCGGACGGCGCCGGTCGGGCGGGCGCGGACGCTGGCCGCGCAGGGCCACACCGCGCAGGCGCTGGCCGCCTACCGGGCCGCCGTGGCGCGGCAGCCGGACCCGGGGGTCCTGATGGAGCTGGGCGAGCTGTACGAGTCGCTGGGGCAGACCCGGTCGGCCGAGGAGCAGTACGCGCGGCTGAAGGCGGCGGTACGGCAGTCGGTGGCGGGCGGGGTGGACGAGGAGCTGGCGATCGGCCGGTTCGAGGCCGACCACGGGGATCCGGTGGACGCCGTGGAGCGGCTGGAGGAGGAGTGGCGGCGCCAGCCCGGGACCGAGGTGGCCGACGCGCTGGGCTGGGCGCTGCACCGGGCCGGCGAGGACCAGGAGGCGCTCACCTACGCGACCGCCGCGACGGACGAGACGAAGGGCGGCGGCGTGCGCAGCGCGCTGTACGCGTACCACCGGGGCGTGATCGAGGCCGAGTTGGAGCGGTACGGGCCCGCGCGGCGGTATCTGGAGGAGGCGCTGCGGATCAATCCGTACTTCTCGCCGCTCGGGGTGCCGGCGGCCCGGGAGGCGCTGCGCACGCTGGGCGAGCCGCCGGCGGAGGAGCCGCCCGAGTCCTGAGGGCGCGCCGGTGCGCGCCCTCGGGACCGTCCGGCGTACCCGGCCCGCCGGTTACAGGTTGCCCCGCCTGTCCTGCTCGCGCTCGATCGCCTCGAACAGGGCCTTGAAGTTGCCCTTGCCGAAGCCCATCGAGCCGTGCCGCTCGATGAGTTCGAAGAACACGGTCGGCCGGTCCTGGACCGGCTTGGTGAAGATCTGCAGCAGGTAGCCGTCCTCGTCGCGGTCGGCGAGGATCTTCAGCTCGCGCAGGGTGTCGATCGGCACGCGGGTGTCGCCGACCCACTCGCCGAGGGTGTCGTAGTACGAGTCGGGGGTGTCGAGGAACTCGACGCCGGCCGCGCGCATGGTGCGGACCGTCTGCACGATGTCGTTGGTGTTGAGCGCGATGTGCTGGACGCCCGCGCCGCCGTAGAACTCCAGGTACTCGTCGATCTGCGACTTCTTCTTGGCGACGGCGGGCTCGTTGATCGGGAACTTCACCTTGAGGGTGCCGTCCGCGACCACCTTCGACATCAGCGCGCTGTACTCGGTGGCGATGTCGTCGCCCACGAACTCCTTCATGTTCGTGAAGCCCATGACCTTGTTGTAGAAGGCCACCCACTCGTTCATCCTGCCGAGTTCGACGTTGCCCACGCAGTGGTCGACGGCCTGGAAGGTGCGCTGGGCGGGCGGCTCGACGATCGGCCGGGCGGCGGTGTAGCCGGGCAGGTAGGGGCCGTCGTAGCCGGTGCGCTCGACCAGGGTGTGGCGGGTCTCGCCGTAGGTGGCGATCGCGGCGAGGACGACCGTGCCGTGCTCGTCCTTCATCTCGTACGGCTCGGCGACGCTGCGCGCGCCGTGCTCGATCGCGTAGGCGTACGCGCGGCGGGCGTCCGGGACCTCGATGGCCAGGTCCACGACGCCGTCGCCGTGCTCGGCCACGTGCTGGGCGAGGAAGTGGCCCCAGGTGCTGCTCGGCTTGATCACGGAGGTGAACACGAACCGGGCGGAGCCGTTCTCCAGGACGTAGCTCGCGGTCTCGCGGCTGCCGTTCTCCGGTCCGGAGTAGGCGACCAGCCGCATGCCGAAGGCGGTGGAGTAGTAGTGCGCCGCCTGCTTGGCGTTGCCCACGGCGAAGACGACCGCGTCCATTCCCTTGACCGGGAAGGGGTCGTCCTGCCGGGCGGTCGTGTCGGGGATGTGCTGTGTGGTCTGCGTCATAGCCGAAGGGTGGCCCCGACCTGCAAGGTGCGCAATAGTTCGCTCCATCGCTGGGCAATATGACCAGCGGTACGGCCGCCTCGGCGGTCTTTCTGTACAGGATGACCATCTCAGGGGGTCCCGTGGCGATCGATCATCTGGACGGGCGGATCATCGTGCTGCTGGCCGGGGAACCGCGCATCGGGGTGCTGGAGATGTCCCGGCGGCTGGGGGTCGCCCGGGGCACGGTGCAGGCGCGTCTGGACCGGCTCCAGTCGAACGGGGTCATCCGCGGGTTCGGTCCGCAGGTGGACCCGGCGGCCCTCGGCTACCCGGTCACCGCCTTCGCCACGCTCCAGATCCGGCAGGGGCAGGGCCCCGACGTCCGGGCGTACCTGGCGACCGTGCCGGAGGTGCTGGAGCTGCTGACCACCACCGGCAGCGGGGACATGCTGTGCCGGCTGGTCGCCCGCTCCAACGCCGATCTCCAGCGGGTGATCGACCGGGTCGTCGGCTTCGACGGCATCGTGCGGGCCTCCACGGCGATCGTCATGGAGAACCCGGTCCCGCTGCGGATCATCCCGCTGGTGGAGCAGGCGGCGGAGGACCGGGGGACGGGAACGGGCGCGGGTGCGGGCGCCGGCTGACGGCCGGGAGGCGGGCACGGGTGCGGGCGCCGGGCTGACGGCCGGGGGGGCTAGCAGCCGGGGACCGTCCCCTTGCCCTTCTCCAGCGCGACCAGGGAGTCGACCGCGCCCTTCAGCGTGGTCACCGCGACCAGCCGCAGCCCCTTGGGCAGCTCGGCTTCGGCGTCGGCGCACTCCGCCTTCGGCACCAGGAAGACGGTGGCCCCGTCCCGGCGCGCGGCCTGCGTCTTCAGAGCCACCCCGCCGACCGCGCCGACCTTGCCGGCGGCGTCGATCGTGCCCGTACCGGCGATGGTGCGGCCTCCCGTGAGGTCACCGCCGCTGCCGTCGCCGTCGAGCTTGTCGATGATCCCCAGGGAGAACAGCAGCCCCGCACTGGGCCCGCCGACGTCGGCGAGCCGCAGCGTGACCCTGACCTTGCCGGCGCTCAGCCCGAGGTACTTCAGCGCCGCCTGGGTCGCCGCGTCCTGGGACTGCTGCATCTGCGCCTCGTTGTGCTTCTCGATCTCCTTGACGTTCTCGCCGCTGGGGTAGACCGCGTCGTGCGGCATGACGGCCCGGTCGGTGCGGAACCAGTTGCCGAGCACGTCACCGAGGTGGACCCGGGTGTCGGGGCCGGTCGCCTCGATGGTGGTCATCCGCAGCTGCCCGCTGGTGTTCCGGGTCTGCGCGCCGGAGACGGTGATCACGGGGGTGCCCTTGTTCCCGCCGAGCACGTTCGCCGTCATGCCGGGCTGCGCCACCGAGAACGGCAGCGGCGCGAAGGCCGCCGTGGCCAGCAGGGCCACGACGGGCAGCGCGCAGACGGCGAGGGCCTGGGGGCGTGTGAGACGTGAGAGCACGGGATCAATCTAACGTGACGGCCAGGTGCCCTCTCGTGCCGCGTGCGGACCCAGGGGCAGCCCTTCACGCCCGGTACAGGTCCCGCCGTTCGCGGGTGAACCGGCGCAGGGCGTCCGGCCGGGGCTCGACGCCGATGCCGGGGCCGGTCGGGACGGGCAGGTGGCCGTCGCTGAGGACGAACGGCTCGGTGAGGTCCTCGGCGAAGTAGCGGCTGGACGCCGAGGTGTCCCCGGGCAGGGTGAAGCCGGGCAGCGCGGCCAGGGCGAGGTTGGGGGCCCGTCCGATGCCGGTCTCCAGCATGCCGCCGCACCACACCGGCACGCCGTGCGCGTGGGCCACGTCGTGCACCCGGCGGGCCTCCAGGTAGCCGCCGACCCGGGCGGGCTTGACGTTCACCACCCGGCAGGCGCCCATCGCGATCGCGGACGCGGTGTCGCGGGCGTGGTGCAGGGACTCGTCCAGGCAGACGGGGGTGGCCAGACGCTGCTGGAGGACGGCGTGGGCGTGCAGGTTGTTCTCCTCCAGCGGCTCCTCGACGAGCAGCAGCCCGAACGCGTCCAGCCGCCGCAGGTGTTCGGCGTCGGCGAGGGTGTAGGCGGTGTTGGCGTCCACCTGGAGGGGCAGAGCGTCGCCGAAGCGCTCGCGGACCGCCCGGACCGGCTCCACGTCCCAGCCGGGCTCTATCTTCAGCTTGATCCGGACGTACCCCTCGGCAAGGTACCGCTCGACGTCGTCCAGCAGCTCGGGCACCGAGTTCCTGATGCCGACGGAGACCCCGGCCGGCACCCGGTCCCGTACCGCGCCCAGGTAGGCGGCGAGCGGCATGCCGTGGGAGCGCAGTTCGGCGTCCAGGACGGCCGTCTCCAGGGCCGCCTTCGCCAGCTCGTGGCCCTTGATCCTCGCCATGGCCGGGGCCAGCGCGGCCGTGGTGAGGTGCGGCAGCGCGGCCACGCGGGGCAGCAGGAAGTCGCGCAGCACGATCTCGGCGCCGGCGACGAACTCCGGGCAGTACAGCGGTTCGGGGTCGGCGGCGAACTCCGACCAGCCCTCGGCGCGGTCGGTGACGACGCGCAGCAGGAAGGTGTCCTTCGCCGTCATGGTCCCGAAGGACGTACGGAACGGGGTGACCAGCGGGATCGCCACGTGCACGATCTCCACGCGCTCCAGCTTCACGCGGTCGTCTCCGTCCCGGTGAGGGTGTACCAGCCGTCGCGGGACATCCCGGTGGCCCGGAACCCCTCCGTGAAGGCGTCCCCGAGGACCTCGCGCACCGCGCGCCGCCAGCGCAGCGCCAGCGCGGGATCGCCGGCGCGCAGCGCGACGACGTCCTCGGGGACCCGGCACCAGAGGTGCCGGCCGGCGCGCCGGGCGAGCGGGCCGCCGTCGGGTGCGGTGCGCACGACCTGCCCCCGGGGCGGGACGTCGTACGACGCTCCCCGCTCCGCCGGGTCCCAGGCCGCCGCCAGGTCCCAGGTCACCGTCAGCCGGTCGCTCTCGTCGCCGTCGTTCACGCCGTCGGTCATCGGGCCGTAGAAGTCGACCAGGTACTCGGTGCCGACGGCACCCAGCTTGACCAGGTTGAAGCGGGCGTTGCGGCCGACGAGCGGGTCGAAGGTCCAGCGCATGGTGCGGGCGCCGAGGGCGCGCGCCCAGTCGCGCTGGGCCCGCTTCAGCGCGGGCCCCAGGCCCCGCTCGGCGGCGGCCACCAGCGAGTACGTGCCGCGGTCCGGGCCCAGGACGGCGACGGCCGCGCCGGCCAGCCGCCGCCCGGCGTACACGGCGTGTACCGCGCCGCCGGCGTGCACCAGGCTGTGCAGGACCTCGGCCGGGTACGGCGGGGCGGTGCGGGGCGTCCGCCAGACGTCGCTGAAGTGGTCCGCGACGGCCGCGAGCCCGGTGACGTCGTGGACGGTACGGACGGTGGTGCCCGCGGTCGCGCTTGGGGTGCTTGCGGCCGTGCCCGCGGTGCTTGCTGTCGTGTCTGCGGTCGTGCCCGCTGTCGTGCCTGCTGTCATGGCACCGAGTCTCGGGCGGCCCGGGCCGGCGTGTGTTGTGCGCGCGGCCAACGGGTGCGTACGTTCGTTGCAGCATCAGCCAAGCCGCACCGCGAGGTCCCCCATGGAAACGTGCACCCTCGGCGACCTCCTGGACGTCGTCGGCGGCACCGCCCTGCGCCTGCACACCGACCCGGCGGGCCGGGCCGTACCGGTCACCGAGGTGGTCCTCCACGACGGCCGGGTCCCGCTCCCCCGGCAGCCCGGCGCGCTGCTGCTGGCGGTCGGGGTCCGGGCGGCGGAGGCGGGTCCGCTGGTGCGGGCGGCGGCCGAGGCGGAACTGGCCGGGATCGTGGTGCGGGGCGTGGCGGAGGCGGAGGCGGCCGGGGGCGTGGTGCGGGGCGCCGACGGGCCGGTCGGCCAGGCCCGGGCGCACGGCATCGCGCTGCTGTCGGTCGCCGAGGACGCGGCCTGGCACCAGGTGCACCTGCTGCTGGCCTCCGCCCTCGGCGCCCGGCCCGCCGCCTCCTCCGATCCCGGGCTCGGCGACCTGTTCGCGCTGGCCGACGCGGTCGCGGCGGCGACCGGCGGGGCCACCGCCATCGAGGACCCCCGGCAGCGGATCCTCGCCTACTCGACCGTCCCCGGGCAGCCGGTGGACGAGGACCGGCGCCAGGGCATCCTCGGGCTCCAGGTGCCGGCCGGCGCGGAGAACTCCGAGCAGTACCGGCGGCTGTTCGCCGCCGACCGGCCGGTCAGGCTGCCCGCGCTGTCCGGCTCGGGCCTGCTGCCCCGGCTGGCGATGCCGGTGCGGGCCGGCGGCGAGACGCTCGGCTCGGTGTGGGTGGTCGACGCGGGCTCGCTCGCCCCGGACGCCGAGGACACCCTGGCCCGGGGCGCCTCCACGGCCGCGCTGCTGCTGCTCCGGGCCCGCGCGGCGCGCGAACTGGCCCGGCACCGCAACAGCGACCTGCTGCGCCGCCTGCTGGACGGCACGGCGGACGCGCCGACGGCCGCCGAGCGGCTCGGGGTCGCGGGCCCGGCCCGGGTGGCGGCCTTCGTCCTGGACTCCGCCGCGAGCGTCCCGGACACCGAACGCACCGTGCTGCGCCTGCTGGACCTCGTACGCCTGCAGTGCGAGGCCCGCTACGGCGGGCACGCGTGCGTGCTGCTGGACGGGGTGGTGTACGCGGTGCTGCCGGGTCCCGGTGAGCGACACGCGAGGCTCGCCGAGGACATCGTGGCGCGGGCCGGGCAGGCGTTGCGGGTGCCGGTGCGGGCCGCGCTGGGCGAGGTGGTGCCGGGCGCGGAGGGGCTCGCGGACTCGCGGGCGGACGCCGACCTGGTGCTGCGGCTGCCGGACGCCGGGCCGGTGGTCGCGGTGGACGCGGTGCGGGCCCGGGTGACACTGCTGCGACTGGGCGAAGTGATGGCCGAGCGGCGGGAGTTGGCCACGGGCGCCTGGCGGCGGGTGCTGGCGTACGACGCCGGGCACGGCACCGCGTACGCCCGCACCCTGATCTGCTGGTTCGACGCGGGCTGCGACATGGCGGGCGCGGCCGAGCGGCTGGCCGTCCACCCCAACACCTGCCGCTACCGGCTCCGGCAGCTCCAGCAGCACACCGGGATCGACCTGGCCGACCCCGACGAACGGCTGGTGCTGTGGCTGCAGTTGCGGACGCTGGCGGGGATCAGCGCAGCCACGCCCTGAGCCGCTCCTCGCACCGCCGCAGGTGCGCCACGGGGACGTACTCCCCCGCCGTGTGCGCCAACGCGGGGTCGCCGGGGCCGTAGTTGAGCGCGGGCACCCCGAGCGCAGCGAACCGGGCCACGTCGGTCCAGCCGAGCTTGGCCCGGGGCGCGGCCCCGAGGGCGGTGGCGAGGGAGCCCACCCGGTCCAGGTGCGGCAGGGCGCCGCCGACCACCTCGGTGACCCGCACCTCGTACTCCGGGAACAGCCCGCGCACGTACGCCTCCGCTTCCTGCGCCGAACGGCTCGGCGCGAAGCGGTGGTTGACGGTCACGACACACTCGTCGGGTACGACGTTCCCGGCGACCCCGGCGCGTACGGCGACCGCGCTCAGCCCCTCCCGGAACTCCAGCCCGTCGATCACGACCCGCTCCGGGACGTGCGCGTCGAGCCGCTGGAGCACCTGCCCCGCCTTGTGCGCGGCGTTGGTGCCCTGCCAGGCGCGGGCGGTGTGCGCGCGGGCGCCCCGGACCAGGATGTCGGCGGTGAGGATGCCCTGGCAGCCCGCCTCGACACCGGCGTCGGAGGGTTCCATGAGGATCGCGACACCGGCCTCCTCCAGGAGCCCGGGCCGGGCGGCGGCGATCCGGCCGAGCCCGTTGCGCTCCGCCTGCACCTCCTCGCACTCGTAGAAGACGTAGGTGACATCGCGCGCCGGTTCCGGCACGGTGGCCGCGAGCCGCAGCGCGACGGCCACACCGCCCTTCATGTCACAGGCGCCGAGCCCGTGGAGTCGCCCGTCGGCGAGCCGGGAGGGCAGGTTCCCGGCGGCCGGCACGGTGTCCAGGTGCCCGGCGAGCAGAACGCGTTCCCTCCGCTCGAGGCCGGTGCGGGCGACGACGGAGTTGCCGACCCGGTCCACGGTGAGGTGCGGCAGGCGGCGCAGGGCGTGCTCGACGGCGTCGGCGATCCGCTCCTCCGCCCCGCTCTCGGAGGGCAGGTCGACGAGGGCGCGGGTGAGGGTGACGACGTCGGCGCGGGGATCGAGGACGCTCATGCGGGATCTTCCTGGGGCTGGGCGGGCCGGCGGGTTCGGGAAAGCCGGATGCCCCTGCATCATGCGGAACGGGGAAGACCCCGGGGTGTGCGGATCGGCCAAAGACGGGCCGGCGGGGTTGGCGGACCGACCAAGCGGGGCTGACCGGTCGCCTCACCGGTGAGGCGCTCACCGATGCGGGCTCACCGCACCTGCGCGCACGGTCAGCGCAGGGCCTCCGCGACCTCCCTGGCCGCCTCCACCACGCGTGCGCCGACCCGCTCGGGTACGGCGTCCGCCAGCATCACCACGCCCACGCTGCCCTCGACGCCGGTCACGCCGACCAGGGGCGCGGCGGCCCCGCTCGCCCCGGCCTCCAGCTCGCCGTGCGTGAGGGTGTACCCGGGATCGACCGACGGCGACTGCCGCGCGGCGAGGATCGCCCGGCCGGCCGCGCCCCGGTCCAGCGGGTGCCGGAACCCGGCCCGGTAGGCCACGTGGTAGTCCGTCCACGTCGGCTCGACCACCGCCACGGCCAGCGCCTCGGAGCCGTCCACGAGCGTCAGGTGCGCGGTCGCCCCGATGTCCTCGGCCAGCGACCGCAGCGCGGGCAGCGCGGCCTCCCGTACCAGCGGATGCACCTGCCGTCCGAGCCTGAGCACCCCGAGTCCGACCCGGGCTCGCCCGCCCAGGTCACGTCGTACGAGCGCGTGCTGCTCCAGGGTGGCGAGCAACCGGTACACCACGGTCCGGTTGACGCCCAGCTTGGTGGACAACTCGGTGACGGTCAGCCCGTGGTCCGTGTCGGCCAGCAGTTTGAGGACACGCAGTCCCCGGTCGAGCGTCTGGGAGGTCTCCGCGGTCACGACGCCCACTCCTTCGGCGGTGAGGTCGGCAACCCCCGAGCGGAAGAGTCGTCACCGAGTCCCGTCGGCGACGCGCTTCAGAGGCCGCCGATCGGCAGGACGGCCCGGCGGCTCCCGGGCCGAGTCGCTTCACGGCTGCGCTCCGCGGCGGCGCTGCCACGGGGCGTGTGCGTAGCGGGACAGTAGCGAGCCGGTTCGCTGAGCGGAAGTCTTCGTCCAGAATCCGGGCAAGGCGAGATCCGGCCTGCCTGCATTCGTCCGGATACGCACACGGCACAGGGGACCGAACGGGGGCAAGCGTGTTCGGGAAACGGAGGTTCCGGCGGTGGAAGACCTGGGAGCCGTGGAGGGTCACCGCATGCGGGTGGCCCACTCCTGCATCTTGGCGATGCGCTGGCGCAACTGCCCCGCCGTGGCCTCCGCGCTCGGCGGCCCCCCGCACACCCGGCGCAGCTCGGTGTGGATCACTCCGTGCGGCTTGCCGCTCTGGTGGACGTACGCGCTGACCATCGTGTTGAGCTGCTTGCGCAGCTCCATCATCTCCTTGTGCGAGACCACCGGGCGCCGCTCGGCGGGCAGCTCCAGCAGGTCGGCCTCCGCGTCCGGCTTCTTCCGGCTGTGCGCGATCTGCCGGGCCTGCCGCTTCTGCAGCAGCAACTGCACCTGCTCCGGCTCCAGCAGGCCCGGGATGCCGAGGTAGTCCTGCTCCTCCTCGCTCCCGGGATGCGCCTGCATACCGAACTCGGCGCCGTCGTACAGCACCCGGTCGAACACCGCGTCGGACTCCAGCGCCTCGAACGGCAGCATGTCCTGCTCGCCGGTGTCCTCGTCCTGCTCCTTGTTCGCCTCCTCCATCTCCTTCTCGGATTCGGCGTACGGGTCCTCCTCGCCCTCCTTCTTCGGCTTGTCGAGGGCGTGGTCCCGCTCCTTCTCCATCTCGTTGGCGAAGGTCAGCAGGTCGGGGACGGTCGGCAGGAACACGGACGCGGTCTCGCCCCGCCGCCGGGACCGTACGAAGCGCCCGACGGCCTGCGCGAAGAAGAGGGGGGTCGAGATGGTGGTGGCGTACACCCCGACCGCTAGGCGCGGTACGTCGACGCCCTCGGACACCATCCGCACCGCGACCATCCACCGGTCGTCGCTCGCGCTGAAGTCGTCGATCCGCTTCGAGGCCCCGGCGTCGTCGGAGAGCACGAGCGTCGCCTTCGTACCGGTGATCTCCCGGATGAGCTTGGCGTACGCCCGCGCGGAGTCCTGGTCGGAGGCGATGACGAGCGCGCCGGCGTCCGGGATGGCCTTGCGGACCTCGGTCAGCCGCTGGTCGGCGGCGCGCAGCACGCTGGGCATCCAGTCACCGCGCGGGTCGAGGGCCGTACGCCAGGCCTGGCTGACCGCGTCCTTGGTCATCGGCTCGCCGAGCCGTGCGGCGATCTCGTCACCGGCCTTGGTCCGCCAGCGCATGTTGCCGCTGTAGGAGAGGAAGATGACCGGCCGGACGACCCCGTCCGACAGGGCGGAACCGTAGCCGTAGGTGTAGTCGGCGGCGGACCGCCGGATGCCGGCGTTGTCCTCCTCGTACGTCACGAAGGGGATGGGGTTGGTGTCGGACCGGAACGGCGTACCGGTCAGCGCGAGCCGCCGGGTGGCCGGCTCGAAGGCCTCCAGGCACGCCTCGCCCCAGGACTTGGAGTCACCGGCGTGGTGGATCTCGTCCAGGATGACGAGGGTCTTGCGCTGCTCGACCCGGTTGCGGTGCAGCATCGGGCGCACACCCACACCGGCGTACGTCACGGCGACCCCGTCGTACTCCCGGCCGAGCGGGCCCGCGCTGTACTCGGGGTCGAGCTTGATCCCGATCCGGGCGGCCGCCTCCGCCCACTGCTTCTTCAGGTGCTCGGTGGGCGCGACGACCGTCACCTGCTGCACGACGTGGTGGTGCAGCAGCCAGGAGGCCAGCGTCAGGGCGAAGGTCGTCTTTCCGGCGCCGGGCGTGGCGACGGCGAGGAAGTCGCGCGGCTGCTCCTGGATGTACTTCTCCATCGCGCCCTGCTGCCAGGCACGCAGCTTGCTGGCGGTACCCCAGGGGGCCCGGCCCGGGAAGGCGGGCGAGAGGTGGTGCGAGTGAGCGGCGGACGCGGCGGAAGCGGCGGAAGCGGCGGCGGTAGTCACGGTCTCCGTGCGGGGTAGGGCGGCTACGTATGACAACCGGGCCACCCTACCGGCGCCGCCGTGCGCTCAGCGCGCGAACCAGGGCGGGTCACCCACGGGTGGGAGCCACGTCACAACACCCGCGAGCACCTCATGGTCACCGAGGGTCACTTGGGGCGCAGGGACGCGCCGACGGCACGACCACCGAGGTGGGACCACGGCCGTCACCCGGCCCACCCAGGTGGGACCACGGCGGTCACCCGGCCCGCGCGATGGGGACCACGGCAGTCACCCGGCCCGCGCGGTGGGGACCCGGCCGTCACTCTGCCCGCGCGTGGGGACGACGGCCGTCACTCGGCCCGCCCAGGCGGGACCACGGCCGTCACTCGGCCCGCCCAGGTGGGACCACGGCGTCACTCTGCCCGCGCGGCCACGCGCTCCCGCACCCGGCGCGTCACCCAGGCCCCCACCAGAGCGACCCCCGCCATCGGCAGGAAGACGGCGGCGAAGGCAGCGGGGTGCCCGGTGCCGGCCGCCGTGGCCGCCGTGTCCGTGGTGGTCGCCGTGCTGCCGCCGCCCAGGGCCGCGAAGGCCGCGCCGGTCGCCGCCAGGAGGACGACGTTGGCGAGGGCGTCGGAGATCTGGAGCGCGGCCGAGTTCGAGCCGGCCTCCTCGGGCGCGGAGAGCTGGAGCAGCAGCACACTGGTCGAGGAGATCACCAGCCCCATCCCGAAGCAGCCGACACCCCAGGCGACGGCCACGGTCCACACCGGCACGGAGTGCACGAGCACACTCGGCGCGGTCACGATCGCGGCGGCGACCAGCACCATCCCCACGGTCATCAGCCGGTCCCGGTACGGCGCCACGCGCGGCCGGGACTGCACGAACGACCCCAGCGCCCAGGTCATGCCGCCGGCCGCCAGGGAGAAACCGGCGAGGGTCGGCGACAGCCCGCGCTGGGTGACCAGCATCAGCGGCACGAAGGACTCGGCGGCGACGAAGGACCCGGCGGCCAGGCCACGCAGCAGCACGACGGAGGGCAGGCCGCGGGCGGCCCGGTAGGTGCCGCGGGGCAGCAGTCCGAGGACGGCGGGCACGAGGAAGGCGGCTCCGGCCAGCCCCGGCACCAGGGACAGCGGGCGCAGGTCCTGGGCGGCGTACTGGAGGAGCCCGGCGCCCAGCGAGATGCCGAGCGCCAGCCGGATCCGCCGCCGGTCGAAGGAGCCCGCGCCGGCCTCCCCGTCCACCGGGCCCGACGCTCTGCGCCGTATCTGGGGCAGGGCGAGGGCGAGCGGGAACACGACGAGGACCGGGATGCCGAGGAACACCCAGCGCCAGCCGAGGTGCTCGGTGACGGCGCCGGCGGCGAGGGGGCCGACGATGGACGGTACGACCCAGCCGGCCGCGAAGGACGCCATGATCGCGGGGCGCAGCGGCTCGGGGTAGGCGCGCCCGACGACGACGTACAGGGCCACGATGACCAGTCCGCCGCCGAGTCCCTGCACGGCCCGGCCGAGGATGAACACCCACATCACCTGCGCGGTCCCGGCGACGACGAGCCCCGCCGCGAAGGCGCCGATGCCCGTGGTGAGGGCGCCCAGGGGGCCCCGCCGGTCGGACCACTGTCCGGCGAGCACCATGCCGAACAGGCTGGTGGTGAAGTACCCGGAGAAGGCGAACGCGTACAGCGCCAGGCCGTCCAGCTCCCGCGCGGCCACCGGCATCGCCGTCCCCACGGCGGTCGCCTCGAAGGCGATGAGCACCACGACGGACACGATCCCGACACTCAGCGCCCGGTACGCCCTGCCCAGCACCCCCTCGCTCGCCTCACCGAGCGGATCAAGGACACCGGGTTCACGGGACTCGAGGGCACTCATGCCCGCCAGAGTAAGCCCCGTTCCCCTATTTGACCCCTGTCCGGAGCCCTACCCCGCTCTCACCCCTTGGTCCTACGACCACTCCCCTTCCATGAACGGCACATGGCAGTCCCGTTGCAGCACCCCCACTCCCCTTGAGCCCCCCACCCCACCCCCGTAGGTTCGTCTCACGAACACGGCCGTGTGCCCGAGTGGTTCAGGGACTCGCCTGCAAAGCGAGTTACGCGGGTTCGATTCCCGCCACGGCCTCTGAAGCCTGAACCAGGCGAAACGAAAGGGCGGCACCCAGGGGTGCCGCCCCTACCGTTCGTCGCCTCAGCTGCGGGACGCGTACGAGACGAAGTCCGTCCAGGTGTCCGGCGCGACGGCGAGCTGCGGGCCAGCGAGGGACTTCGAGTCGCGGATGTGCACCGTGCGGGCAGTGGTGGCCACCTCGACGCAGGACTCGCCGTTGGTGCCACTGCTGTAGCTGCTCTTGAACCACGCCAGTTCTGAGGGGTGCCCGGCGGAGGCCTCGCGCGTCATGTCTCTCCCAGCAGTTTCTGGATGAAGGCAAGCGACTCCCGCCGCGGGAGAGCTTGCGCCCTGATCGTGCCGTACTGCAGCTCCAGGATGCGGAGCTGCTTCGCGTCGGAGACGGGCCGGCCGTTGAACAGGCCGTCGGAGCGGCCCACTGCCTTGCCGTCCGAAAACTTCAGCAGCTCGATCTTTCCGTCGAGTCCCGGGTGGGCATCCGTGTCCGTCGGCATGACCTGGAGCGAGACGTTGTTCAACTGCCCCACCACCAAAAGGTGTTCGAGCTGCCGTTGCCACACCATTGTGCCTCCGACCCGGCGGCGCAGCGATGCTTCTTCCAGGACGAAGTGGATGGACGGGGCCGGTGTGCGCTCGAAGACCGACCGCCGGGCCAGTCGAGCAGCCACCATGCGGTCCACGTCGTCCGGCGAGTACGGCGGCTGCGCTGCCTCGATCAGGGCCCGGGCGTGCTGCGGTGTCTGCAAGAGCCCGTGGACACTGTTGCACTCGTAGACGCCGATCTCGACCGCCTTCGCCTCCAGCTCCGCCAAGGCCCGCACCTTCTTCGGGTAGCGGACCTTCTGTACGTCCTCCTTCATCGCCGAGAGCAGGCCGCCGGCCCGCAGGACGTCGTCGGCCTTGTCCAGGTACTCGGGCCTGGGGATCCGCTGTCCGCTCTCGATCTTGTAGACCATGTCCTCGCCGTAGCCGACGGCCTTGGCGAAGTCCCCGGCCCTCATGCCTACCGCTTCCCGGCGCAGCTTCAACTGCCGTCCCACCGTGGCGATGACGGCGACGCCCCACTCGTCGTCCGGGTCCACCTCCCAGCTCCGCTCGCTCACCTCGTCCTTGAGCGGCTCCGCCTCCACGCCGACCGTCATTCGCGCCCCTCCGTCACCGTGCGTGCCGACACCGTCACGTCTCACCGTAGGGCGAGGCGGCCACGCTGAGTGACCGAAACCCGGAAACGCACCGGGACGAGGTGCCTCAGAGCACCCCGCCCGCCTCGTCCTGGAACAGATCCGTCCAGTAGTGCCACGTGGTGTCCGGGAGGGTGCCCGTGGGGTCGAGGGTGGTCAGGGTGTGGGTGAGGGCGGCGGCCAGGTGGTCGTAGGCGCGGGTGGTCAGTTCGTGGCCCAGGTGGGTGTCGATCGTGCGCTCGTGGTGGATGAGCCAGAGGGTGAAGGCCAGGGTGGAGACGTCGGTGTTGAGAGGGTGGAGGGCCGCCTCGGGCTCGTCGAAGGTGAGGACCGCGCCCGTTCTGCCGTCGACCACCAGGCTGGTGTCCGCCGGCAGGCCGCCCAGCCTGATCAAGTGGTCGCAGTGGGCCGGGAGTTCCGCGAGGGGGTACTCGGGGCGCTCCTCGGTGAAGTACTCGCGGAGCGTCGGCAGCGGGACGTCCGTGTCGGCGTGGAAGAAGACCGCCTCCTCCGGCAACCCCGTCTCGCGCAGGAAGCGGCGGGTCGGCTCGTGGGTGAGCGTCGCCGGGAAGTCGACCTCCTCGAAGCGGGCCACCCGGCCCTGGCCGAACTCCTGGTCCAGGAGGCGCGCCGGGACGTCGAGGGTGAGACCAGAAGCCGTGCCGGGGCCGGCGACGAGGGAGAGCGGGCGGATCAGCGCGGCCGCCTTCCAGTACGGCGGGACCTCGCCGCCCGTGCCCTCCTCGAAGAGGGTGAGCAGGCGGCGGGAGGCCTCGGTGGCCGTCCGGGGGCCGTACTGGCCCGCCAGGGAGGCGAAACGGCCGCGCAGGCCCGCCAGTTCCTCGGTGACCGCGGCGAAACGCAGCAGTGTGGCCAGCGAGGGCGCGAAGGGGCGGGCGTCGGACGGGTCGAAGAGGTAGGCCGTGGTGAGCTCGCCCGTGGCGCCGTCGAGCAGGATCGACTCGCGCGCCATGCCGGCCGGGGTGAGCAGTTCGCCTATCACCAGGCGGCCGCGCAGCTCCTCGGCGAGGACGAACGGGCTCTCGGTGGTGTCGGCGAGCGTGCGCAGGCCGTGGGTGCGCAGCGGGGAGAAGGTGAGCAGGTCGGTCTCGGCGGGCAGGCCGGTGCCGGTGAGCAGGCCGCGTGTCGGCGTGTGCGTGACGAGCCGGTCCAGCTCGGCCTCGGTCAGCGTGATCACCGGTACTTCGGTGTCGGTCGTGCTCATCGCTCCCCCGCGATCTTCCCCGTGCGTGACGGGCCGGCGCACACCGTCGTACGCGACCCGCGGGCAGGTGCCCCCACCACTTCGCACACTACGCCGCCCCACTGACAACGGCCCTCACGAGGCAAGACGTCAGGCGGGCCGGCCCCGTTGCGCGGTGGCGGCGCCGTTCCTCACGTGAAGTAGATCCCGCCCAGGACGACGGCCAGCGCCGCCACCGCGAACACCAGGATCCACAGGGCCAGCTTGCCCATGCTGGGCGGTGGCTCGTAGCGGGGCCCCTCGGGCGAGGTGGGCCCCTCGGGAAATGTGGGCTCCGCGGACGGCTGCGTAGGTACCCCGGACGGCTGCGCGGGTCGCCCCTCGGGCGGTGGCGTGGTCATCGGTCGGTCACCACGGCCGCCTGCGGACGGATCGGGAGGCGGTTGACGGGGCGGCCGGTGGCGGCGCGGACGGCGGAGGCGATCGCCGCCGGTGCCGTCACCACCGGCACCGCGCTGACCGACTTGGCGCCGAAGGGCGCCACCACGTCCCGCTCCTCGACCAGTTTCACGATCCGGATGTCGGGGGCGTCCAGGGCGGTCGGCAGGGCGTAGCCGGTGAGGTCGGGGTGGCGGACCAGGCCGCGGGGCGCCCGGAGGTTCTCGGTGAGGGCGATGCCCACGCCCTGGGTGACGCCCGCCTCGATGCGCGCCGCCAGTTGCGCGGGGTTCAGCACCCGGCCCACGTCCTGGGCGACCGCCAGCTCCACCACCCGGACCGAGCCCAGCTCGATGTCGACGTCCACCACCGCGCGGATCGCGCAGAACGCGAGGCCGACGAAGGCGTCGCCCTGGCCGGAGGCGTTCAGCGGCTCGGTGGGGTGCGGGCGGCACTGGGCGGTGGCCCACAGCTCCTTGCCCTCCATCGCCTCGGTGACGGTGGTCGACAGGACGCCGTCGTACGAGGTGATCTTGCCGTCGGTGATCTGGAGCAGCTCGGTGGACATGCCGAACTTGTGCGCGAGCGGCTGGAGCAGTTGCGTGCGGACCATCTTGGCCGCGCGTTCCACCGCGCCGCCGGACACCCAGGTGTGCCGGCCCCGGCAGCCCGCGCCGGCCGGCGGCTGGTCGGTGTCGACCGGGGCGACGTGGACCTCCTCGACGCCGAGGGTCTCCTGGACGATCTGCCGGGCCAGCGTGGTGAAGCCCTGGCCGGTCTCGACGGCCGCGCACAGCACGGTCGCGATGCCGTCGTGGACCTTGACGGTCGCGGTCGACACCTCGTCGGCGCCCTCCGCGCCGAGCATGTGCACCATGCCCAGGCCGTAGCCGACGCCCCGGCGCACCGCGGCCGGTTCGCCCGCGCCCTCGGGGCCGCCGGGCAGCAGCCACTCCTCCTCGGGGGTGTCCACGGGCAGCGCCGGGAGCGGGAAGTCGCGTACCGCCTGGAGGAGTTCGGCGACGGGGGCCGGGCAGGTCACGGTCTGGCCGATCGGCAGGACGTCACCGGTGGCGAGGACGTTGCGCAGGCGTACTTCGGCCGGGTCCAGGCCCAGCTTCTTCGCCAGCTTGTCCATCTGCGCCTCGTAGGCGGCGCACACCTGCAGGGCGCCCTCGCCGCGCACGTGTCCGGAGGGCGGGTTGTTGGTGCGGACGGCCCAGCCCTCGATGAAGGCGTTCGGGACGACGTACGGGCCGCACGCGAAGGAGACGGCGGCGGCGAGCGCGTCGGCGGAGGTGTCGGCGTACGCGCCCGCGTCCAGCAGGATCTGCGCCTCGACCTTCACCAGCCTGCCCTCGGCGTCGGCGTGGTGGCGGTAGCGCAGCAGGGTGGGGTGGCGGTGGGCGTGGCCGAGGAAGGACTCCTCGCGCGTGGCGGTGAGTTTCACCGGGCAGCCGGTCCTCAGGGCGAGCAGGCCGAGCGGGAGCTGGAAGCCCTGGTCCTCGCGGTCGGCGGTGGCGCCGGGCACCCCGGTGACGACGATCTTCACCCGATCGGGGGGCAGGCCGTAGCAGGCGGCGGCCGTGTTGCGGTCGGTGTGCGGGTCGGTGGAGGCCAGGTACAGCTCCACCCCGCCGTCGGGGCGCGGTACGGCGAGACCGGCCTCGGCGCCGATCGGGGCCGGGTCCTGGCGGCCGATGCGGTACAGGCCCTCGACCACCACCTCGCCGGCCGCCTCCGGGTCGCCGTGGTGCAGCGGGATGTGCCGGATCAGGTTGCCGTCGGGGTGCAACGGCTCCGCCTCGAAGGCGTGTTCCGGGTCGGTGACCGGGTCGAGCACCTCGTACTCGACGATGACGGCGGCGGCGGCCATCCGCGCGGTGTCCGGGTGGTCGGCGGCGACGGCGGCGATGGGCTCGCCGTGGTGCCGTACGACCTCGGAGGCGAACACCGGCCGGTCGGGCGTGCCGCGGCCGTGGCGGGGCGTGCCGGGCACGTCCTCGTGGGTGACGACGGCGCGGACGCCGGGCATCTCGCGCGCGTGGGTGGTGTCGATGGAGACGATGCGCGCGTGCGCGTGCGGGGAGCGCAGTACGGCCGCCCACAGCAGGCCCTCGGCCCACAGGTCGGCCGCGTACGGGAAGGTGCCCTCGGTCTTGGCGCGGGCGTCGGCGTGCGGCAGGGAGGCGCCGATGCCGTGCGGCAACGCCTCGGCCTCGGGTGCGGGTTCCGCGGCGGTGGTCGCGGTGCCGGCTTCGTTGCTCACGCCTGGCCTCCGTCCTGGCCGTAGTGCTGGTCCTGCGGTCCCGGCGGCGCACCGTACGCGTCGGGCGTGCCGTAGGGGTCCGACGGGTCGTACGGGTCCGAGGTGCCGTACGGGTGCGACGGGTCCGACGCCTCGTACGGACGCGACGGGTCGTACCCCTCCGACGGGTCGTACGTGTCCGGCGAGTCGTACGTGTCCGGCATGCCGTGCGGCTCGGCCGCGCGCGGGGTGTCGAACGCGCCCGGCGCCTCGAAGGCCGACGGGTGGACGCCGCCGGAGCCGGGGCCGGCCTGGTGCGGGATGCGGGCCTCCTCCGCCTCCGGCTCGCCGCCCGCGCGGGTCGCCTCGCGCTCGGCGACGACCTCCTGGACGGCCTCCAGGACGCCCCGGTAGCCCGAGCAGCGGCACAGGTTGCCGCACAGGGCCTGCCGCGCCTCCAGCTCGCTCGGCGCCGGGTTGCCCTCCAGCAGGTCGTGCACGGTCATCGCCATGCCGGGCACGCAGAAACCGCACTGCACGGCACCGCAGCGGGCGAGCGCGCGCTGGACGTCGGAGGGCTGCCCGTCGGCGGCCAGGCCCTCGACCGTACGGACCTCGCTGCCGGCCGCGGTGACCGCCGGGACCAGGCAGGAGGCGACCAGGCGGCCGTCGACCTGCACGTTGCAGGCGCCGCACTCGCCCTGCGAGCAGCCGTCCTTGGCGCCCGCCAGGCCGAGCCGTTCGCGCAGCACGTACAGCAGGGACTCGCCGATCCAGGCGTCGGTGACCGGGCGGTCGGCGCCGTTGACGCGCAGCACGTAGGAGGCGAGGGGGTGGTCGTCGTGCGGTGGCAGCGGTGCGGCCGCCTGCTCCCCGTCGACGTCGGGGGCGTCCTCCCCCGCGCGCGGGGCGCCGTTTTCGGCGTCCGCGTCTTCTGAGGAGCCGTCCGGTTCGGGTACGGCCGCCTCCGTCGGGGGCGCGGGGTCCTCGGCGTCGGCGCCGGGGGCGTCCGGGGAGGCGGCCGGCTCGGCCGTGGCCGCCGCTGTGGCGGGCTGGGAGGCGTCGGCCGGGTCTGCGGTGTGCTCGTGGTCCGCGGGGGCGTCAGCGGGGCCCTCAGCGGCCTCGGCGAGGTCGTGGGCCTCGGCTTCCGGCGCCGTATCGGACTCGGCGTGCACGACCGGCTCGGTGGACGCGACCGGCTCGGCCGGTAGGCCCGGCTCGGCGGGCAGGCCCGCGTCCCCGGGCGCGCCTGCCTCCTCGGCCTCCCCCGCGTCCCCGGAGTCGGCGTGGACGTCATGACCGCCGTGATCGCCGTGATGCGTGTAGCCGTCCTCCGCGTGCCCGGACGGCCCCGGGCCGTACCCGTCCGCCGAGCCGTAGCCCTCCTGCGGACCGTACGCGTCGGGTGTGCCGCCCACCGGGTGGCCGGAGAGGTCGTCCGCGCCGCGCACCGGGTGGCCGGAGGGGTCGTCAGGGTTCGGCGCCGGGGCGGCCGTCCCGGTCTCGGGCCGGTCCCAGGCGTGGCCCGCGCCGTCCGTCGCCCAGGGCGCCGGCGCCCCGCCGGGCAGCGTGGCCGGCGGGGTGCCGCCCCACTGCTCGACCAGCGCGGACGTGGTGAACTCGCCCGACTCGTCCGGCAGCTCGCCCCCGGCGACGGGGATGGACCACTGGCCGGTGACGTCGTGCCCCGGGGCGGCCGGTGCCGCGGGCTCCTCGAAGGTCCAGTGCTGGGTGGCGCCGGGCCGGTACGTGAACCGGTCGTCGGCGGCCTGCGGCTGGGCCGGTGCGGCGGTCGGGTCGGGCCAGTGGCCGCCCCCGTCGGGCGCGGGCCAGTCGTCGGGGGCCGCGTGCGTGGCCGTTATCCGCGGCGGAACGTAGCCGTGGCCGGGCGCGGCCAGCGGGCTGTCGCCGGACAGCAGCGCGTCGATGCCGCCCTCGGGGAGCTTGACGAAGGCGGTGGCGCCGTCGTCGTAGTCGCCCTGGGGCAGCGGGTCCCAGCGGCCGCCGCCCTGGGGCGTGCCCTCTCCGTGCTGGTCGTCGGTCACGACAGCGCCCTCCCCAGTGCTCGTCGGGCCAGCGCGGCGACGGTGCGCCGCAGGTGCAGTACGGCGGGCGGAAGCGGGGTCACCGAACCGTCGGCCTCGGGGCCCGGGTCGGGGATGCAGGCCGCCGCGACGTACTCGCCGAAGGCGTGCAGGGCCTCCGGGACGAGGGCGCGGTCGTTGTCCCAGTCGATCAGCTGGGCGACCCACTGCTCGGCCTCCAGGGGCCGGAGCGGCATCGGCGCTATGGCCCCCACCGCGCAGCGCACACCGCGTCGGGCCGGGTCGAGGACGAGCGCCACGGAGGCCAGCGCGCGGCCCGGGCCGGTGCGTCCGGTCGCCTTCAGGAAGACCTGCGGGGCGTGCAGCAGCGGTACGCGCACGTAGCCGATGAGTTCGCCGCCGCGCAGCATCTCCACGCCGGCCAGCAGGTGCGACACCGGGATCTCGCGGCGGGCGCCGCCCGGACCCGCGATGATCAGCGTCGCCTCCAGGGCGGCCAGCACTGGCAGCGCGTCGCCCGTGGGCGCGGCCGAGGCGATGTTGCCGCCCAGGGTGCCCGCGTTGCGGATGTGCGGCGGACCCGCGGCGCGCGCGGCGGCGGCGAGCGCCGGGATCAGGGCCGCGAAGTCGGGGCGGCCCATGCGCGCGTGGGTGAGACCGGCGCCGAGCAGCGCGTGGCCGTCCTGGTACTGCCAGCCGCGGATCTCGCTGATCCGGCCGAGGCCGACCAGCGCCGCGGGCCTGAGCTGGCCGGAGTTGACGGCGGCCATCAGATCGGTGCCGCCGGCCACGGGGACGGCGGCGGGCATGGCGGTGAGGGCCGCCACGGCCTCGTCCAGTGTCGTGGGCAAGGTGACGGCCTGCGCCGCCTGCGGTGCGTGCGTGGTCAAACCGGCTGCCCCTTCCCGCTGCCCCACCTGGTCCCGCCTGTGTTGCCGTACGGTACGTGCTGACAGGGCGGACGACGCAACTCTGGCACATCTTCGCAACGCCCGAACGCGGGGGTCCGCTAGGAGGCATTCGCCCACCTCATCGGGGAGATGGTCCGTTTTCGCACGGCATCGCCGGTGCGCGCGGATTGCCACTCTTCGGTGATCCTGGCGGGGTTTTTCCGTTACCTCTCCGGGGCGGGCGAGCGCGGTCACCGGTGCGGGGGCGGCCCCTCGACCGGGCGGCCGGGCACGCCGGGGCGGCGCTGCCAGGGACGCGGTCCGGTGGGCGGCCGGTAGGCGACGCCGAGGGCGTCAAGTCGCCGGTAGTGGGCGGTCATCCGGCGGGCGAAGTCCGCGTAGTCGCGTTCCGCCGGGGCGGGCAGCGCGCTCCAGGCGACCTCGGCGAAGGCCGCGAGGCGCGGGAACGCCTGGTAGTCCACGCGCGCGGAGTCCTCCAGCACCTCGGTCCACACGTTGGCCTGGGTGCCCAGCACATGCCGGGCCTCCGCCTCGGTGAGCCCCTGCGGCACCGGTTCGAACCGGTAGACGTCCTCCAGGGTGCGCACGTAGCCGATCGGTACGGGCTCGTCCTCGCCCGGCGCCTGACGGTGGTCCAGGTAGACGTACTGCTCCGGGCACATGACCACGTCGTGGCCGGCCCGCGCGGCGGCGGTCCCGCCCGCGTAGCCGCGCCAGGAGGAGACGGCCGCGCCGGGTGCGAGCCCGCCCTCCAGGATCTCGTCCCAGCCGATGAGGCGGCGCCCGCGCGCGGTGAGCCAGGCGTCGAAGTGCCCGATGAACCAGGACTGCAGCGCGTCCTCGCCGGCGAGGCCGAGGTCGGCGATGCGGGCCTGGGCGGTCGCGGACCGCGCCCACTGCTCCTTGGGGCACTCGTCGCCGCCGATGTGCACGAACGCCGAGAACGCGGCGGCGTCCGCGGGGAACAGCTCCAGGACCTCCTCGAACACCCCCTCGTAGAACCGCAGGGTGGTGTCGGTGGGGGCCAGTACGTTGGAGGAGATGCCCCAGGTGTCCCAGACGGAGAGGGCGGTGGTGTCGATGACGTCGGTGTTGCCGAGTTCGGGGTACGCGGCGATGGCGGCCTGCGAGTGCCCGGGTACGTCTGTCTCGGGGACGACGCTGATATGCCGCTCGGCGGCGTAGGCGACGATCTCCCGGATGTCGTCGTGGGTGTAGAAGCCGCCGTGGGGTCTGTCGTCCCACAGGGGTGAGGCCCGGTGGCCGAATTTCGTCCGCGGGCGCCAGGAGGCGATCTCGGTCAGTTTCGGATACCGCTCGATCTCGATGCGCCAGCCCTGGTCGTCCGTCAGGTGCAGGTGCAGGACGTTGAGTTTGTGCGCGGCCATCAGGTCCAGATAGCGCAGCACACCGTCCTTGGGCATGAAGTGCCGGGCGACGTCGAGCAGGAGGCCGCGCCAGCGGAACCGGGGGGCGTCCTCGACGACCAGGTGCGGGAGGCAGAGCGCGCCGGCCCGGCGGACGGGGGCGCGCCGGAAGGCGTCGGGGCCGAGCAGCTGGCGCAGGGTCTGCGCGCCCCAGAACACGCCCGCGGACCCGCCGCCGCGGATCTCCACGCCCTGCCCGGGGACCGCGCTCAGCCGGTACGCCTCGGGCGCGAGGGCCTCGTCCAGCAGCAGCCGTACGCCGTCCCGGGCGTCCGGCTCCCCGGGGCGCAGCGGCAGGCCCAGGGCGGCGCCGAGGGTGGCGCGCAGCCAGCGTTCGGCGCGTTCCGCGCCCGGACCGGCCCACAGCGTGGTGCCGTCGCCGAGCGGCACCCCGGACCCCGACGGCACCCCGGACCCCGGCACTCCGGACCCCGACGGCACCCCGGACCCCGGCACTCCGGACCCCGACGGCACCCCGGACCCCGGCACTCCGGACCCCGACGGCACCTCGACGGCGCGCGGCGCCGGAATCAGATCCACCACATCAGCCCCTCACGAGCCCCTCGCGTCGTACCGAAGGCTAGGGACCGGGCGGAGACCCCACAAGAGGTCTGGACCATCGGTCGGCCGGAGAACGCGAAGATCCCCGGGGCGTGCCGGACGCACGTCCCGGGGATCTCACCGCCGGCGGGCCGGTGGCCTACTTCTTGTCGCCGCCCTTGCCCTTGCCCTCGTCGCCGCCGCTGCCCATGGACTCGTAGATCTCCTTGCACATGGGGCACACGGGGTACTTCTTCGGGTCGCGGCCCGGCACCCAGACCTTGCCGCACAGCGCCACGACGGGGGTCCCGTCGAGGGCGCTCGCCATGATCTTGTCCTTCTGGACGTAGTGGGCGAAGCGCTCGTGGTCGCCGTCGCCGTGGGACACCTGTGGCGTCGGCTCTACGAGGGTCCCCGTACCAGTCCCGCGCTCGGGCTCGAGAGTGCTCATATCAGCAAGAGTACTGAAGCTCACAGGCATCAGTTGAGCGAAGGGTCGTCCGGATACGTGGCCACCATCGCCAGCTCACCCCGCTGGCGGCGCAGCACCTCGCGCCAGAGCCGCTCCGGGGCCGGGGAGGAGACGTCACCGGGCTCGGACTCCACGACGTACCAGGCGCCCTCCACCAGCTCGTCCTCCAGCTGGCCCGGGCCCCAGCCGGCGTACCCGGCGAAGATCCGCAGGCTGCCCACGGCCGAGGCGAGCAGTTCCGGGGGGGCCTCCAGGTCGACCAGGCCGATCGCGCCGTACACCCGCCGCCAGCCGAGGGGGGCCCGGTCGCCGTCGGCGCCGCCCGGGATGACCGCCACGCCCAGCGCCGAGTCCAGCGACACCGGGCCGCCCTGGAAGACCACGCCGGGCTCGCCCGCCAGCTCGGCCCAGTCCTCCAGGATGTCGCCGACGCCCACCGGGGTGGGGCGGTTGAGGACGACACCGAGGGAACCCTCCTCGTCGTGGTCGAGGAGGAGCACCACCGCGCGGTCGAAGTTCGGGTCCGCCAGGGCGGGCGTGGCCACGAGCAGCCGCCCTGTGAGCGAGGACACCTCGGTCATGCCAGACATGATCCCGCATCTTCCCCCGGTGTGGGGACCCCATCGGGCGCACCGGAGTGAAGCCTGCTCAGGGCGTACGGAGGCCGGGGGGCGCACGCCCGGGCACCGGTGACCGCATGTGCCCGGCGGGGAACGGTTCGTGTTGTGACAAGGCTATGACGCGGCTGGGCGGTCCTCGGGCTTACGGGCGGGGGGTGATCGGCGATTACCCTGTCTTCCCGGCCCCTGCGCACAGTGATCGGCCGGCCCCTGACCCACTCATCGGAACGCGAGATTCATGACCGTCAACGACGATGTCCTGCTTGTCCACGGCGGAACCCCGCTGGAGGGCGAGATCCGTGTCCGCGGTGCGAAGAACCTCGTACCGAAGGCCATGGTCGCCGCCCTGCTGGGCGGCGAGCCGAGCCGACTGCGCAATGTTCCGGACATCCGTGACGTGCGGGTCGTCCGCGGCCTGCTCCAGCTGCACGGGGTGACGGTCCGTCCGGGCGAGGAGCCCGGCGAGCTGGTGCTCGACCCGACGCGGGTCGAGAGCGCCAACGTGGCCGACATCGACGCCCACGCGGGTTCCAGCCGGATCCCGATCCTGTTCTGCGGTCCGCTGCTGCACCGCCTGGGCCACGCGTTCATCCCGGGCCTCGGCGGCTGCGACATCGGCGGCCGGCCCATCGACTTCCACTTCGACGTGCTGCGGCAGTTCGGCGCGGTCATCGAGAAGCGGGCGGACGGCCAGTACCTGGAGGCCCCGCAGCGGCTGCGCGGTACGAAGATCCGACTGCCGTACCCGTCGGTCGGCGCGACCGAGCAGGTGCTGCTGACGGCCGTACTGGCCGAGGGTGTCACGGAGTTGTCCAACGCGGCCGTCGAGCCGGAGATCGAGGACCTCATCTGCGTGCTGCAGAAGATGGGCGCGATCATCGCGATGGACACCGACCGCACGATCCGCATCACGGGTGTGGACAAGCTCGGCGGTTACGACCACCGCGCCCTCCCCGACCGCCTGGAGGCCGCCTCCTGGGCCTCCGCGGCCCTGGCGACCGGCGGCAACATCTACGTCCGCGGCGCCCAGCAGCGCTCGATGATGACGTTCCTGAACACCTACCGGAAGGTGGGCGGTGCCTTCCGGATCGACGACGAGGGCATCCGCTTCTGGCACCCCGGCGGGCAGCTGAAGTCCATCGCGCTGGAGACGGACGTGCACCCCGGTTTCCAGACCGACTGGCAGCAGCCGCTGGTGGTGGCCCTCACCCAGGCCACGGGCCTGTCCATCATCCACGAGACGGTCTACGAGTCCCGGCTGGGCTTCACCTCCGCGCTGAACCAGATGGGCGCGCACATCCAGCTCTACCGCGAGTGCCTGGGCGGCTCGGCCTGCCGCTTCGGCGCGCGCAACTTCCTGCACTCCGCGGTCGTCTCGGGCCCCACCCGGCTCCAGGGCTCCGACCTGGTCATCCCCGACCTGCGCGGCGGCTTCTCGTACCTCATCGCGGCCCTGGCCGCCGAGGGCACGTCCCGGGTCCACGGCATCGACCTGATCAACCGCGGCTACGAGAACTTCATGGAGAAGCTCATGGAGCTGGGCGCGAAGGTGGAGCTGCCGGGCAAGGCGCTCGGCTAGCCGCCGTCACGGACGCCGAAAAGGGCGGCCCCCCTCCGGTGGAGGGGGGCCGCCCTTTTTCGGCGCTCTCGGGTCCGGTGGACCGGCGCCTCGAAGCGGGGCGGTTACTTGCCCTTGGCGGCTTCCTTGAGCTTGCTGCCCGCGGTGACCTTCACGCTGTAGCCGGCCGGGATGTTGATCGGCTCGCCGGTCTGCGGGTTGCGGGCGGTACGAGCGGCACGGTGCGTGCGCTCGAAGGTCAGGAAGCCGGGGATGGTGACCTTCTCGTCGCCCTTGGCGACGATCTCGCCGACGGTCTCGGCGAACGCGGCCAGCACGGCGTCGGCGTCCTTGCGGGTCACCTCGGCGCGGTCGGCCAGCGCGGCCACCAGCTCACTGCGGTTCATGTTGTTACTCCCGTGTATTTCTTGCCGTTGGGGTGTGCCACGCGGCGAAGCCGCCCGAGGCACTGCGATGCCGATGCGCTCGCGCCCTTGGGGGTGCCCCCGGGGACTGAGTCCCTGGAGGAGCATCCTGCCCCTACCTGCGGCGGGAAAGCCAATCCGGCACCCGTAGGAGTCGTGAGAACACCCTGGGGAGTCACACGAAAAGCGCCCGCTCGGCCGTCACCCTAGAGCGCGTGCGGCACCTGGCGGTTCCACGACGCGCCGGTGCGGGGGCCGCCGTGGTGATCCTCACAGCCCCCCGCACACTACGACACGCCGTGCTCAGACCGTCACGCCGGCCGTCTTGGCGGCCTCGCGGACCGCCCCGGCGACCGCGCCCGCGACCTTGTCGTTGAAGACGCTGGGGACGATGTAGTTCGGGTTCAGCTCGTCCTCGGTGACCACGTCGGCGAGGGCCTTCGCGGCGGCAAGCATCATCTCGGTGTTCACCGTGCGGGACTGGGCGTCCAGCAGGCCGCGGAAGACACCCGGGAAGACCAGCACGTTGTTGATCTGGTTCGGGAAGTCCGAACGGCCGGTGGCCACGACGGCCGCCGTCTGCCGGGCGATCGCCGGCTCGACCTCGGGGTCGGGGTTCGCGAGCGCGAACACGATGGCGCCCTCGGCCATGGCGGCCACGTCGGTCCCGTCCAGGACGTTCGGGGCGGAGACGCCGATGAAGACGTCGGCGCCGCGCACGGCCTCCTTCAGGGTGCCGGTGAGGCCCTCGGGGTTGGTGTTGTCGGCGATCCAGCGCAGCGGCGAGTCGGCCGGGGCGTTCACCAGGTCCTCGCGGTCGGCGTGGACGACGCCGTGGATGTCGGCGACGACGGCGTTCTTCACCCCGGCGGCGATGAGCAGCTTGAGGATGGCCGTGCCGGCCGCGCCGGCGCCGGACATGACGACCCGGATGTTCTGGATGGCCTTGTTCGTGACGCGCAGGGCGTTGGTCAGCGCGGCGAGCACGACGATGGCGGTGCCGTGCTGGTCGTCGTGGAAGACGGGGATGTCGAGGGCCTCGCGCAGCCGGGCCTCGATCTCGAAGCAGCGCGGCGCGGAGATGTCCTCCAGGTTGATGCCGGCGAAGCCGGGGGCGATCGCCTTGACGATCTCCACGATGGCGTCGGTGTCCTGGGTGTCCAGGCAGATCGGCCAGGCGTCGATGCCGGCGAAGCGCTTGAAGAGGGCCGCCTTGCCCTCCATGACGGGCAGCGCCGCCTTGGGGCCGATGTTGCCGAGGCCGAGCACGGCGGAGCCGTCCGTGACGACCGCGACGGAGTTGCGCTTGATGGTGAGGCGGCGGGCGTCCTCGGGGTTCTCGGCGATGGCCATGCAGACGCGGGCCACGCCGGGCGTGTAGACCATGGAGAGGTCGTCACGGTTGCGGATGGGGTGCTTCGACGCCATCTCGATCTTGCCGCCGAGGTGCATCAGGAACGTACGGTCGGAGACCTTGCCGAGCGTGACGCCCTCGATGCCGCGCAGCTTCTCGACGATCTCGTCGGCGTGGGCCGTGGAGGTGGCCGCGATGGTGACGTCGATACGGAGCTTCTCGTGACCGGACGCGGTGACGTCGAGGCCGGTCACCGAGCCTCCGGAGGACTCCACGGCGTTGGTGAGCTGCGAGACGGCGGTTCCGCTCGCGGGCACCTCCAGCCGGATCGTCATCGAGTAGGAGACGCTGGGCGCCGTTGCCATGGCCGACTTCCTCTGCTTTCACCGTGTCGCGAGTTGTGCCGTCCGATCGTCGCACCTACCGCGGAGTACGTGGTAGTCGCCCTGGATTGCGGACGTTGTGTTCATGAGTCGCGCATGATTTCGGAAATTCACTTCCACCATGCGAAACGACCTCAGCCTACGAGAAACGACCGGACAAAGAAAGAGACCCACGCCACTGTCGCGACGTGGGTCTCTCCTCTCGTTCATGACACCGACCCGCCATGCTCGCCTCGCGGCAAGTGGTCCCTCTGAGGGACGAAGGTTGGGCCCGGGGGCTTGGATCGGGCCGGTGCCACACCCAGGCTAACAAACGGATCCCGTAAGGCCATTCCCCCGACCGGGGCTCAGTCCCGGAGCAGGTCCGGCACCCCCGCCGCGTCCGGCTCGTCCCGCTCCCCCGACACCACCGTGAGCTGCTGGGTGGCCCTGGTCAGCGCCACGTACAGCACCCGCAGACCGGCCGGCGACTCGTCGGCGATCTCCGCGGGCGAGACGACGACCGTCGCGTCGTACTCCAGGCCCTTGGCCTCCAGGCTGCCCAGGGCCGCCACGCGGTCGCCGAGCCCGGCCAGCCAGCGCCGGGCCTCCTCGCGCCGGTTCATCGCGACGACCACGCCGACCGTCCCGTCCACCAGGCCGAGCAGCCGCTCGGCCTCCGCGCGCACGGTCCGCTCCAGGGAGTCCCGTACGACAGTGAAGCGCGGCTCGACGCCGGTGGACCGTACGGCGGACGGCGCCTCGGAGCCGGGCATGGCGAGCGCGAGCACCCGCGCGGCCAGCTCGGCGATCTCGGCCGGGTTGCGGTAGTTCACAGTGAGCTGGAAGCGGCGCCGGGGCCGGGTGCCGAGGGCCTCGTCGCGGGCCTCGGCCGCCTCGTCCGGGTCGGACCAGGAGGACTGGGCGGGGTCGCCGACGACCGTCCAGGTGGCGTGCCGGCCGCGGCGGCCGACCATCCGCCACTGCATCGGCGTGAGGTCCTGCGCCTCGTCCACGATGACGTGCGCGTACTCGGTGCGCTCCTGCGCCAGCCGCTCGGCCCGCTCGCGCTGGGTCTCCTCGCGCACCGGCATCAGCTCCTCCAGGCCGGTGAGCTGGTCCAGCGGATCGAGTTCGCGCTTCTTGCGGGGGCGCGCCGGGGTGCCGAGGATCGCCTGCAACTCGTCGAGCATGGCGATGTCGTGCACGGAGTGGCCGTCCCTGCGCAGCGAGCGGGCGACCTTGCGGACCTCGCCGGGGTTGAGGATCCGCCTGGCCCAGCGGCCCAGCCGCTTCTCGTCGGCCATCGCGGCGAGCACGGCGCCCGGGGTCAGCTCGGGCCACCAGGCGTCCAGGAACGCGAGGAAGGAGTCCTCGCCGGTGACGTCCTCGTCGAAGGACGAGCGCAGCTCGGCGGCCAGCTCCGGATCGGTGTGCCGGGCGGCGCCGCCGGACCTGGCCCACAGGGCGTCCAGCAGCAGCCTGCGGGCGCGCGGGCGCAGCAGGTTGACGGGGGCGGTGCCGCCGAGGGCGGTGCGGCGGATCCGCTCCAGCTCGTCGGCCTCCAGTTCGAGCCGGCGCCCGAAGGCGACGACCCGCAGCCGGGCGGGCGGCCCGGTGACCGCTTCACCCTCGAAGTCGCCCTCCGGCGCGGCCGGGCCCAGCTCCAGGGCGCCCCGGGCGGCCTTGCGCAGCACCTTCAGCATCCGGTACGAGCCCTTGGCGCGGGCCACGGCCGGGGAGTCGTACAGGGTGGCCTCCGCGCCGTCGACCAGCGAGCCGATCGCCCGGATCGCGACCTGGCCCTCCTCGCCCAGCGAGGGCAGCACGCCCTCGGTGTAGGCGACGAGCAGCGGGGTCGGCGAGACGATCAGGATGCCGCCCGCGTAGCGTCTGCGGTCCTGGTAGAGCAGGTAGGCGGCGCGGTGCAGGGCGACGGCGGTCTTCCCGGTGCCGGGGCCGCCCTCCACGTAGGTGATGGAGGCGGCGGGGGCCCGGATGACCATGTCCTGCTCGGCCTGGATGGACGAGACGATGTCCCGCATGGTGTGGCCGCGGGCCTGGCCGAGGGCGGCCATCAGGGCGCCGTCACCGATGACGGGCAGCTCGCGGCCGCCGAGGAACGCCGTCAGCTCCGGCCGCATCAGGTCGTCCTCGACGCCGAGCACCCGGCGACCCTTGGAGCGGATGACCCGGCGCCGTACCACCCGTCCCGGGTCGACCGGCGTGGCCCGGTAGAACGGCGCGGCGGCGGGCGCGCGCCAGTCGATGACCAGCGGGGAGTAGTCCTCGTCGAGGACGCCGATCCGGCCGATGTGCAGGGTCTCGGCGATGTCGGCGGTGTTGTCCGCCCGTACCGCCCCCTCGGCCGGCTCCACCGCCGTGTAGGCCCCGTCGGGACCCTTCTTGCCGTCCTTGCCGAGGAGCAGGTCGATCCGTCCGAAGAGGAAGTCCTCGAACTCGTTGTTCAGCCGGCTGAGGTGGACGCCGGCCCGGAAGACCTGCGCGTCCCGCTCGGCGAGTGCGCCCGGGGTGCCGACCTGGCCGCGCCGGGCCGCGTCCTGCATCAGGAACTCGGCCTCGTGGATCTTCTCCTCCAGCCGCCGGTACACCCGGTCCAGGTGTTCCTGCTCGACGCTGATCTCCCGGTCACGGACGGAATCGGGTGCGTCCTGTACCGAGCCGACCGCGGACTGCTGAACCTGAGCGGCCACCGGGCCCCCTTCTGACGTGCTGGGCAGCCGTCAACCGTACGCGAAGGGGACCCGTCAAAGCTACGGGGCGCCGCGGCCGTCGGGGCCGCGGCGCCCCGACGGGCGAGGCCGGTCGCGCTACGCCTGTACCTGCACGAGCTTCTTCCCCTCGAACGTCACGACCTCGAAGTGGTCGATCTCGTTCGGCTGGAAGGCCGCGGCACCGCCGATGTACAGCGGGTTCTTGGCGTCCTCGGTCTTGGCGTCCGGGATGCCGTACCCCCAGTTCGGGACGGACCAGGACGACATGGTCACGCGCTGCCCGTTCTTGGCGACCAGCACGAGGGAGCACTTGAGCGGCCCCTTGACGTTCTTCAGTTCCAGGACGGCCTGGGTGCCCCACTCCTTGGACGCCATGCCGACGGTCGCGCTGACCTTGGTCGCCGGGTCCGTGGCGGACTTCTTGTCGGACATGGTGCGGAACGTGGCCTGCGCCGGGGTGGCGGTGACCTGCCGGCCCGTGTCCGAGCCGCCGTTCACGGCGACCGCGGCCAGCGGTCCGGCGATGATCAGGGCGGCCGCCGCGGCGATCATGTAGAAGCTGCGCCGGCGCTTCTGGGCGCGCTTCTCGGCGACCTCGTCCACCAGCTTCTCCACCAGCCGCGGGCTGGGCCTGGCGGAGAGCGACTCGCCGATCGCGGGCGTGCTGCCGGAGCCGGGCAGGTCGGCGAGCGCGGCGAGCATCGGTTCCATGCCGGCCAGCTCGTCCAGTTGCTGGGCGCACCACTCGCAGCCGGCGAGGTGGGCCTCGAAGGCGGTCGCCTCGGCGTCGTCCAGAATCCCGAGGGCGTAGGCGCCGACGGTCTCGTGCTCGCTCGGCACCGAAGATCCCTGACTGGGGTTCATGGGCCCAGACATACCCGGGCCAGCCGGTCCGAATCCCTGCATTCCCCCGTACCCGTTGCTCATCACGCCGTCACCCCCCGCTCCTCCAGTGCCAGCTTCATCGACCGCAGGGCGTAGAACACCCTGGACCGGACGGTTCCGCTCGGTATGCCCAGTGTTTCGGCCGCCTCGTTGACGGTACGCCCCTTGAAGTACGTCTCGACGAGTACCTCCCGGTGGGCCGGGGTCAGGTCGTCGAGCGCGTCCGACAGCGTCATCAGCCACAGCGCCTTGTCGATCTCGTCCTCCGCGGGGATGACCTCCAGCGGCGACGGATCGACCTCCTGCGGCCGGGCCTGCCGGCTGCGGTGGCCGTCGATGACGATGCGCCGTGCGACCGTCACCAGCCAGGGGCGTACCGAACCGGTCGCCCGATTGAGCTGACCGGCGTTCTTCCAGGCACGGATGAGCGTTTCCTGTACGACGTCCTCGGCACGCTGCCGGTCACCGGCGACCAGCCGCAGGACATACGCCAGCAGGGGCCCCGCGTGCTCCCGGTACAGGGCACGCATCAGCTCCTCGTCGGGTTCGGCAGGCTGCGATGAGGACATGCGATGTCGGGCCCTCGCTCCACGTTCATTGGCCACGGCCGCATCCTTGCGCACGCCCACCTCCGGTGTCCGGGGGTTCCCCCAGTCGGTCGCTCGCCCACCTGTACGGACCCCGGTGCGCGCGTGTTCAAAGCGGAGTGGCAGATTTCTCGGTGGTGACGTGACGAGCGGGACATGGGCACACATTCCCCCCGCATGATCTTTGCATTTCCGACACGGCGCCGGAGCCGGCCCGCGATCCCCGTGTACGGGCCATCCAAACCTGGTGTTACGGAAATCACTCGCCCTCAGGCGCGCGCCAGCGCGGCCCGCCGCCGGTGCCGGGCCACCCGCTCCCGGTTCCCGCACACCTCGCTGGAACACCAGCGCCGGCGCCGGCCGCGGGAGGTGTCGAGGTACACCAGCGGACAGTCGTCCCCCTCGCACTCCCGTACGGCGGCCCACGCGCCGGGATCGGTGAGCAGCTCCACGGCGTCCCGGGCGACGACGGCGAGCAGCGCGGCACAGCCGGGCACCCCGGCCAACTCCCGCACCAGCCGCCCGTCCTCCCCGCGCACGGCCCGGGGCGCGGGGGTGGCACCCCGCGCGACCTCGTTGACCCGGGAGAGGGCGCGCGCGTACACCGCCGTTTCGCCGCCCCGGACCAACACGCCTATGTGTGTGCGCAGTTCCCGGAAGGGGGGCGGCCAGGTGCGGTCGGCGTGCGCCAGGTGCGTCGCGGCCGGTACGAGCCCCGCACCGACGATCCAGGCGCGCAACGACCCCACGTCGTCCAGCCGTTCCACCGGATGACTGGTCGCGAGCAGCTCCAGACACGTCCGGCCGGCGTCGAACTGCGGCTCGTGCGAGGGCTTGGAGGCCGTACCCAGTGCCATGTGCCTGTCACCGCCTAGGATCACCCGGGTGGGAGCCGTCTCCCCCTCTCACAGTGCCCGCCCGCACACGTCTCCGGAACCCCCCGGCCCACCCGGGCCGGTCGTCGCGGAATCGTCAAGGCGCCCGCTGGACCGGGGCGCCGGGAAGCCGCAGTGGTTCGAGGTGGGCGGCACACCACCGCACCGGAGACCACGTCGCTGTCGGTGACGCCCGGCAGAGCCCCACCGGGCGCCGGCTCACGCGTCCGCGTACTTCGTGTCCGTCGCCGGGTCCAGGGCCAGGCGGTAGCCGCGTTTCACCACCGTCTGGATCAGCTTCGGGGTGCCGAGGGCCGTGCGGAGGCGGGCCATGGCCGTTTCGACGGCGTGTTCGTCGCGGCCGGCGCCCGGCAGTGCGCGGAGCAGGTCGGCGCGGGGTACCACCCAGCCGGGGCGCCGGGCCAGGGCGCGGAGGAGGGACATGCCGGCCGGCGGAACGGGCTTGAGGTGGCCGTCGACCAGGACCGCGTGGCCGCGGATCTCCACCCGGTGGCCGGCGACGGGCAGGGAGCGGGACCGGGTCGGCAGTTCCTGGCACAGGAGCTGGACGAGGGGGCCCAGGCGGAACCGCTCCGGCTGGACCGTGTCCACCCCGTGCGCCTGGAGGGGGATCGCGGTGACGGGGCCCACGCAGGCCGGGAGGACGTCGTGGGCGAGGGCCGCCAGCAGCTCGTCCAGCAGGCCCCGGTCCTCCGCGCGGGAGAGGAGGGAGGCGGCGGCGGGGGCGCTGGTGAAGGTGAGGGCGTCCAGGCCGCGCGTGACGGCCGCGTCCAGCAGGCGGTCGAGGGGGCCGAGGTCCTCGGGCGGCATCCAGCGGTACACCGGCACCGGGACGACCTCCGCCCCGGCGGCCCGCAGCGACTCGACGAAGCCGGGCAGCGGTTCGCCGTGCAGCTGTACGGCGACGCGGTCGCCGTCGACGCCCTCCTCCAGCAGCCGGTCGAGGACCTCGGCCAGGGACTCCGAGGAGGGCGACCACTCCTCGGTGAGACCCGCCGCGCGGATCGCGCCCTTGACCTTCGGGCCGCGCGCGAGCAGCCGTACCCCGCGCAGCCGGCCGAGGAGTTGTTCGCCCAGGCCCCAGCCGTCGGCGGCCTCGACCCAGCCGCGGAAGCCGATCGCGGTGGTGGCCACGACCACGTCCGGTACCTGGTCGATGATCTCCTTCGTGGCGGCGAGCAGTTCGCTGTCGTCCGCGAGGGGCACGATCCGCAGCGCGGGGGCGTGCAGGACAGTGGCTCCGCGCCGCTGGAGCAGAGCGCCCAGCTCCTCGGCCCGGCGCGCGGCGGTGACGCCCACGGTGAATCCGGCGAGGGGGCCGTGCTCGGGTTGCTGCTCTTCGTCGTACATGGGGCTCTCCTAGCTGACCGGCGCGCCGAACCGAGCCTGTCAACGATGCGTGACAGGCTCGGTTCGGCGTGATGTCGCCGGTGTTACGTCACACCTCGGCATAGCCGAGCTGGGCCTTCTCCGGTGTGGCGGCCGTCGTGGCAGACGTACGGCGGACCGGGCGGCGAAGGTATACGGCCCAGGTCACCGTGAAGCAGACACCGTAGTAGGCGAGGAAGGCGACGAACGCGCCGGTCCCGGTGCCGTAGGAGAGGAAGGACTGGCGGAAGGCGAGGTTGATGCCGACCCCGCCGAGCGCGCCGACCGCGCCGATCAGGCCCATGGACGCGCCGGACAGCCGCCGGCCGTGGGCGACGGCCGCCTCGCCCTCCAGGCCCATGGCCAGCGCCTTGGCCTGGAAGATGCCGGGGATCATCTTGAACGTCGACCCGTTGCCGAGCCCGCTCAGCACGAACAGGACGACGAAGACGGACACGAACAGCGGCAGCGACTTCTGCATGCCGGCCAGGATGAGGACGGCCGTGGCGGCGGCCATGCCGACGTAGTTCCACAGGGTGATGCGGGCGCCGCCGTAGCGGTCGGCGAGCCAGCCGCCGACGGGGCGGATGAGGGAGCCGAGCAGCGGGCCGATGAAGGTGAGGTAAGCGGCCTGCAACGGGGTCCGCCCGAATCCGTTCGTCAGCACCTGGCCGAAGGCGAAGCTGTAGCCGATGAAGGAGCCGAAGGTGCCGATGTAGAGGAGGGACATGATCCAGGTGTGGGCGTCCCGGGCGGCGTCCTTGGCCGCGCCGGTGTCGTTCTTCACCGACGCCAGGTTGTCCATGAACAGCGCGGCCATGCCGGCGGCCACGACGATCAGCGGGATGTAGATCCCGAGCAGCACGCGCGGGCCGCCGCTCGCGCCGATGACGGCGAGCGCGACGAGCTGGATGACGGGCACGCCGATGTTGCCGCCGCCCGCGTTCAGCCCGAGCGCCCAGCCCTTCCTCCGCAGCGGGAAGAAGGCGTTGATGTTGGTCATGGAGGACGCGAAGTTGCCGCCGCCGATACCGGCCAGCATGCCCACCAGGAGGAAGGTGGAGAACGAGGTCCCCGGCTCCATCACCACGAACGCGGCGATGGTCGGGACCAGCAGCAGGGCGGCGGAGATGACCGTCCAGTTACGGCCGCCGAAGACGGCCACGGCGAAGGTGTACGGCACCCGGGCCACCGCGCCGACCAGGGTGACCACCGAGGTCAGCAGGAACTTGTCGGCCGGGGTGAGGCCGTACTCCGGGCCCATGAACAGGACCAGCACGGACCACAGGGTCCAGACGGAGAACCCGATGTGCTCGCTGAGCACGGAGAACCACAGGTTCCGGCGGGCGATCCGCTCCCCGGTCGCCGCCCAGAATCCCTCGTCCTCCGGATCCCAGCGCTCGATCCAGCGTCCACTGCGTCGGGTTGGGGCTGGGGGTGTCATCACGCCTCCACGGTGCTCCGGCTGCTCGGTCTGCCGACCACTGACTGAGCCCGAAGGTAGGGAGGCCGGGTTTCCACCCTGTGGCTGTGGGTGACCGCGAGGGAACTTTGCCCTCACTCGGGCGGGAGGTGGCCGGTGAGGCACGGAGACCGTGAGGCGCGTCCCTGCGGCCGTGCTGCGCCGACCGGACGCGGGGCAAGGCTCTGGAACTCCTCAAATGAAGTGAAGAGGCGCGGTCACGCGGCCAGCATGATCGGTATGGACGCGTTCTCGGGATTCAACAGGAGGCACAGCCACGTGCTGGTCATCCGGGACTCCGACCTCGTCGCGGCGGCGCTGGGAAAGGCGTTGGACGGGGCCTCGGAGCAGGAGCGGGCGGGGCTGGAGCGGGCGCTCGCGGTCGTCGGGGAGATGGCCGGCGCCAGTGAGGGGCGGCTGCGGGCCGGCTGGGTACGGCAGCGGCTGGCCGACGTCGGCTTCAGCGGAGACGTCGGCTCGGTCGCCGCCATCAGGGCGCTGCGCCAGGCCGAGCCGGGGCTGAGCCTGCGGGCGGCCGTCCAGCTGCAGAAGGAGGCCGTGAGCCACCCGGAGTAGCCGGAGCACCGCTGTCAGCCCGCCGGGGCCGCCTCGCCCCGGCCGGCGGTTCGGAGGCCGCCGTCCCTGTCGATGCCGGCAGCGACCGGATGGCCCTCGGCCGGGTTCCCGGTGGCTCGAGCGCCGCCCGGGGGCGCCGCACTCCCGGCGACGCCACCGCCTGGAGAAGCCGGTGTGGGACGCCGGGCACCCCGCGCGCCCTGGTTCATGACCTCCTCGTCCGGGGGCGGGAGCCAGCCGTCCGCAGGGCGTCGGAGCCAGCCCTCCCGTCGGGCGATCTCCGTCGCCGCCGCCCGCAGCGCCGTCAGGCCCGGGTGGCGCAGGCCCTTGCGCCAGACGAGGGAGACGGGGGACAGCGGGACCGGGTCGACGAGGGGGCGCCGTACCGTGCCGGGCGGGGGTGGGAAGTCCACGACCGCCAGCACCGGGGTCCGGGTCTTCGCCATGATGCGGCCGAACTCCTCGTCCCCGACGGCCGGAGGGAGGGGCGGGGCGAGCCGGATGGCGTGTTCCGGGAAGAGGCGCCGGGCCAGGTCGGTCCACTCCCGGGTGCGCGGGTTGCCCGCCCCGGCGTACACCGTCTCCCCGGCGAGCGCGGACAGCGGCACCCGGTCCCGCCCGGCCAGCGGGTGGTCCTCGGGCAGGACGACGGCCATCGGCTCGTACCGCACCGGCTGCTGCTCCAGGCCGGAGCGGAACGCCGGGTCGAGGCCGGCGAACCGGCCGAAGGAGGCGTCGAGGCGGCCGGCCAGCAGTTCGGCGGCGGCCCCGGCGAGACCGCTCTCGTAGCGGGCCATCAGCTCGCGGTCGGGTGCGAGTTCACGGGCCCGGTGCAGCACCCGGCGGCCGGTGAGCAGGCCCGGCGTGTTGAGGTCGACCAGCAGCGGGCGGGCCTGGCCGGCGGCGAACGCGCCCAGCAGGTCGTCCTGGGCGGCGAGGACGCGGCGGGCGTGCGGCAGCAGGCGCTCGCCGTCCGGGGTGAGCGTGACCTGCCGGGTGGTCCGGACGAACAGTTCGGCCCCCAACTCCCGCTCCAGTCGCCGTACGTCGCGGCTGAGCGCCTGCTGGGCGACGTACAGGCGGGCCGCGGCCCGGGTGAAGTGCAGTTCCTCGGCGACGGCGACGAAGGCGCGCAGCAGGCGGGGGTCTATGTGTGCGGGGGCCGACATGGCGGCGAACTTACAACGCCGGTGCGTGAATCGGCACGCGGAAGGTGTTGGACCCGGTGATCCACTCCGGGCGACCGTGGAGCCATGCCGCAACAGACCACCGAAGACGCTCCGATACGTCCGACGCCCACCAAGGCCCCGGCAACCGGCGGGTACCGCCGCCTGTTCGCCGTCCCCGGCGCCCGCGCCTTCACCGCCGGCAACCTGCTCGCCCGCCTGCCCATGGGCATGTTCAGCGTGAGCGCGGTGGTGATGATCGCCGGTTCCCGTGGCTCGTACGCCCTCGCCGGCGCCGTGACGGCGACCGGGCTCGCGGCGACCGGGGTGGCCGGGCCCTGGCTGGCCCGGCTGGTGGACCGGTACGGGCAGGCCCGTGTCGCGCTGCCGACCACCGTCGTCGCCGTGCTGGGCAGCCTCGCGTTGCTGCTGTGCGTGCGCTACGACGCCCCCGGCTGGACCCTGTTCGCCGCCTACGCCGGCACCGCGGCCACCCCCAACGTCGGCGGTCTGTCCCGCGCCCGCTGGGCCCATCTGCTGCGCGACGAACCCGGCGCGCTGCACACCGCGAACGCGTTCGAGCAGGCCGCGGACGAGCTGTGCTTCATGCTCGGGCCGGTACTGGCGTCCTTCCTGACCGGCACGTTCTTCCCGGAGGCGGGCACGCTCGCGGCGGCGGCGCTGCTGCTGGCCGGCATGCTGCTGTTCACCGCCCAGCGGGCGACCGAGCCGCCGCCGACGGCCCGTTCGACCGCGCCCTCGCCGCTGCGGACCCCGGGCATCCCTCCCCTGCTGGCCTGCTTCGTCGCGACCGGCGCGGTGTTCGGCTCGATGGAGGTCGTCACGATCGCGTACGCCGACGGGCAGGGCCATCGCGCGGCGGCCGGTGCCGTGCTCGCGCTCCAGGCGGCGGGCTCGTGCGCGGCGGGTCTGGCGTACGGCGCGCTGCGGCCGGTGGGGGTGCGGCTGGGGCACTGCCTGGCGGTGATGGCCGTGCTGATGGGCCTGCCCTGGGCGGCCGCGGGCCTCACCGGTTCGCTCTGGGCGTCGGCGGCCGCGCTGCTGGTGGCGGGCATGGCGACGGCGCCGACGATGGTGACGGCGATGACCTCGGTGCAGCGGCGCACCCCCGCCGACCGCCTCAACGAGGGCATGAGCCTGATAGTGACGGGACTGCTCACCGGTATCGCGTGCGGTTCGGCGGTGGGCGGATGGGCGGTGGAGCGTCTCTCGGCCACCACCGCGTACGCCGTACCGCCCGCGGCCGCCGCCCTGGCGCTGCTGATCCGCCTGATGAGCGGCAACGGCGAAGGCCCCGCCACGGGAGAGTGACGGGGCCTTGCCCACATGGGGTCGACCCCCGGAGGGGTCTCGTGGAGATGGCGGGAATCGAACCCGCGTCCAACGGTGCGGAATCAGGGCTTCTCCGTGTGCAGTCCGCTGCGATTTTCTCGGCCCCGGAGATCACGCGGACAAGTCTCCGACGGGCTCAGCCACTGTTTGGTTTCCCTCTACACCCCGTGACCGGGTCTAGAGGTTTAGTTCCCTAGCTGATGCCAGGATCCGGGTCGGGAACAGCCCCGGGCTGACACTTCGCAAGTCGCTACTTAGGCAGCGAGGGCGAAGGAATCGCGCTTGGTGTTGGCGATTATTTTTTGCGACATATGGTTTACGAGATCATTGCCGCTTCCTCGACACGCTTCCCCTGCTTCGACAGCCGCTGTCGAAACCGATCATCCCCATGTTGATTTTTCAATCCCCCGGTGAGGGGGGTCCGCGCACCCTCTGTGGAGTGCGGTGCCATCGTACGTGACCAACGCCCGACGATGCCAGCCTATTCCCGCCGGCCGGCTAGACGCCGCGCTGCCTGCGCTTCGCCGCCGCGATCGCCCGGTCCGACTCCCGCCGGTCCTGCTTCTCCCGCAGCGTCTGCCGCTTGTCGTACTCCTTCTTGCCGCGTGCGAGAGCGATCTCCGCCTTCGCCCGGCCGTCCTTGAAGTAGATCGCGAGGGGCACGATCGTGTGCCCCGTCTCCTGGGACTTCGACTCCAGCTTGTCGATCTCCTCGCGGTGCAGGAGCAGCTTGCGCTTGCGGCGCGCGGAGTGGTTGGTCCAGCTGCCCTGGTGGTACTCGGGGATGTGGGCGTTGTGCAGCCACGCCTCGCCCCGGTCGATCTGGACGAAGCCGTCGGTCAGCGAGGTCCGTCCCTCGCGCAGCGACTTGACCTCGGTGCCCATGAGCACGAGCCCGGCCTCGTAGGTGTCGATGATCGCGTAGTCGTGCCGGGCCTTCTTGTTCTGGGCGACGATCTTGCGCTTGCCGCCCTTCTCGCCGTCCCTGGCCTTCGCGGCCCCGCCGCCCTGCTTGGGCTGGGACTCCTTCGGTACGTACATTCCCTTGCTCATAGTGCCGCCCATTTTCGCACCACACAGGGGGTGCGCGTACAGCCGATTACGAGTGGCTACGACGGGTCGCCCAGGCCGGTGAGGACCGTCTCGGCCCGCTGCAGGGCGTGCGCGCCGGCCTCCAGGTCGGGGGTGAGGCCCCGGCCGTCGACCGTGCGCCCGGAGGGGGTGCGGTAGTGGCCGACGGTCAGCTCGGCCACCGAGCCGTCGGGCAGGGTCGTCGGCATCTGGATCGAGCCCTTGCCGAAGGTGCGCGAGCCGATCACCACCGCGCGGCCCCGGTCCTGGAGGGCGCCGGTGAGCAGTTCGGCCGCGCTCATGGTGCCGCCGTCGACGAGGACGACCAGGGGCCGGGTGGTGTCGCCGCCCGGCGCGGCGTGCAGGGCGCGCTGGGCGCCGTCGACGTCGTAGGTGGCGACCAGGCCGCCGTCCAGGAACGCGGAGGCCGTGGCCACCGCCTCGGTGACCAGGCCGCCGGAGTTGCCGCGCAGGTCGAGGACGGTCCGGCCGTCGGCCGGTGCGGCGCGCAGGGCCTCGCGGACCGCGTCGGCGGAGCCCTTGGTGAACGCGGCGATCCTGAGGACGGTGACGCCGTCGGGCAGCCGGCGCACGGTCACGGAGTCGGTGGACAGCCGGGCCCGGTGCAGTTTCTCGGTCCACGCGCGCGTGCCGCGCTCCAGGCCGAGGGTGACCGTCGTACCGGCCGGGGCGTCCTCGGGGTCGCCGCGGAGTAAGGCGACCACGTCGGTGACCGGCCGCCCGTCGACCGCGCTGCCGTCGACGCTGCGCAGCCGGTCGCCGGTGCGGATGCCGGCGTCGGCGGCGGGCGAGCCGGGCTGCACGCGGGTCACCGCGATCCGGCCGTCCGGCTCCTGGCGCGCCCACAGGCCGACGCCGGTGTAGCGGCCGTCGAGCGCGTCCCGGAACTCCTCGTACTCGCCCTCGGAGTAGACGGCCGCCCAGCGGTCCCCGCTGCGGCTGACGGCCCGTTCGGCGGCCTCCGTGGGGGACTTGCCGTCGGCCATCGCCTCGGCGGCGGCCCTCTCGACGGCCTCGTCCCGGCCGGCGGTACCCGCCGGGCCGACGGCGGTCGCGCGCGGGGGCGCGGCGGACTCCGGGAAGGAGCCGGTGGCCGCGCCGGTGACGAGTACCCCGGCGAAGACCAATGTCAGGGCGGCCCCGCGGCGGATGCGGCGGGGCTGACAGAACAGGTCACGGCCTGACATGGCGGCGAGTCTAGGGCAACACGAAGGGGCCGTACGGCCGGATGTCCGTACGGCCCCCTTGGCGTGCGTCACACCTTCAGGTACTTGCGCAGGGCGAAGAACGCGGCGAGCGAGGGCATCAGCACACTGGTGGCGAGGATCAGCGGCAGCTTGGTCAACACCGCGTCCCAGCCCACGAAGTTGATGAGGGTGAGCTTGTGGGACAGCTCCATGCCGTGGTCGATGGTGAAGTACCGGCCGACGACGAGGGCGACGCAGGCGAGGCCGCCGCCGATGAGTCCGGCGACCGCGGCCTCGGCGATGAACGGCGCCTGGATGTAGAAGCCCGAAGCACCGACCAGGCGCATGATTCCGGTTTCGCGCCGTCGGCTGAACGCCGAGACGCGCACGGTGTTGACGATCAGCAGCAGGGCGACGATCAGCATCATCGCCATCACGCCGAGCGCCCCCCGGTTCATCAGGTTCAGCAGCTGGAAGAGGTTGTCCAGGATGCCCTTCTGGTCCTGCACCGACTGCACGCCGTCACGGCCGTTGAACGCGGTCGCGATCACCTGGTACTTCTGCGGGTCCTTGAGCTTGATCCGGTACGACTCCTGCATCTGGTCCGGCGTCAGCGAGCCGGCCAGCGGGGAGTTGCCGAACTGCTCCTTGTAGTGCTTGTACGCCTCGTCCTGCGACTCGTAGGTCACCTTCTCCACGACCGGCATCCCGTGCAGGTCGGCGAGGATCTGCTTCTTCTGGTCCTCGGTGACGGCGCCCTTGGCGCAGTGCACGTCGTTCTCCGCGTCGTGCTTGTTGCACAGGAAGATCGAGACGTTGACCTTGTCGTACCAGTAGCCCTTCATGGTGCTCACCTGGTCGCTCATCAGCAGCGAACCGCCGAACAGGGCCAGGGACAGGGCGACGGAGACGATGACGGCGAAGGTCATCGTCAGATTGCGGCGGAGACCGACACCGATCTCCGACAGGACGAACTGGGCGCGCATGGCGGGGTCTTCAGGCCTTTCGGGAACTGGGTGCTTGCGGTCAGTGCTGGTAGCCGTAGACGCCGCGGGCCTGGTCGCGGACGAGGCGGCCCTTCTCCAGCTCGATGACGCGCTTGCGCATCTGGTCCACGATGTTCTGGTCGTGCGTCGCCATGATGACGGTGGTGCCCGTCCGGTTGATGCGGTCGAGCAGCTTCATGATGCCGACGGAGGTCTGCGGGTCGAGGTTGCCGGTGGGCTCGTCGGCGATGAGCAGCTTGGGGCGGTTGACGAACGCGCGCGCGATGGCGACGCGCTGCTGCTCACCACCGGACAGCTCGCCCGGTCTGCGGTCCTCCTTGCCGCCGAGCCCGACGAGGTCGAGCACCTGCGGCACGGACTTGCGGATCTCGCCGCGGGACTTGCCGATGACCTCCTGGGCGAAGGCCACGTTCTCCGCGACCGTCTTGTTCGGCAGCAGCCGGAAGTCCTGGAAGACGGTGCCCAGCTGGCGGCGCATCTGCGGCACCTTCCAGTTGGACAGTCTGGCGAGGTCCTTGCCCAGCACGTGCACCTGGCCGTGGCTGCACCGCTCCTCGCGGAGGATGAGCCGCAGGAAGGTGGACTTTCCGGAGCCGGAGGACCCCACGAGGAAGACGAACTCGCCCTTCTCCACCTCCAGGGAGACATCCCTGAGTGCGGGCCGGGTCTGCTTGGGGTAGACCTTGGAGACGTTGTCGAATCGGATCACGGATGCACCACGGGTCGCCGGGGGTAGATGAGCGTGACCATACGCGAACCGGGTGTGCAAGTGCAGTCGCAGGTTGAGGTTGGGCAAGACTTGTACGTTTTTGTACCGCCCCCTGCCCGCGCCCCCTGTTCCCGGGTGCCCCGCGCACGCTCCGCGGGAACCTGGCACAGTGGAGGGAAAAGCGAGGGAACGGGAGCGAGGGGGAACGTTCTCGTTCCGGCGAACGTTGTACGGGTGATGGCCGGTGCAAGGAGGGCGAGCGCATGACGTACGACCGGTTGGTGTGCGCGAACTGCGCGTCGCCTGTGAGTGAGGGCCGGTGCCCGGTGTGCCGTGCCAACCGCGAGCGACTGCAGCAGGAGGGCTTCTTCGGAGGCCTGAACGGGCTGAACCCGATGGCGCTGATCGCGCTGCTGGCGGTGTTGATCGCCGCGGTGGCGCTCCTGGCCCACCAGACCGCCTGACCGGGCGCGACCGCCCGCACAGAGCGCCGTAAGGGCCCGGAGCTGCAGGCTCCGGGCCCTTACGTGTGCGGGTGCGTGCCGTGGGTGACCGTGTGGCTACGGTCAGGCGGCGGCGCCGCCCCGGCCGTTCACCAGGCGGGGCAGGACGCGGAAGCCGATGCCGCCGGCGATCATCGTCGCGGCGCCGACGAGCAGGAACGCGGTCTGGCCGGCACCGGTCTCGGCGAGCTGCTTGCCGCCGCCCTGGGCCGAGTCGTCGGAGCCGGTCGCGGTCAGCGCCGAGGAGCCCTCGTCCTGCGGGACGTTGTTGTTGCCGCCCTCGGGGGAGGTGTTGTTGCCACCGGTGCTGGAGGAGCCGCCGTCGGTGGAGCCGCCGTCACCGGAGCCGGAGGTGCTGCTGCCGTCGGTGGAGCCCGAGGTGCTGCTGCCGTCGCTGGAGCCGGTGGTGCCGGTCGTACCCGTGGTGCCGGTCGTACCCGTGGTGCCGGTCGTACCGGTCGTGCCAGACGTACCTGTGGTGCCAGAAGTACCGGTAGTGCCGGTCGTACCCGTGGTGCCGGTCGTACCCGTGGTGCCGGTCGTACCCGTGGTGCCGGTCGTACCCGTGGTGCCAGTAGTACCGGTGGTACCAGTGGTACCGGTCTCACCCGACGTACCAGTGGTACCGGTGGTGCCCGTGGTACCGGTGGTGCCCGTCGTCCCGGTGGTGCCCGTCGTCCCGGTCTCGCCCGTGGTACCCGTGGTACCCGTGGTGCCCGTGGTGCCGGTCGTACCGGCCGAGCCGTCCGTGCCGCCGTCGGTGCAGATGCCGATCGGGCAGCCGCCGCCGTCGGTGTTGCCACCGTCGGTGTTGCCGCCGTCGGCGCCGACACCGCTCACGCCCAGGCTGATCGGGCCCGCCTGGACGTCGAGGTCCAGGGCGGAAGCCGCGCCGGCGGCCGTCAGTGACGCACCGGCCGCGATCACGGCGCCGGCGGCTATCCGCGCGACCCGGATCCGCGTCTTCTTCGTCATATGGTTGCTACCCCCAGTAGCTGTTCGTCGATGAGGCGGCGCGACGGGGCGTGCCGTGATCGACGGAGGCAGCTGGTGACGAAGCGCGTCGACTCGATCCCCCGGTTCACATGCACCCCTCGGGTACGCATGCCGCGCCTCACCCTTTCCCATTCTTCAAAGCAACGTCAAGGGCATTGCGGGCGCAATGTCCGATGGGGCGGCATTTGCCGGAAGTTGAAGGCTGTGAGTGTGATGTAAAACCCAGACATAAGACAACTGCCGCCCCGGGGGCGGCAGTTGTCATGTCGACAAAATTACTTCTCCTGCTGCTTGCGCCAGCGAATCCCGGCCTCCAGGAACCCGTCGATCTCGCCGTTGAACACGGCCTCCGGGTTGCCCACCTCGTACTCGGTGCGCAGGTCCTTGACCATCTGGTACGGGTGCAGCACGTACGAACGCATCTGGTTGCCCCAGGAGTTGCCGCCGTCGCCCTTCAGGGCGTCCATCTTGGCCTGCTCCTCCTGACGGCGCCGCTCCAGCAGCTTGGCCTGGAGGACGTTCATCGCGGTGGCCTTGTTCTGGATCTGCGAGCGCTCGTTCTGACAGGAGACCACGATGCCGGTCGGCAGGTGCGTGATGCGGACCGCGGAGTCGGTCGTGTTGACGCCCTGGCCGCCGGGGCCGGAGGACCGGTAGACGTCGATGCGCAGCTCGGACTCGTCGATCTCGACGTGGTCGGACTGCTCGACGACGGGGAGCACCTCGACTCCGGCGAACGAGGTCTGCCGGCGACCCTGGTTGTCGTAGGGCGAGATACGCACGAGGCGGTGGGTGCCCTGCTCGACGGAGAGCGTGCCGTAGGCGTACGGCGCCTGCACGGAGAAGGTGGTCGACTTGATGCCGGCCTCTTCCGCGTACGACGTCTCGATCAGCTCCGTCTTGTAGCCGCGCTGCTCGGCCCAGCGCAGGTACATGCGCTGGAGCTTCTCGGCGAAGTCGGCGGCGTCGACGCCACCGGCCTCGGCGCGGATGTTGACGAGCGCCTCACGGGAGTCGTACTCGCCGGACAGGAGGGTGCGGACCTCCATCTCGTCCAGCGCCTTGCGTACGGCGGTCAGCTCCGACTCGGCCTCGGCGCGGGTGTCCGGGTCGTCCTCCTCCTCGGCCATCTCGAAGAGGACCGCGAGGTCGTCGATCCGGCCGCGCAGCGTCTCCGCCTTCCTGACCTCGGCCTGGAGGTGGGAGAGCTTGCTGGTGATCTTCTGCGCCTCGTCCGGGTTGTCCCAGAGGGACGGCGCGGCCGCCTGCTCCTCGAGCACGGCGATGTCTGCCCTCAGCTTGTCGAGGTCCAGGACGGCCTCGATCGACTCCATGGTCGAGGAGAGGGACTTCAGCTCTTCGGATACATCGACGACTGCCACGCCTCCCAGCGTAACGGCTCCGCCGAGCGGCGGGGGCCGGGCCGCAGCCGGTACCGCCCCCGCCCCCGGGTCACGGGGTCCCCGCCCCGGTCACGGGGTCGACGCGCTGTGGGCGGGCCGGGGTGCGTCGTCCGGGTCGTCGCCGGAGGAGGCGAGCCACGCGCCGACGGCCACGACGGCGGCCAGCACCACCCCGGCCGCCCCCAGGGTCACCCTGCGCCGCCGCACGGCGGCCCGGTGGCGGGCCGAGCCGGGGCGGGGCGCGCCGGGGGACCGGGGCACGCGGGCGGTCCCGTGGGCCCCGCCGGCCAGCTCGTCCGGCCCCGGCACCCGCATCGACGTGTGCGTGTCGCGGTTGGAGTCGGGCTTGGCCCCGGGGACGAGGGACACCGCGCCCCGCCGCCGTACCGGCTCCGCCTGCGGGGCCGACGGCGCGGACTCCTCGCCGGCCTCCTCGGACGGGTCGGGCTCGTCCACGTCCAGCGGCGGCATCCCGGCCAGCATGGGCAGCTGCTCGCGCAGCCGCGCCGCCAGCTCCGAGGCGCGCAGCCGGGACGCGGGCGCCTTGGCCAGGCACTGCACGAGCAGCTGCCACAGCTCCTCTGGGATGCCGGGCAGCGGTACGACGGTCTCGGTGACGTGCCGCCGCAGTACCGCGCCGGGGTGTCCGCCGCCGAAGGGGGTGAAGCCGGCCAGCAGCTCGTACAGGACGGTCGCCAGGGCGTAGATGTCCACGGCCGCGCGCGGTGGCAGGCCCTCCACGATCTCCGGTGCCAGGTAGTCCGGCGTACCGATGATCTTCGTGGCCTTGGTCCGCTTCGGCGAGTCGATCAGCTTGGCGACGCCGAAGTCGGTGAGCAGCGCGGGGTGGGCGCCGCCCGGGCCGAGCGGGCCCTGCATGTCGAGCAGGACGTTCTCGGGCTTGACGTCCCGGTGGACGACCCCGGCCGCGTGGGCCGCGGCCAGCGCGTCGGCGACGTCGGCGACGATCGCCACGGCCGCCTCGGGGGCGAGCCGGCGTTCCCGTTCCAGGCGGGTGCGCAGGTCGGTGCCGCGCACGAGGTCCATGACGAGGGCCAGGTCGTTGCCGTCGACCACCAGGTCGCGCACGGTGACGATGCGCGGGTGCTCCAGGCCGAGCAGCGCGGTGCGCTCCTGCACGAAGCGTCCGACGAGCTCCTGGTCGCAGGCGAGGTCCTCGCGCAGCAGCTTGATGGCGACGGGGCCGTCCGGTCCCTCGCCGAGCCACACCGTGCCGGCGCTCCCCCGCCCCAGGATCTGGTTCGCGGTGTACCGGCTGCCGATCTTCCGTGCCAAGACTGCTCCTACAGACGCGTGTTGTCGCCAAAACTACGCGTCCGCCGAGCCAACCTTCACCGCGGAGACGGAAATCACCCGGCAGGTGTCGACAAATCCACAACCCAGGCGCCCGAACCGGGCGGCCGGGCCGGCGGTCACTGCCCGCTGCCGGAGGAACCGGTCAGGTCCTTGACCCAGCCGCCCACCTTGCCGATCCAGGTGCCCATCTGGTCCCAGTAGCCCTTGCCGGTGCCGATCCAGTCCTGCAGCGGGGTCAGCTCCCAGATCAGCCAGCTCGCCACGACCAGGATGACGATCGTGAACAGGCAGCCCTTCAGACAACCGAGACCGGGGATCCTCATCGGGTTGGCGCTGCGCTGCCGCGGCGCGCGCGGTTCACGGGCGGGGCGCTGCGGCTCGGGCGCGGGGGGCGCGTACCGCTGGGGCTGCGGCTGCTGGGGCTGGGGCTGCCCGCCCTGCCCGTAGCCGTACCCCTGCTGGTACCCCTGCTGCCGGCCGCCGCGCGGCTGCGGCTGCCGGGGGCGGGCCTGCGGGGCCTGGCGCGGCTGCGGCTGAGGCCGGGCGACCTGGCGCTGGGGGCGGTGGCGCAGCGGGTCGTCCTCCGGGGAGAGGTACTGGATCTGCGTCTGCTCGTTGCGGTCGCGGGCGGCGCGCAGCTGCGTCTGCCAGGGGTGCGGCTGCTCGGGCTGCTGCCCCTGCTGACCTTGCTGGCCGTAGTGCCCCTGCTGCCCCGGTCCGACGGGAGGCAGGACGGCGGTGGGGTCGGCGGCGCCGGCCGGGCCGCCGGTGTGCGGGAGCACGCTGGTCGCCGCGTTGGGGTCGAACGCCCCCTGCGGCGCGTTCGTCGGCAGCACCTGGGTGGGGTCGGCGGCGCCGGGCACGCCCGGGACGGGGGCCGGGGCCGGGTCGGGGGCGAGCAGCGCGCCGACACCCTCGGCGGCGGCGATCCGCGCGGCGTCCGCGTGCACGCCGACGCCCTCGGCGACGACCCGCAGCCCGCGCGCGAGGTTCTCCGCGCTCGGCCGCTCGTCGGGGTTCTTGCGCAGGCAGCGCTCTATGACCGTCCACAGCGGGTCCGGGACGGTGGAGGGACGGCGCGGCTCGGCGCTCAGGTGCTGGTGCAGGACTTCCAGGGCGGTCGCGCCGGAGAACGGCGGGCGGCCGGTGACCAGCTCGTACAGCAGGATGCCGGCGCCGTAGATGTCGACGGCGGAGGTCTGCGGGCGGCCCTCGGCGGACTCCGGGGCGATGTACGCGGGCGTGCCGACGAACTCGTGGGTGCGGGTCAGGCCCGGGGAGTCGGCGAGGCGGGCGATGCCGAAGTCGGTCAGCATCGGGTGCATCCGGCCGTCGCGCTGCATGAGCAGCACGTTGGCGGGCTTCAGGTCGCGGTGGACGACGCCGTCGGCGTGGCTCGCGGCGAGGGCGTCGGCGACCTGGGCGGTCAGCAGGGCGGCGGCGACCGGGGTGAGGGGGCCGTTCTCGCGCAGGTAGCGGTGCAGGTCGGGGCCCTCGACGAGGTCCATGACCAGCGCCAGCAGGTCGCCCTCGACGACCAGGTCGCGGACCCGGACGATGTTGGGGTGGGTGAGCCGGAGCAGCACGGAGCGCTCGCGCAGGAAGCGCATCACGATGTCCGGGTCGCTCGCCAGCTCCTCCTTGAGGACCTTGATCGCGACCATCTCTCCCGGCTGGCCGGGCACGGCCGCCTCGGCGCCCGCGGTCTCGCGCTGGCGGGCACGCCAGACGGTGCCTGTGGCGCCGCGTCCGAGCGGCTCCTCAAGCAGGTACTTGCTGCCGACTGGCCGCACGTCACGCGCTCCCTGCTGGTTGCTGTTGCTTGCCTGCGTTCCGGTTCCGGTTCCGGTCTTCCGGTTTTCCGAACCACTGTAGTGGGGTCCTTCGATGCACTACGTACACGTTCCCGAGGATGTTCGGGGGCTCCGGAGCGGTCCGGCCGCGGGCTGCCCGGGAAGACGCGCGAGGCGGTCGCGTGGTTGCCGGGACCGGACGTGACCGATCTCAACTGATCGCTGTCGGGGTACCGGTCAGGCATTTTTGTGGGCAGAGCCGACCAATCAAGATCACTTGTGCCCGGGTCCGGGGCACGTTGTCGGTGGCAGGTGCGAGGATGCTGCCAGCAGCCCGCCGGGACGCCTCCGGTGGCTGCTGGCCGACGTGTTCGTGTGGGGTGGGGGGAAGTCCGCGCCCGCGCCAACCCGCGCAGAAGGGACCGCTGACGCCGATGCAGATCCGGCTGACCGTCGTAGACCCGCTCGGCCCGGCCTCGCAGCGGGGCCGTGCCGTGAGCCGCGACGTGCTGGTCACGGCGCCCGCGGGCACGGAGCTGGCCGCGGTGGCGTCGGCACTGGCCGGGGCGGTCACCGGCGACGGCGGCACCGGCGGCCGGGAGGCCGGCGGCGCATCCGTGGTGCTGTACGCGGGCGCCGAGCGGCTCGACCCCCGGCGCAGCACCCTCGGCGAGCCGCCGCTGACGGACGGCGCGGTGCTCTCCCTCGGCGCGCCGGCGGCCCCCGAGCCACACCCCGAGCTGGACGAGGCCCCGACCCAGCTGCACGTGGTCGCCGGCCCGGACGCGGGCGGGGTGCATCTGCTGCACGGCGGCCGGATCACCGTCGGCCGCTCCGCCGACGCGGACGTCCCGCTGGACGACCCCGACGTGTCCCGCCTGCACTGCGCGGTCACCGTCGACGCGGACGGCCGCGTCTCGGTCGCCGACCTCGGCTCCACGAACGGCACGTCCCTGGACGGCGTGCGGGTCACGGAACGTCCGGTACGGGTGCCCGCCGGGGGTTTGCTGCGCATAGGCGAATCGGCCCTGCGGGTCGCCCCGGCCGGCGGCCCCGCCATGCGCGTCCCCACGGCACCGGACGGCGAGGGCTGCGTACGGGTCACCCCGGGCAACGGCTCCGCTGTCGCGCCGACGGCGGGTGTGGGGGGTGCGTCGGCAGGGGCTGCGGGCGAGGGTGGCCTCGGTGGGGGGCGGTCGTCGGGGGCGGGGGCCGCTGGCCAGGGGGGCGCGCAGTCGGCGTCCCGGGGTGGCTCTGATGGCGGCCAGTCGCCGTCGCGGCGTGCGGGTGGCTCCGGTGGCGGGCAGGCGCCGCCATCGACTGCGGGTGGTCCTCGTGGCGGGCAGTCGCCGTCGCGGGGTCAGGGCGGCGGGGAAGCGCCGCCGCGGGACGCCGGTAACTCTCGTGGCGGGCAGTCACCGTTGTCAGGTGTGGGCGGTGCCGGTGACAGGCAGTCGCCGTGGGCGGAGGCCGGTGGTCCTCGGGACGGGCAGCCGCCGTCGCGGGGGGCCGGGGGCCGTCGAGCCGACCAGTCGTCGCCCGGTGCCGGTGACCCTCGTGGCGGCCAGTGGCCGTCTCAGGGTTCCGGCAACCCTCGTAACGGCCAGTCGCAGGCGACCGGTGCCGGTGACCCTCGCGGCGGCCAGTGGTCGGCGCCTCCGGTGGAGGGCGCGGGAAACTCCGGGGCGCGGGTGGCCCCGTCGGCCGGTACCGGGCGCCGGCCCGGTGACCGACAGGCCGTAGACGAGCCGGGAGGCTCCGAGGCGTGGGGTTCTCCCCCGGACGGGCGCTCCCGTGGGGCGGGGGCCGCTTCCGTTGGTGTGCCCGCGCAGCACGGCTACGACCCCGATGGCGCCGCCGGCTGGGACGCGGGCGCGCAGGAGCACCGGCGGGGACCGTCACCGGTGGTCCCGGGGCAGGCCGGGGCGCCCCGTGCGGAGAGCCGGGGCGCCGCGGTCGGTGGGGACACCCACGCGGGCCGCTTCGGTGTCGCCGGTGCGGACCCGGAGGCGGGCGGACGCAAGGGGGCCGACGGCCCCCGGCGGCGCGGCCTGGGCGCCTGGGCGCGTCGGCTGGCCGGCGGACGCGGCGAGCAGCCGGCCGGCCCGGAGACGTACGACGGCACGGGCCCCGCCCACGTCGGCGAGACCCCGGCGGCCGGTGCCCCCGGGCAGCCGGAGACCTGGCCGGACCCGGCCGCCCTGCTGCTGACGGCGCTGGGTCCCGGCCCCCGGCTGTGGGAGCGCGGCCCGGGACACCCCGAGGCGCTGGCCGTGCGGCTCGGCACGGCCGACCGGAGCGCGCCGGACGGCTCGGGCCTGCTGCCCGCGGTGCCGGTGACCGCGGCGCTGCGCGAGGCGGGCGCGCTGGGCCTGGCCGGCCCGCGCCCCCGGCTGTCCGGGCTGGCCCGCGCGGTGCTGGCCCAGCTCGCCGCCCTGCACTCCCCCGACCTGCTCGAAATCGTGCTGATCAGCGCGGACCGCTCGCGGCCCGTGGAGGACCGTACGGCCGAGTGGGCCTGGCTCGGCTGGCTCCCGCACGTGCGGCCGGGCCACGGACAGGACTGCCGACTGCTGCTGGCCTACGACCGCGAGCAGGCGGCGGCCCGCACGGAGGAGCTGCTGCGCCGCCTGGACGACCACGCGGCGACGGGCCGTACCACGGCCCACCCCACCACCGCACGCGACGCACATCCCACGACGCCCGCCCCCCGGGCACCGGTCACCCGGCCCGGCACCCCCACGGCCCCGGCCGCCCACGACACGACCCCCGCACCCCGCCGCCCGTCCTGGGCCAAGGAAGGCACCGGTGCCGTGGGCTTCGGCGGGCCGTACACGATCGTCGTCGTGGACGGGGATCCGGGCGGCTCGGCGTTGCGGGACGCGCTCGCGCGGCTGGCCGTCGCCGGGCCGCGGGCCGGGATCCACGTGGTGTGCCTCGCCGAGACCGAGACCGCCACGCCGGCCTCCCCGGTGACCGTGACGTACGAGGCCGCGTGCGCGGTGACGCCGACGTTCCGGCACTGCGGTGCCGTGGCGCTGCTGAGCGGGGACGTCGCCGCCGCGCTGCAACTGCTGCGGGTCGCGCCGGGCGGGCCCGTCGGCACCGGCACGCTCGCCGCCGTCGACGCCGTCTCCGCCGCCTGGGCGGAGCGGTTCGCGCGGGCGCTGGCGCCGCTGCGCCCGGACGGCCCGCCCGGTGAACGGCACGCGCGCGTGGCGACGCCGTTGCCCCGGTCGGCGCGGCTGCTGGACGAGCTGGGCCTGGCCCGGGCCACCCCGGCCTCGCTGATGGCGCGCTGGGCGGACGCGGCCGACGACACCGGGTCGCTGGGCGGCCGGGCGCGGGCGGTGCTGGGCGCCGGGCCGCGCGGTCCGGTCACCGCGGACCTCGTGGCCGAGGGCCCGCACCTGCTGGTCGAGGGGCCGGCCGGCAGTGGCCGTACCGAGCTGCTGCGGACCGTCGTCGCCTCGCTGGCCGCCGCCGAGCGACCGGACCGGCTGGCCCTGGTGCTGCTCGACGGCCGGGACGGCGTCGGCACGGGCGCCGGCCGCGGTGAGGGCCTGCGGGTGTGCACCGACATACCCCATGTCACCACGCACCTGATCGCCAACGACCCCGTGCGGATGCGGGAGTTCGCGCAGTCGCTGACCGCCGAGCTGAAGCGCCGGGCGGAGCTGCTGGGCCGGACGGACTTCGCCGGGTGGCACGCCGGGCAGGAGGTGTCCGGCCGGATGGTGTCCCAGCGCACGCCCGCCGCAGGTCCCGTACCCGGCCCCGCCCAGGGCTCCGCGTCCGGTGACATCGAGTCCCCGCCCAGCTCGACCCTGCGGCTGCGGCCGGGCGCGGCGGCCCGGCAGCGGGCAGCGGCGGCGCCGCCGCTGCCCCGGCTGGTGGTGGTCGTCGACGACCTGGACGCGCTGGTCTCCCCCGCGCTCGGCTCGCCGGGCCGGCCCGCCGCCGGGTCGGTGGTACGCGCGCTGGAGGCGGTGGCCCGGGACGGCGAGCGGCTCGGGGTGCACCTGGTGACGGCGGCCGGGACCGGCGGTCGTACGGCGGAGTCCGAACCGGCGCGCCGGGCCGCCCTGCGGGTCACGCTGGACGCCCCGCAGCCGGGCCCGGAGCAGCCGGCGCCGGGCCGGGGCACGCTGGCGTACGCGGACGGGCGGGCCGTGGCCTTCCAAGGCGGCCGGGTGACGGGCCGTATCCCGCGTACCGCGACCCAGCGGCCCACGGTCGTCCCGCTGGACTGGCAGCACATGGGCGACCCGCCGGCCCGCCGGCCCGTGCGGGAGCTGGGCAACGGCCCGACCGACCTGGCGCTGCTGGCGAGCGCGGTGGAGCGGGCCGCCCGCGAGGTCGCGGCGGCGCAGGTGCCCTCCCTGCTCTGAACGGCCCCGTGCACACGCGCCCCTGGTCACGAGCCGGTCACGATGAGCCGGTGGACACGGCAGGCGCTCTTGCCCGCCCGGAGCGGCCCGCGTAGACCGGAGCGCACGGGACAGAGTTCTGACGTTCAACAGCGTTCAACGGAGAACGACGAACGGGGAAGTGATGCACAGCGAGAGCAGCACGTTCCGGACACACAGGGCCGTCACCACACTCGCCGGACTGCTCGCGGGAGCGCTCGCGCTCTCCGCCTGCTCCAGCGGTGACAACAACAAGAAGGACAACGGCGACCAGACCGGCGGAGCCACCACCTCCACCGTGACCCTGCCGAAGCTGAACGGCGCCCACCTGGAGGTGGCCGCCGTCTGGACCGGCGCCGAGCAGGCCAACTTCAAGAAGGTGCTCGCCGAGTTCGAGAAGCGGACCGGCGCCCGGGTCACCTTCGTACCCGCGCAGGACCCGATCATCAACTTCCTCGGTTCGAAGATCGCGGGCGGCCAGCCGCCGGACGTGGCGCTGCTGCCGCAGCCCGGCGCCATCAAGCAGGCCGTCGACAAGGGCTGGGCCAAGCCCCTCGGGGCCGAGGCGCGCAAGGAGTTGGCGAAGAACTACGCGCAGGGCTGGCAGGACATCGGCAAGGTCGGCGGCAAGCAGTACGGCGTCTACTACAAGGCCGCCAACAAGTCGCTGATCTGGTACAACGCCAAGGTCTTCGAGAACGCGGGCGCCAAGGAGCCCAGGACCTGGCAGGACCTGCTGACCGCCTCGCGCGCGGTGTACGACTCGGGTGTCACGCCGTTCTCGGTGGCCGGCGCGGACGGCTGGCCGCTGACCGACTGGTTCGAGAACGTGTACCTGTCCCAGGCGGGCCCGGAGAAGTACGACCAGCTGGCCCAGCACAGGATCAAGTGGACCGATCCGTCGGTGAAGCAGGCGCTGACCACCCTCGCCCAGATCTGGGGCCGGAAGGACTACCTGGCCGGCGGCCAGACCGGCGCGCTCCAGACGGAGTTCCCGCAGTCGGTCACCCAGACCTTCACCGGCGGCGACCAGCCGAAGTCCGCGATGGTGTACGAGGGCGACTTCGTGCAGGTCAACATCGGTGAGACGAAGGCGAAGGTGGGCACGGACGCGAAGGTGTTCCCGTTCCCCGCGGTCGGCTCGGCGGCGCCGGTGGTCTCCGGCGGTGACGCGGCGGTGATCCTGAAGGACTCCAAGGCCGCGCAGGCCCTGGCCACCTTCCTCGCCTCCCCGGACGCGGCCACGATCCAGGCGAAGCTCGGCGGCTACCTCTCCCCGAACAAGAGCGTGCCGGTGTCGGCGTACCCGAACGCGGTGCAGCAGAAGATCGCCAAGGCGCTGATCGCGTCCGGCGACGACTTCCGCTTCGACATGTCCGACCAGGCCCCGCAGGCCTTCGGCGGGACGCCCGGCAAGGGTGAGTGGAAGGACCTCCAGGACTTCCTGAAGAACCCGAAGGACGTCGCGGGCGCCCAGGCGAAGCTGGAGAAGGACGCGGCCGCGGCCTACGGGAACGGGGGCTGATCCGGCCATGGCGTCGGCAGCGGCGGCCGGGGCCCCACCGGGCCCCGCCGCGCCCCGCGTTCGCAAGAGCGTGACCGGCACCCGCAAGGCCGTGGCGGCGCTGTTCCTGCTGCCCGCGCTGGTGCTGCTCGGTGCGCTCGTGGTCTACCCGATCGGGTACTCGCTCGTCCGCAGCTTCTACAACGCCTCCGGCGACGGTTTCGCCGGCTTCGACAACTACAGGACGCTCTTCACCGACGACGGCATCCGCACCGCGCTGAAGAACAACGTCCTGTGGGTGGTGTTCGCGCCGACGGTCGCCACCGCGCTGGGCCTGGTCTTCGCGGTGCTGACCGAACGGGTGCGCTGGGGAACGGCGTTCAAGCTGGTCGTCTTCATGCCGATGGCGATCTCGATGCTGGCCGCCGGGATCATCTTCCGGCTGGTGTACGACCAGGACCCGGACAAGGGCGTCGCGAACGCGGTGTGGGTGGGCGTGCACGACACGTTCGCGCAGTCGTCGGCGTTCCCGAAGGCGCACCCGGGCCGTGACTCGCCCCTGCGGCCGGACCGGGGCGGCTTCGTCACCAGGGCGCCCGTCCACGCCGGGCAGCCGGTGAACCTGCCGCTGGTCGGCGTCGCCCCGGACCAGTTGCCGGACGGCGCGAAGAAGGCCGCCGCCGCGAAACCGGAACCGGGCAGGGTCACCGGCACCACCTGGCAGGACTTCACCCGCGGCAAGGGCGTCGGCAGGCTCGGCGCCCCGGACCGGTCCGAGGTGGGGTACGCCGGGATGCGGATCGAGGCGGTGAGGGACGGCAGGGTGGTCGCGTCCGCGAAGGCGTCCGGCGACGGCACCTTCACCCTGCCCGCGGCGGCCGACGGGGCGCTGCTGCGGCTGCCCGCGAGCAACTTCAGGGAGCCGTACAACGGGGTGGACTGGCTCGGCCCGGCCCTCGTGACACCGTCGATCATCGGATCGTACGTCTGGATGTGGGCGGGTTTCGCGATGGTGCTGATCGCGGCCGGGCTCGCGGGCGTGCCCCGGGAACTGCTGGAGGCGGCGCGGGTGGACGGCGCCACCGAGTGGCAGGTGTTCCGCAAGGTGACCGTGCCGCTGCTGGCGCCGGTGCTGGCGGTCGTGGTGGTCACCCTGATGATCAATGTGCTGAAGGTGTTCGACCTGGTGTTCATCATCGCGCCGGGCTCCTCCCAGGACGACGCGAACGTGCTGGCGCTGGAGCTGTACCGCAAGGGCTTCGCGGAGGGCCAGCCGGGCGTCGCGAGCGCGATCTCGGTGTTCCTGCTGCTGCTGGTGATCCCGGTGATGCTGTTCAACGTGCGTCGGCTGCGGCGGGAGGTACGGCGATGACGGCGACCGCCGGAAGCATCGGCGAGGCGGAACCGGTCCGGGCGGTGCGGGCGAGGCAGTCGGTCGGCTCCCGGATCACGGAGAAGCTGAGCGGCGGGCTGGTCCGCGTGGTCCTGATCCTGGTCGGCCTGTTCTGGCTGGTGCCGACCATCGGCCTGCTCGTCTCGTCCCTGCGCACTCCGCAGGACATGAGCGCGAGCGGCTGGTGGACGGTGTTCACCAAGCCGTCCCAGCTGACCGTGGACAGCTACCAGCGGCTGCTGGAGAACCCCGACATCACCCACTCCCTGGTGAACACGGTGCTGATCACGGTCCCGGCGACCGTGCTGGTCGTGGTGATCGGGTCGCTGGCCGGGTACGCGTTCGCGTGGATGGAGTTCCCGGGCCGGGACTGGTGGTTCCTGGGCGTGGTGAGCCTGCTGGTGGTCCCCGTGCAGGTGGCGCTGATCCCGATCGCCGAACTGTTCGGCAGGCTCGGCCTGTTCGGGACGATCTTCGGGGTGATCCTGTTCCACACCGGCTTCGGTCTGCCGTTCGCGGTGTTCCTGCTGCGGAACTTCTTCGCGGAGATCCCGCGTGAGCTGCTGGAGGCGGCCCGTCTCGACGGCGCCGGTGAACTGCGGCTGTTCGCCCGGGTGGTGATGCCGCTCGGCGGGCCGGCGATCGCGAGCCTCGGCATCTTCCAGTTCCTGTGGGTGTGGAACGACATGCTGGTGGCGCTGGTGTTCACCAAGTCGGGCACCCAGCCGATCACGGTCGCGCTGCAGACGCAGGTACGGCAGTTCGGCAACAACATCGACGTGCTGGCGCCCGGTGCGTTCATCTCCATGGTGATCCCGCTGGCCGTGTTCTTCGCGTTCCAGCGGCAGTTCGTGTCCGGTGTGATGGCGGGCGCGGTCAAGTAGCCACGGACCAGGGCGTTTTCCGGGGGGCGGGTCGCCGACGGCCCGCCCCCCGGCGTCGACCGGGGGTCCCCCGAATGCCGTACGAGCCGTAACCGATTCACTCCATCGGTCGTTCCCGGGCAGAACGCCCGCGCCGACCGACCCATGGATGTCCCTTGCCCAGGTTCAGTGTGATTGTCCCCGCGTACAAGGTCCAGGCGTATCTCCCCGGGTGTCTGGACTCGGTGCTCTCGCAGTCGTATCCCGATCTGGAACTGATCGCCGTGGACGACTGCTCGCCGGACGCCTGCGGCGCGATCATCGAGGAGTACGCGGCCCGGGACGCGCGGGTGAAGCCGGTCCGCCTGACCGAGAACCAGGGGCTGGGCGGGGCCCGGAACGCGGGGCTGGCCGAGGCGAGCGGTGACTACCTGCTCTTCCTGGACAGCGACGACACGCTCACCCCGGGCGCGCTGCGGGCGGTCGCCGACCGGCTCGAGGAGACCGGCGACCCGGACGTGCTGGTCTTCGACTACGCGCGCACCTACTGGGACGGCCGCGAGGTGCGCAACCAGCTCGCCGGCGAGCTCACCGAGCAGGGCCCGGCGCCGTTCCGGCTGGAGGACCGGCCGGGACTGCTCCGGGTGCTGATGGTGGCCTGGAACAAGGCCTGCCGGCGGGACTTCGTGGAGCGGCACGGCTTCCGGTTCCCGCCGGGCTACTACGAGGACACGCCCTGGACCTTCCCGGTGCTGCTGACCGCGCAGTCGCTGGCCACCCTGGACCGGGTGTGCGTGCACTACCGCCAGCGCCGGCAGGGCAGCATCCTCGGCACCACGAGCGACCGGCACTTCGACCTGTTCGAGCAGTACGACCGGGTGTTCGCGTACGTCGAGGAGCGGCCCGAACTCTCCCGCTGGCGGCCCGAGTTGTTCCGGCGGATGATCGACCACTACGTGACGGTGTTCACCAGGCCGGGCCGGCTGCCGCGCGGCAGCCACGGCGCGTTCCTGCGCCGGGCCCGCGCCCACTACCGCCGCTACCGGGTACCGGGGGCGCGCCCGGGGCCCCGGCACACCCTGGTCCGTTTCGGGCTGCACCGCACGTTCCGGGCGCTCCGGCTGGCCGCGGCCGCCCGCCGGCGGGTGCGGAGGTCCGCGGCCGGGCTGGCCGGCGCCGTGCGCGCCGGCGTGCTCCGGCTGCACTACCGGGTCCAGCTGCGGCTGCCGCTGCGCCCCGACCGGGCGGTGTTCGCCTCCCGGGAGGGCCGCGGGGACCCGGCCGCGCTGGAGGAGGCGTTCCGCACGCACGCCCCGGGGCTCGCCACGGCGTGGGTCGTCCGTCCCGGGCAGGAGCACGCCGTACCGGAGGGGCCGCGGCGGCTGCGACCCGGTACGGCCGCCTACTGGACGGCGCTGGCCCGCTCCCGCTACCTGGTCAGCGACGCCGGGTTCGAGGGGCGGCCGCGCAAGCGGCCCGGGCAGGTCTTCGTCCAGACCCAGCAGGGCACCCCGCTCGGGCACGCGGGCCTCGACCTGCTGGAGCGCCCGGCGGCGGCCCGGGACCTGGACCCCGCGGAGCTGCTGCGGAACGTGGACCAGTGGGACTACGTCCTGTCCGGCAACCGGCACGCCACCCTGACCTGGGAGCGCGTCCACCCGGGCGGCTACACCACGCTGGAGTACGGGCTGCCCCGCAACGACGTCCTGCAGCGGGCGACCCCGGCGGACGTGGCCCGGCTGCGCGCCTCGCTGGGCGTCCCGGAGGGCGCGGTCGCGATCCTGTACGCGCCCGCCCACCGCGACCACCTGCGCACCCAGCGGCCACTGCTGGACCTGGAGCGGATCGTGCGCCGGCTGGGCCCGCGCTTCGTGGTCCTGGCCCGCACCCCGGTCCCCGTGCGGGGCACCCGGATCATTGACGTCCACGCCCACCCGGACCCGGCGGAGCTGTGCCTGGCCTCCGACGCGCTGCTCACCGACCACGCGCCGGTCGTGTTCGACTACGCCGGCCTGGACCGGCCGATCGTGGTGCACACCGGGGACTGGGCGGCGTACGAGGCGGTCCGCGGTGTCTACGTCGACCTGCGGGCCGTTCCGCCGGGCGCGGTGGCGCGCAGCGAGGACGAGCTGGTCGACATCTTCACCACCGGCCACTGGTGCGGCTCGCGCTCGGCGCAGCTGCGGGCGGCGTTCCGGGAGCGGTTCTGCCCGTGGGACGACGGGCGGGCCGCCGAACGGGTCGTACGCCGGGTGGTGCGGGGCGAGACGGAGCTACCGCCGGTGGTGCCGCTCGCGGACCGGAGGCCGGCGCCGGCGGCCTGTGCGCGCTCGCCCCTGGTCACCGTGCCGCAACCTTCCGGTCCCCTTCCCGTCACCGGGAGCCACTGAACGCCGTTGGTCCCTCCGGGAGTTCCCATGCCCCTCGGCTCGACGCGGCCCACCCCGAGCCGGCCGTCCACCTGGCGTCCGGCGGGTCGGCCCGGCCGCGTCCGCAAGACGACAGAAAGAGCAGAATGCCCCGCTTCAGCATCATCGTCCCGTCCCACGGGGTCGCCGGCCGGCTGTCCCAGGCGCTGGACTCGGTCCTCGGCCAGTCCTTCGGCGACCTCCAGCTGATCCCGGTCTGCGACGCCCCCGACGCCCCGGCCGCCGAGGTCGCTGCCGGGTACGCCGGGCGGGACTCCCGGGTGACCCCCGTCCACTCGCCGCCGTCCGCCGGGCTGAGCGGGGCGCGCAACACCGGGATGCGGGCGGCGACCGGCACCTATCTGCTGTTCCTGGACGGTGACGACCTGCTGCTGCCGGGCGCGCTGGCCGCGGCGGACGCCCGGCTCACCGAGACCGCCGGGGTGGACGTGCTGTACACCGGGCACGAGCGGGTCCCCTGGTGGGAGGGCGAGCCGGCGAACCCGGCGGCGCCGCTGCTCGCGGGGGCCCCGAAGGGCGCCTTCGCCCCCGCCGACCGGCCCGCCCTGACCGGGGTGCTGCTGCCGGCGTGGAGCGCGGTGTACCGCCGCGCGTTCCTCACCGAGCGGGAACTCGTCTTTCCCGAGGGCCACTTCACCGATCTCGGCTGGGGCGGTCTGGTGACCGTGGCCGCCGGGCGGCTGGCGGTGCTGCCCGAGGTCGTCGTACGGCACCGGCTGCGCCGGCAGGGCAGCCGGCTGAACCTGCCCGGACCGCACCAGCACACCGTGCTGGACCAGGTGGAGCAGGTGCTGCGGCGGGCGGCCGACAGCGGACTGCCGGCCGAGCGGACCGGGCCCCTGTTCGACCAGCTGTTCTCCGTGGTGCTGAAGACGGCGTCCCGGCCGGAGCGGCTGCCGTCCGGGCACCGGGCGTTCTTCCGGCGCGCGGCCCGGCTCTACCGGAGCCACCGGCCGGCCGGGCACCGGATGCCGGGCGGCAGCGTGGGGGTGCAGCACCGGCTGCTGGCGGCGGGCGCGTACACCGCGTTCCGTGCGCTGCGCGGCGCCAACCGGGCGGCCGAGGGTGCCGTCGGCAGGCTGCCGCGCCCGCGCCCGCTGCGCACCCGGCTGCGCTACCTGCGCGACCTGCGCCGCCCGCTCGACACCGGCCTCGCCGTGTACTGCGCCTACTGGGGCCGCGGTTACGCCTGCAACCCGGCCGCGATCCACGCCAAGGCCCGCGAACTCGCCCCGCACCTGCGCTCGGTGTTCCTGGTCGAGGCCGGCCAGGAACACGCCGTACCGGAGGACGTGGAGTACGCGGTGATCGGCTCCCGGCGCTACTGGGAGGTGCTGGCCCGCGCGAAGTACCTGGTCAACAACGCGAACTTCGCCGAGGGCGTGGTGAAACGGCCGGGCAGTGTGCACCTGCAGACCCAGCACGGCACCCCGCTGAAGACGATGGGCCTGGACCAGGCGACGTACCCGGTGGTGGCCGCGCAGTCCGGCAGCTTCACCAAGCTGCTGGGCCGGGTGGACCGCTGGGACTTCAACCTGTCGTCCAACCGCCACTCCACCCAGATGTGGGAGCGCGCCTTCCCCGGCTCCTACGAACATCTGGAGTACGGCTATCCGCGCAACGACGTCTACTACACGGCGACCGCCCGTGACGTGGCCCGGATCCGGCACGAACTGGGCGTCCCGGAGGGCAGCACGGCCGTGCTGTACGCGCCGACCCACCGCGACCACCACACCGGTTTCGAGCCCGGCCTGGACCTGGAGGCGTTCTGCGCGGCGGCCGGCGAGGACGTCGTCGTCCTGCTGCGCGCCCACTACTTCTACGACCGGGGCCGCCCCCGGAACTCGGGCCGGATCATCGACGTCACCGGGCACCGCTGCGCCGAGGACGTGTGCCTGGCAGCGGACGCGCTGGTCACCGACTACTCGTCCATCATGTTCGACTACGCCAACCTGGACCGGCCGATCGTCGTGTACGCCGACGACTGGGAGGTGTACCGGGAGACGCGCGGCGTCTACTTCGACCTGATGGCCGAGCCGCCCGGACCGGTCGCCCGGACCCCTGAGGAACTGGCCGCCGTCTTCCGCGACGGCTCGTACGCCGGCCCGGAGGCCCGGGCGCTCAGGGCCGCGTTCCGGGAGCGGTTCTGCCAGTTCGACGACGGTCGGGCCGCCGAGCGGGTGGTCCGGCGGGTGCTGCTCGGCGAGCCGCCCGAGGCGGTCCCGCCGGTGATCCCGCTCGCGGAACGCGTTCCCGCCCCCGCCGCCGCGACCCTCGTGAGGAGCTGACCCCGCCGTGCCCCGCTTCAGTCTGATCGTGCCCTGTTACAAGGTGCAGGGCTTCCTGCGCGAGTGCCTGGACTCGGTGCTCGGGCAGTCCTTCGGCGACTTCGAGCTGATCGCCGTGGACGACCGCTCCCCGGACGGCTGCGGCGCGATCCTGGACGAGTACGCCGAGCGCGACCCGCGGGTGAAGGTGCTGCACCTGCCGGAGAACGTGGGCCTGGGCCGGGCCCGCAACGCGGGTCTGCCGCACGCCACCGGCGACTACCTGTTCTTCCTGGACAGCGACGACAGCCTCACCCCGGGCGCGCTGCGGGCCGTCGCCGACCGGCTCGCCGAGGCCGGCGACCCGGACGTGCTCGTCTTCGACTACGCGCGCGCCTACTGGTGGGGCGGCACCCGGCGCAACGTCCTCGCGCACCTCCTGGCCGAGGCCCCCGACACGTTCACCGCCGAGGAGTACCCGCGGATCCTGGACCTGCTGATGGTGGTCTGGAACAAGGTGTACCGGCGGGAGTTCGTCACGGAGAACGGCTTCGAGTTCCCGCCGGGTTACTACGAGGACACGCCCTGGACGTTCCCGGTCATGCTGAGCGCCCGCCGGATCGCCGCCCTGGACCGGATCTGCCTGAACTACCGGCAGCGCCGGCAGGGCAACATCCTGTCCACCACCAGCCGCAAGCACTTCGACGTCCACGACCAGTACGAGCGGGTCTTCGCGTTCGTGGCCGGGCGGCCGGAGCTGGCGCGGTGGCGGCCGTACCTGCACCGCAAGATGGGCGAGCACTGCCTGGACATCCTCGCCAAGCCGGACCGGCTGCCGCCCGCCGACAAGGCCGAGTTCTTCCGGCTTACCGCTCGGATGTTCCGCCGGCACCGGCCGGCCGGCGCCCTGGTGGACGGCGAGGTGGCCGTGCTGGAGGGGTCCTGGACCGGATACCGGCTGCGGCGGCAGGCGGAGCGGGCCGGGCGGGAGGCGGCCCGGCGTGCGGAGCGGGCGCGCCACGCGGCCGCCGGCCGGGCCCGCGCCGGCTGGGCGGCCGTGCACGCGCACCGGTCGCCGGACGAGCACCTGGTGGTCTACTCGGCGTCCTCGCACCGGGGCCTGCTGGGCGATCCGGCGGCCGTGTACGCGGCGGCCCGCGAGATCGCGCCGCAGCTGCGCGGGGTGTGGGTGGTGCGGGACGAGGAGACGGCCGCGCTGCTGCCGCCCGACGTGGAGCACGTGATCGTCGGCTCGCGACGGTACCTGGAGGTGACCGCGCGGGCGAAGTTCTTCGTCAACGACGTCAACTGGCCCGGCTCCCTGGTCAAACGCCCCGGCAGCGTGCACGTCCACACCCACCAGGGCACCCCGCTGAAGTACGTGGGCGCCGACCTGCTCGACAAGCCGGGGGCCCGGCTCGGCTTCGACGTGCCGCAGATGCTGCGCCGGGCCGACCGCTGGGACTACAGCCTGGTCGCCAACCGCCACTCCGAGCTGGTGTGGGAGCGGGCCTACCCCTGCCACTTCACCTCGGTGCGCACCGGAAGCCCGCGCAACGACGTGCTGGTGAACGGCGGGCCCGGTGACTTCCGGGAGCGGTACGGCATCCCGGCGGACCACACGGTCGTGCTGTACGCGCCGACCCGCCGGGACTACCGCCGGGGCGGGCACGTGGACCGGATCGACCTGGCCCGGTTCGCGGCCGACCTCGGCGAGGGCCACACGGTGGTGGTCCGTCTGCACCCGTCGCTGGCGACCGGCCCGGCGCGGGGCATGGGCCTGGCGGAGCTGGCCCGGCGCCGGATCGTGGTCGACGCGACCGACGAACCGGTGACGGCGGACGTGCTGCTCGCCGCTGACGTGCTGGTCACGGACTACTCGTCCGTCCTGTTCGACTACGCCGTGCTCGACCGGCCGATCGTGGTGCACGCCGACGACTGGCCCGCGTTCCGGGCGAGCCGGGGCGCCTATCTGGACATCACCGCCGAGCCGCCGGGCCATGTCTCCACCTCCTACCGCGAGCTGGCCGGGCTGTTCGCCTCGGGCGCCTGGCGGGACGCGGAGTCGGCGCGGCTGCGCGCGGACTTCCGGGCCCGGTTCTGCGAGTACGACGACGGGCGGGCCGCCGAACGGGTGGTGCGGACGCTGCTGCTGGGCGAGCCGGCGCCCGGGTCGCAGCCGGTGCGGATCCCGGGCCAGGTCGCGGCCACGGACGCGCTGACCTCGGCCTGAGCCGTGCGCCAGAGGGCCGGCCCCGACCGGGACCGGCCCTCCTCGGACTCACTCGACTACTCGACGACCAGGTCCACGTCGACGTTGCCGCGGGTGGCGTTGGAGTACGGGCAGACCTGGTGGGCGGCCTCGACCAGCTTGCGGCCGGTCTCCTCGTCCAGGGTGTCGGGCAGCTCGACGCGCAGGGTGACCTTCAGCCCGAAGCCCTCGCCCTGCTTGCCTATGCCGACCTCGGCGGTCACGGCGGCGTCGCTGACGTCGACCTTGGCCTGGCGGCCGACGAGACCGAGGGCGCTGCCGAAGCAGGCGGCGTACCCGGCGGCGAAGAGCTGCTCCGGGTTGCTGCCCTGACCGTCGCCACCCAGCTCCACCGGCATGGCCAGGGCCAGGTCGATCCTGCCGTCGGAGGAGACGGCACGGCCCTCACGGCCGTGGGTGGCGGTGGCGACAGCGGTGTAGAGCGCGTCCATGAAGACCATCCCTCTGGGGTGTGGCGGTTCGTTACCGCAGGAGTGTTGCACACAATTAAATTGCACACAACTAAATGGCTCGCGAGGGCTATCCTGGAGCCATGAACGACATGGACTGGCTGCGCCTGGACCGGCAGATCTGCTTCTCCCTGCACGCCGCGTCCCGTGCCTTCAACGGCGTCTACCGCGTGGTCCTGAAGGACCTCGGGCTCACCTACCCGCAGTACCTGGTGCTGCTGGTGCTGTGGGAACAGGGCGGGCTGCCGGTCAAGAAGCTCGGCGAACAGCTGCGGCTCGACTCGGGCACGCTGTCCCCACTGGTCAAGCGGCTCGAGGCGGCCGGCCTCGTGCGGCGCGAGCGCAGCGCCGAGGACGAGCGCTCGGTCCTGGTCCAGCTCACCGAGGAGGGCACGGCGCTGCGCGAGCGCGCCCTGGAGGTGCCCCGCCGGATCATGTCGGCGACCGGCTTCGACCTGGCCGAGATCGTGGACCTGCGCGCCCGGCTGGACCAGCTCACCACCGCTCTGGACGCGGCGGCGGGGGCGGAGGCGCGGGCAGTGCGCTGAGCGGGCGGACGTAGAGCCGTACGGTCGCCGCGCCCCGCACGGCTTCCCGGCGGGCCACGAACTGCTGCCCGAGCACGGTCGCCTTCGCCCGCTCGACGGGGTTGCGCGGCGCCGTCCGGCCGGCGAGCAGCCTCCCGTCCGCGACCACCCACACCCGGTCCAGCCGCGCCAGCCGCCGGCGCACCTCCGCCGGCCCGGCCTCCCGCCCGTACAGCGTCCCGGACCCGGCGGCCCCGGCCACCAGCGCCACGTCCCGCGTCCCGCGGAAGGCCCCCGGATATGTGAGCGCCACGTTCCGCATCGACCCGGGGAGGAACAGCACGGGGTCCCCGGGCGACACGTTCCGCGCGGCCAGCCGGGAGACAGCGGCGAGATCATCGGGCCGGTGCCCGGGATCACGGTCCCTCTCCAGCAGGGGCAACTGGCGGAGGAGGACGAGGACGAGGGCGAGGACACCGGCGAGAGCGGCGCAGGGCAGCCGCGGCAGAGGGAGACTCCGCGACGGGCCGTCGCCGTACGGGCCACCCTCGCCGCGCGGCCGGGCGTCGCCGTGTGAGCTGTCGCCGTAGAGTCGGCCGTCGCGCGGGCGGTCGGCGGACGGGTGGTCGGCGGACGGGTGGCCGTCGTACGAGCCGTCCCTGCGCGGGCGGCCACCGCACTGGCCGTCGCCGCACGGATGCGCGTCGCGCAGGCCGTCGCCGGGTGGGGCGGAACGGCTGGGCGGGCGGCGGGCGCCGGTGCTCAAGCGCGCGACGGCCGCCGCCCCCCTCTCCGCCCCGCACGCCACCAGCAGGGGCGCGCCCGACAGGGCGTACAGCACGTACCGGTCGACGTACAGCGGTGACCACTGTGACGCCAGCATCAGGACCGCCGGCGGGACCGCCGCCAGGGGCAGCGCCACCCCCGCGCAGGTCAGTTCGCCCCGTCGTCCCACCACGCCGGCCAGCCCCAGCGCGCCCAGCGCGAGGCAGGCCCAGAACACCTCGTCCGTCGGTCCCAGGAACAGCCGCAGCAACCTTTCCGCCGCCTCCGCCGTAGGCGTCCGCAGCCACGCCACCTGCGCCGCCTGCCCCCGCGACACCACCACCATCGGCAGCAGCGCGAGCACGACCGCCGCCGCCGTACGCCCCCACCCCCGCCACACCCGCCGCCCGGCCCGGGCCAGCGCCAGCGACACCGCGTGGGCAAGGAGCAGCAGCACCGCGAACTCGTGCAGCCAGCAGGTGAGCCCGAGGACGGCGCCGTAGGGCCACCAGGTGCCGCCCCGCACGGCCCGGACGAACAGCAGCGTCGCGCCGGTGGCACCGGCCGCGACGAGCGCGTAGGAGCGGCCTTCCTGGGCGTAGTGGCCGGCCATCGGCGTGACGGCGTACAGCAGTCCGGCCCACAGCCCGACCCGCGGCCGGACCAGCCGCGCGCCGAGGGCGGCCACCAGACCCGCCGTGCCGGCCGCCGCGCACAGCGAGGGCAGCCGCAGGGCGACCTCGCCGGGGTGGACGGCGAGGACGGCGTGCAGCAGGAGGTAGTACAGGCCGTGCACCGCGTCCACGTCGTGCAGCAGCCGCCAGATCTGCGGCACGGTACGGCGCCCGACCTGGTAGCTGACCGCCTCGTCACGCCACATGCCGCCCCGGTCGAGCCCCCAGCGGCCGAGCGCGAGCATCACCAGCGCGGGCAGGCCCACGACGGCGGCGGTCCGGTGCGCCCGCGTCCGGGACGCCGGTGCCCGGTACGGTGGACGGCTGGTCGCACCGGCCGGCGTGCCCGTGGTCACGGCCGCCCGACGCGACCGGGGTTTCGCAGGAAGCCCGACGTTCACCATGGCCCGATCTCTTACGATTAGCCAATATTTGCGGTTCCTGACGGTGTATCAGCGGAGATGCACCGTACGCACCGCTTAGGCTCCCATGTGATGAACCGTCTCCGCGTCACCCCCGGCCCGGTCCTCACCCTCACCGCCGTCTGGCTCGCCACCCGTGCCCTGATGCTGTGGCTGCTCACCGTGAGCGGCGCCCGGCTGCTGGGCGGCGGTTCGGTGACCCGCGAGGTGTGGCGGCTGTACTCCCACTGGTACGACGTCCTCGCGCACGGCTCCTTCCCGGCGCACGACACCCTGTGGCAGTACCCGCCGGGCGCCGGCGCGGTGCTGCTGGCGCCGGGCCTGCTGCCGGGCCTGACGTACTTCGAGGCGTTCGTGGCGGTCACGCTGGCGGTGGACGCGCTGACCCTGGGGGCGCTGCTGCGCGCCGGTACCCGGCCCGGGCGCAGCCTGCTCGGCGCGGCCCTGTGGACCGGCGGCCTGCCGCTGCTGCTGCACCTGCCACTGGCCCGGTACGACGTCCAGGTCACCGCCCTCGCCGTGCTCTCCCTGCTGGCCTCGGCGCGCTCCCCGCGCGCGGGCGGTGTGTTCGGGGCGCTGGGCGCGCTGGTGAAGGTGTGGCCGGCGCTGGTGCTGCTGGGCACGCCCCGGGGCCGGCCGACGCGCACGGCGTGGACGTGGGCGGGGTGGTCCGCTCTCGCGTGCCTCGCGGTGTTCGCGGCCCGCTTCACCCACCCGCTGTCGTTCCTGCGGGAGCAGGGCGGCCGGGGCGTGCAGATCGAGTCGCTCGGCGGTACGGCGCTCAACCTGGCCCGGCATGCCGGCTGGCCGGGCCGGGCCCGCTACCGGTACGGGGCGATCGAGATGGTCGGCCCGTCCGTGCAGGCCGTCGCCACCGCCTCCCTCGCGCTGACGGCGGTCTCCTTCGCGCTGCTGGTGCTGTGGCGGGTGCGGGCGCGGCACTGGAGCGAGGCCACGCCGTTCGACGCGGCGCTGAGCGCGGTGCTGCTGTTCACGGTCACCAGCCGGGTGATCAGCCCGCAGTACATGATCTGGCTGATCGGGCTGGCCGCCGTGTGCCTGACCTCGCGGTGCACCAGTCAGCGGCCGGTGGCGGTGCTGGTCCTCGTGGCGTCCACGCTCAGTACCGTGGCGTACCCGATGTGCTACGGCGAGGTGGTCGCCGGCAGCTGGGCGGGGTGCCTGCTGATGCTGGCCCGCAACGGGGTGCTGGCGGCCGCCGCCGTGCTGTCCTTCGTGCGGCTGTGGCGGGCCGCGCGGCCGCCGGTCGGAAAGTCCGTGCCGCCGACGCAACCCCCACGCGGTTCCGACCGTCTTCCGAAGCGAGCACTAAGCCTCTCCTAACCGGGTATTACCGAACCTTCGTACGCTTCCGGCCCGTGGACCCCATGCATCCAGAACCGCCCCACCCGCACCCGGCGCAGGCCCCGGCGCCCGAACCCGCGGCGCCCCCGGCGCCGCGGGTCGCCGTCGTCGTGATCGGCTACAACGACCGCGCCCATGTGGGTGATGCCGTGCGCTCGGCGCTCGATCAGGGACCCGCCGTCGCCGAGGTGATCGCCGTGGACGACTGCTCCACCGACGGCAGTGACGGGCTGCTCGCCCAGTTGGCGGCGGGCGAGCCGCGGCTGCGGGTGGTGCGCCGGGCGGAGAACAGCGGCGGCTGCGGCAGCCCGCGCAACGCCGGCATCGACGCGGCGACCGCGCCGTACGTGATGTTCCTGGACAGCGACGACGTGCTGCCGCCGGGCGCGGTGGACGCGCTGCTGGCGGCGGCCACCCAGGCGCGCGCCGAGGTGGCGAGCGGGCTGTGCGTGCGCCGGGAGCTGCCCTCGGGGCGCGAGCAGCCCTGGCAGGCGCCCCTGTACGCCTCGCCCGCCGTCCTGGCGCGCCCCGCTCAGCGCCCCCGCCTGGTCCACGACACGCTGTGCGTCAACAAGCTGTACCGCACCGACTTCCTGCGCGAGCACGGCATCCGCTTCCCCGAGGGCCGCTTCCTCTACGAGGACTTCGTCTTCGTCGCGCGGGTGCTGGCGGCGAGCCCGCGCCTCGCGCTCGTACCGGACCGGGTGTACGTGTGGCAGGTGCGCCGGTCGGCCGAGCGGCTGTCGCTCTCGCTGGACCGGGGGCGCGTCGAGAACTGGACGGCGCGCCTGGAGGCGTCCAGGCTGGCGTACGACATCCTGCTGGGCGCCGGGCAGAAGGAGCTGGCGCGGGCGGCGCGCGCCAAGTTCCTGGACCACGAGGTGCGCATGTACGCGCGCGAGCTGGGGTTGCGCGACCCGGACTACCGGCGCGCGTGGTGGGAGCTGACCCGGGAGTACCTCGCGCGCTACGACGCGGCCGACTGGGAGCTGGACCCCGCCGCGCCCGGCGGCCTGGTCGCCCGGGTGCTGCTGGAGTCGCCCGAGCCGCGCGACCTGCCCCGGCTGCGGGAGCTGGCCGCCCGCCCGGCGCGCCTGCTACCGCCGTACGCCCGCACGTCCGACGGGATCCCCGTCTGGTCCGACGCCCTTCCCCAGGTCACCCTGGCCTCCTTGCTGACCCGGCCCGTCGCCGAGCTGCCGCTCGCGGTGGACGCGGAACTGCGCCCCGGCGCGCGTGTCTCGCTGCTGCGCCTGCGGCTGCACGAGCTGTACGGCAGGGTGGCCGAGGGGGACCCGCGCGAGGTGGAGCTGGAGTGGCGGGCACGCGACGACGACCGCACGCGCGGGCGGACGACGGTGGCGCTCACGCCCTCCGGCGACACCTGGTCGGCCGTGGTGCCCGTCGACCTGGCACGGCTCGGCTCGGGCACCTGGGACCTGTGTCTGACCCTGCGCTTCGCCGACGGCACCCGGCGGGAGATGACGGCGCACGCCCGCACGGGCGACGGCCGGCTGCGCCGGCGCGCCGTTCCGAGCGCCGTGCACGGCGTCATCCTGGCCCAGCCGTACGCCACGCACTCCGGTGCACTGGCCCTGCGGGTGGCGACGGGCCTCGGTGGGATGCTGCGGGTGGTCCGCGGCCGCCTGCGCCGCCTGCTTCACTGAACACGGGCCGACCGACGAGCTGACAAGGAGATGCCGCAATGACCTGGCTGATCACCGGGGGCGCCGGATACATCGGGGCGCACGTCGTGCGGGCGATGACCGAGGCGGGCGAGCGCGCGGTCGTCTACGACGACCTGTCCACGGGGGTCGCCGCGCGCGTACCGGCCGAGGTCCCGCTGGTGCGCGGCTCGGTCCTGGACGCGGACCTGCTGGCCCGCACCCTCGCCGGACACGAGGTCACCGGGGTCGTCCATCTGGCCGCGAAGAAGCAGGTGGGCGAGTCGGTGGAGCGCCCGCTGCACTACTACCGGGAGAACGTCGAGGGCCTGCGCGTCCTGCTGGAAGCGGTGACCGCGGCGCAGATCCCGTCCTTCCTGTTCTCCTCCTCCGCGGCCGTCTACGGCATGCCCGACGTCGGCCTGGTGACGGAGGAGACCCCCTGCCGGCCGATGTCCCCGTACGGCGAGACGAAGCTGGCCGGCGAGTGGCTCGTCCGGGCCACGGGCCGGGCGACCGGCATGGCCACGGCGGCGCTCCGCTACTTCAACGTGGCGGGCGCGGCCGGCCCCGACCTCGCCGACACCGGCGTGTTCAACCTGGTCCCCATGGTGTTCGAGCGGCTCACCGAGGGCGCGGCGCCCCGGATCTTCGGCGACGACTACCCGACGCCCGACGGCACGTGCGTGCGCGACTACATCCACGTGGTCGACCTGGCCGAGGCCCATGTGACCGTCGCCCGCGCGCTGCGCTCGGCGCCCGGCACCGACCTGACCCTGAACATCGGGCGGGGCGAGGGCGTGTCGGTGCGCGAGATGATCGACCGGATCAACGCGGTCACCGGCTACGACCGCCCCCCGACGGTCACCCCGCGCCGCCCCGGCGACCCGGCCCGCGTGGTCGCCTCGGCCGCGCGGATCGCCACGGAACTGGGCTGGCACGCCAAGTACGACGTCCAGGACATGATCACGTCGGCGTGGGAGGGCTGGGTACGGAACCACCCCGAGGCGGCGCGGTCGTAGCGCGACCCCGCCCCCGGCGCCTCACAGCGCCTTGAGCGCCCCCGCCGTGGCCCGGGCCAGTTTCTCCAGGTACCCCTTGGGCAGCCGGGGTGAGCGGATCACCACCGCGCGCCAGTACAGGGGCCCGGAGATCAGGTCCAGGACCAGCTCGGGGTCGAGCCCCGCGGCCAGTTCCCCCCGGGTCTCGGCGGCCGCCACGATCCGGCTGGCCACCCCCTCCTGACCGTCGCGCAGCGCCTTCTGGAAGGCGTCCGCGAGGTCGGGATTGCGGGCCGCCTCGGCCTGGAGGTCGGGGATGATCTGCGAGGCCACCGGATGCCGCAGCGCGCGGGAGGTGACCTCGTACAGGAGCCGCAGGTCGCCCTCCAGGGAGCCGGTGTCCGGTACCGGGAAGCCGGTCACCGCCAGCGCCGACACCACGTCGAGTACCAGGTGCAGCTTCGAACGCCACCGCCGGTACACCGCCGTCTTGCCGACACCGGCCCGCCGGGCGATCCCCTCGATGGACATGCGCGCGTAGCCCGCGGCCGCCAGCTCCTCGAAGACGGCCGCCCGGATCGCCTCGGTGACGTCCTCCCGGAGCACGGCGGCCCCGGCGGGGGCCCGGCGGCGCGCACGCACCGGCGGCTCGTCGGCGGGCCCGGCGGCGTTCGTCGTCATACCGCACAGCATAGGGGCGTCACGACGAAACGGTTGCGTTCCGACGTCGATTGGCCGTACGCTCACGTTGCGACGATACGGTCCCGTCCCGTCGTAAGAGAACGTGAAGAGAAGCGTAAGGAAACAACGGTCGACGGGAACGAACGCGGCGATCCCGGCAAAAGTCGGACGCAGCACCCCTCCCCCCCGAGCGAAAGCAGCGGATGTGAGCCAGGTCCTCCACACACCGCCCCCGACCCGGGCCCCGGCCGACGACGACCTCTCGGCACTGGCGGCCCGGCACGGCCTGTCGGTCAGCGGCGCCCGCCCCTCACTGCCGGAGTACGTCCGCCAGCTGTGGGCCCGCCGCCACTTCATCAGCGCCTTCGCGACCGCCAAGCTGACCGCGCAGTACAGCCAGGCGAAGCTCGGCCAGGTCTGGCAGGTCATGACCCCGCTGCTGAACGCGGCGGTGTACTACTTCATCTTCGGCGTGCTGCTCGGCACCAAGCACAACGTCCCGGACTACGTCCCCTTCCTGGTCACGGGCGTGTTCATCTGGACGTTCACCCAGAGCTCGATCATGGCGGGCACCCGCGCGATCTCCGGCAACCTCGGCCTGGTCCGCGCCCTGCACTTCCCGCGCGCCGCCCTGCCGATCTCCTTCGCGCTCCAGCAGCTCCAGCAGCTGCTGTTCTCGATGGCCGCCCTGGTCGTCATCCTGCTCTGCTTCGGCGTACCGGTCGCCGCCTCCTGGGTGCTGGCGATCCCGGCGCTCGTGCTGCAGTTCACGTTCAACGCCGGCGTCTCGATGATCATGGCGCGGATGGGCGCCAAGACCCCGGACATCGCCCAGCTGATGCCGTTCCTGCTGCGCACGTGGATGTACGTGTCCGGCGTGATGTGGAGCATCGACAAGCTGGCCAGGAAGGACGACCTGCCGCACATCGTCACCGTCCTGCTGGAACTCAACCCGGCCGCGGTCTACATCGACCTCATGCGGTTCGCGCTGATCGACAGCTTCCACGCCAAGTCCCTGCCCCCGCACGTCTGGGCGGCGGCCGTCGGCTGGGCCCTGCTCGCCGGCATCGGCGGCTTCATCTACTTCTGGAAGGCTGAGGAGACGTACGGCCGTGGCTGAGCACAGCGAGAAGATCCCCACCGTCGTCGCCGACGACGTCGACATCGTCTACCGGGTCAACGGCACCGGCGCCGGCCGCGGCACCGCCACCGCCGCCCTCAACCGCATCCTGCGCCGCAAGCAGACCGAGAAGGCGGCCGGCGTGCGCCGGGTGCACGCGGTGAAGAAGGTGTCGTTCGTCGCCTACCGGGGGGAGGCGATCGGGCTCATCGGCACCAACGGCTCCGGCAAGTCCACCCTGCTCAAGGCGGTCGCCGGCCTCCTGCCGGTGGAGAGCGGGCACATCTTCACCGACGGCCAGCCCTCGCTGCTGGGCGTCAACGCGGCCCTGATGAACGACCTGACGGGCGAGCGGAACATCTACCTGGGCGGTCTGGCCATGGGCATGTCCCGGGAGCAGATCAAGGAGCGCTACCAGGACATCGTCGACTTCTCCGGGATCAACGAGAAGGGCGACTTCATCACCCTGCCGATGCGCACGTACTCCTCCGGCATGGCCGCCCGGCTCCGCTTCTCCATCGCCGCCGCCAAGGACCACGACGTCCTGCTGATCGACGAGGCGCTGGCCACGGGCGACCGCTCCTTCCAGAAACGCTCCGAGGCGCGGATCCGCGAGCTGCGGCAGCACGCGGGCACGGTCTTCCTGGTCAGCCACAACAACAAGTCGATCCGTGACACCTGCGAGCGGGTACTGTGGCTGGAGCGCGGCGAACTGCGCATGGACGGCCCCACCGAAGAGGTCATGAAGGAGTACGAGGCCTTCACCGGCGACAAGAAGCCGGCTTCCGCCCAGGCCCCGGAGCAGAAGAAGCCGGAGCCGAAGGTGACCGAAGCGACAGCGGAAGCGACGGATGCGAAAGTGGACGACACCAAAGCGGACACATCGCAACCGGACGCGCCGAAAGTGCCTCTTCCCTCCTGAGCCCCCTCTTACGCCGAGCGCAGCCATCCCTTTCATCTGCTTAGTGACAGTATGTTATGAAAGGGCGCGGAGACCATGACCCGAAGGAGTCCACTGCGATGCCCCAGCTGAGTGTGATCGTCTACGGGCCGAACGCACAGGGGCATCTGAGCGAGCTGCTTGGCTCCCTGGAGTCCCACCCCCTCTCCGACGCCGAGGTGATCGTCGCCGCGGTCGGCGCGTGGGCGCGGGAGGCGGCCGAGGCCCACGCCCCCGAGACGATCGTCGTACCGCTGCCGGACGGCACCGGTGACGCGGCGGCCCGCGCGGCCGGCGCCGCCCGTGCCCGTGGCCGCTGGCTGCACTTCGTCCACACCGAGGACGGCCTGCCGGCCGGCGCGCCCCGCCTGATCGCCGAGCGGACCGCCGAACTGGACGCCGCGGGTCCGGCGGACAGCCCCGTGGACGTCCTCCTCTTCGACCACGTCACCACCACCTGGCAGACCGCCGCCCGGCCCTCCCGCGACGGCCGCCACCTTGCCGCCGTCGGCCGCGCGGGCCTGCCCCTGGCCGAGGCGGCCGACCTGGTGCGGCTCACCCCGCTGCTGGGCAACCGCGCCCTGCGCGCCGCCTTCTGGCAGGCCCACGAGGAGCAGCTGAACACCGACGACGAGCCGCGCGCCGCCCACGCGGCCCTGCTGCTGGCCGGCCGCGTCGCCTGCCTGAACCAGACGGCGTACGAGCACCGCGTGCTGCGCCCCGAGAGCCTGCCGCCGCGCGCCCCCGAGGACCGGCTGAGGCTCATCGACCACTACGAGTGGCTGCTCGCGCTCACCCGGGACCGGCGCGCCCCCCGCACGGTGCTGTACGACCTGATGGTGCGCGACCTGGTACGCACCTTCGCCCGCGAGGACCTGCCCGACGCGGTGGCCCGCGAGTTCTTCCGCCGTGCCTCCCTGGCCGCCGTCCGCTGGCGCCCCGAGGGCCACCGGCGCCCGGCCGGCCTGGAGGGCGTACGGCACGGGCTGCTGGAGGAGGGCGCCTACACCAAGTACCGCGCGTTCCAGGCGGCCAACCGCACCCGCCGGGCCGCCCGCAAGGCCGTACGGACCCGCAAGCGGCAGCTGGGCGCCACGATCCGCGACCACCAGTACCAGCGCGCCCTCGACCGCCCGGTGAACCCGAACCTCGCCGTGTTCGCCGCCTACTGGGAGCGCGGGGTGTCCTGCAACCCGGCCGCGGTCGCCGCGAAGCTCGCCGAACTCGCCCCTCACATCCACCCGGTGTGGGTGGTGAACAAGGAGAACGCGGCCCTGCTGCCGCCCGGCACCGACCACGCCGTCCCCGGCACCCGCCGCTACTGGGAGACCCTGGCCACCGCCAAGTACCTGACGAACAACGTCAACTTCCCGAACGCGGTGGTCAAACGTCCGGACGCGATCCACCTCCAGACCCACCACGGCACCCCGCTCAAGCGCATGGGCCTGGACCAGATGGACCACCCGGCCGCCGCCAAGGGCCTGGACTTCGCCGCCCTGCTGGCCCGCATCGACAAGTGGGACTACAGCGTCAGCGCCAACAGCCACTCCACCCGCATGTGGGAGCGCGCCTACCCGTCCCGCTACACCTCGCTGGACTACGGCTATCCGCGCAACGACGTGTACTACACGGCCACCGCCGCCGACGTCCGCGCCGCCCGCGACCGCCTCGGCATCCCGCCCGGCCGGACCGCCGTCCTCTACGCACCCACCCACCGCGACTACGAGGCCGGCTACACCCCGCGCCTCGACCTCGCCGCCCTCGCCGACCGCCTCGGCGAGAACACCGTCCTGCTGGTGCGCGCCCACTACTTCTACGGCGGCGCCGCCTCCCCGCTGACCGGCCTGCGCCGCTCCGGCCGGATCATCGACGTCTCCTCCTACGACCCCGTCGAGGAACTCTGCCTGGCCGCCGACGCGCTGGTCACGGACTACTCGTCGATCATGTTCGACTACGCCAACCTGGACCGCCCGATCGTGGTCTACGCCGACGACTGGGAGACGTACCGCACCACCCGGGGCGTCTACTTCGACCTGATGGCCGAGCACCCCGGCCAGGTCGCCCGCACCCAGGAGGAACTCGCGGAGATCTTCGTCTCCGGTGCCTGGCGCGACGACAGCGCGGCCAAGGCGCGGACCGCGTTCCGCCGCCGGTTCTGCGAGTACGACGACGGACGCGCCGCCGAACGGGTCGTACGCCGGGTGTTCCTGAACGAACCGGAGGACGCTCTGCCACCGGTGCTCCCCCTGGAAGACCGCACCCCCGCCCCGACGCCCGAGGAGGCCACGGCATGACCCCCGACGTCACGGTCACGGTCATCGTCTTCAACGACGCGGCCCGCCTCCCCCGCGCGGTCGCCTCGTTGCGCGCGCAGACCCACGCCAACATCGAGATCGTCATCAGCGACGACCACTCGACGGACGACACACCCGCGGTCGCCCGGGAACTGGCGGCCCAGGACCACCGGATCCGCTACATCCGGCTGCCGGAGAACAGCGGCGGCTGCAGCGCCCCGCGCAACCGGGCCATCGAGATCGCCCGGGCGCCGTACCTGATGTTCCTCGACAGCGACGACGAACTCCCGCCGCGTGCCGTGGAGCTGCTGCTCGCCGCGCACCGCGAGCGGGAGGTGGACTTCGCCATGGGCGCGGTCCGCCGGGTCCGGGTGGACAACGGCCGCCGCTCGACGTGGATGCCGCACCTGGTCGCCGAAGCCCGCACGGTGGAGGGCATCGAGCAGGACCCCCGGCTCCTCTTCGAGCACCTGTCGACCAGCAAGATGTACGCCCGCGCCTTCCTCGACCGCCACCAGCTGCGCTTCCCCGAGGGCATCCACTACGAGGACCAGCTGTTCTCGGCGCAGGCGTACTGCCTGGCGAAGGCGTTCACGATCATCCCGGACCCGGTGTACGTCTGGTACATCGAGCCGTTCGCCGCCGCGGCCGCCGCCTCCATCTCCAACCAGCGGCACAAGATCTCCAACGTCCGCGACCGGGTCCACGTCCAGCGGCTGATCGACGACTTCCTGGTGAGCAGCGGGCACGCGGGGCTGCGGGAGGACAAGGACTACAAGTTCCTCAAGCACGACTTCCGGATGTACGCGGGCGACCTGCCGTACCGGGACGAGGAGTGGCTGACGTCCTTCGCGGACCTCATGACCCCCTACCTGGACACGCTCGCCCCCGCCGCGTACGCCCGGCTGCCCCGCGCCGAGCGGGTGGTGCTGGAGCTGCTGCGCGCCGGCCGCCTGGCTGAGGTGCGGCAGGCGGCGCGCGGGCTGGGGCACCCGGTGGCGCCACGGCAGGTGACGACCGGCCCCGACGGCGTGCCCTACTGGGGCGACAGCGTCCCGTCGACGGACCGCGCCCGCCGCGAACTCGACGTCCGCGAGCTGGAGCTGGACACCCGGCCGTTCCCCACCGCCCTGTTCCGCCACGAGATCACCGAGCTGACGCCCGGCCCCGGCGCGACCCTCACCCTCAGGATCCGCACCTACGACCCCGGTCTGCGGATGCCCGTCGGACCCCAGCGCGCGTCCCTGCTGCTGACGCCCGGCAGGCGCCGTATGACGGTGCCCTTCCGCCTCGACCCGGTCCGCCCCGGTGTCTTCGAGGGCACGGCCCGACTGGACCTGGCCGCCGCGCAGGTCCCGCTGCACGGCTTCGCCGGCGTACGGCACCCCCTGGTCCGCCTGGACCAGCAGGGCCTGTCCAACTCGGCCCTGCTCCTGGCCCCGCTGGAGTTCCCGTCGCGCACGGTCCGCATCCCCTACCACTCCGGTGCCGCCCCCCACGACCTCACGCTGGAACCGGAACTGCGCAACCCCGGCCGCCTGCAGCTGCGCTGGGCCCCGGTCGGCATGACGGCCCGCGTCACCCGGCCCCTGCTGCACCGCCTGGCCCATCCCCGGCTGCGCAACGCCGCCCGCCTGGCGGCGAGCGTCCTCCGGTAAGGGGGGCGGGGCCGCCGGGGCCTGCGGGCCGTCGCGGCACGGGGGCGCAGGCGGTCTCCTGCCGACGGCGGTGGGCGGCCGCCGACCTCGTTCGGCTCAGGGGAGCACGCGGTACAGGGTCTGGTGGCCGGGGCCCACGGTCACCTTCCGGAGCCAGGGTGCCGACGGTCCCCCGACGACCCACCGCACCCCGTACTCCCGCAGGATCCCCCGCCGGTCCGCCGCCCCGGTCCCGCCGGCGAAGTACCGCTCCACCGCCGTCTCCCGGCGCGCCGCGTCCGGGAGGAACACGTCCGGATACCCCGGCGCCACCGTGTACGGCCCGTACGCGGGGATCTGCCGGGCCGGGTACGTAGGGGCCATCACCACATCCCCGTACCTCACCCCGGCCCGCATGATCCACTGGTAACCCACCCACGGCGTCCGGTACTTCTCGGCGACCACCCGGGGAAGCGCGTCCCGCGGCACCACGTACCCGAGCGTCCCGGCCTGCGTCCACGCCCCCACCGCCAGCGCGGCGAGCAGCACACACGCCCACCCCCGCCGCACGGCCCGCCGCCCCGCCGACACCACCTCGAGCGCTGCCGCGAGCTGCGCCGGGACGAGCGCGGCGGGCAGGGCCCGGCCCCAGGAGTAGTGCCCGCTCAGACCGCCCGCCGCGAACACCAGCACGCCCAGGACGAAGAAGAGGACCAGCGGGTCCCGGCGGTCCCGCCGCCACCGCAGGGCCAGTGCCGCGACCCCGAGCAGCACGAGCCCGAACCGGCCGGCCAGGTCCTGGTAGAGCGGCCGGTGGATGGCCTCCAGGTCGGCGCCGGCGGAGAACAGCGCGAAGAAGTCGTAGTACGGCCACAGCCACAGCACCAGCAGTCCCGCGGCCAGCCCGGCACCGAGCCGCAGCAGCACCCCCCGCGCCGGCCTCGCGCCGAGCACCACGGCCAGCCCGCCCAGGGACGCCACGACCCCGGTGAACTGATGGCACAGCAGGATCAGCGCCCACAGCACCCCCAGCCCCGGCCACACCGCCCACCCGGCCGCCGAGCGCACCGCCCGGGTCAGCCAGGCCCAGAAGTGGAAGCTGAGCCCGAGCGCGACCACGCTGGGGTACGCCACCGTCAGCGCGAGGGAGTTCAGCCCCAGGAAGCCGCTCCAGTTGAACAGGACCGGCCCCCAGAGCAGCAGCAGGCTCAGCAGGGCCAGGGCGGGAGCGGCGCGATGGGCGCTGAGCGTGCGGACGTACCGGAAGACCCCGGTCACCAGCAGCGCCAGCCCGGCGAGCGCGGCCAGCCGCAGCACCACGAAGACGGAGAGGCCGGTCAGCTTGGCGACGGCGCCGAGCAGCAGCATCCACGGCGAGTAGTAGGGGCTCGGCGTGTCCGCGTCGACCAGCGGGTTGCCGGGGTGCGGCAGGTCGTGCGCGAGGCGCTGCACGGTGGCCGCGTGCATGCCGAGGTCACCCGCCCACGGCAGGCGGACGACGACCAGGAGCAGCAGCACCACGACCAGCGCGGCGGCGAGTTGCGGCAGCGTCCGACCGACGCGCGACGCGGGGCCGCCCGGCGATGTCGTGGGCGTCACCGGTTGGATGTCTGACGGCGCGGTGTGCACACCGCCGACCCTATCCGAAGCCTCGCGAAGAGCAGGAAAAGGGACGGGAAAGGGAAGTGACAGGCGCCCCCGGCGTGCTGCCGGGGGCGCCTGCGGTGTCGTACGCCTACGAGTGCGTGCGCAGCAGCGTCCGCATCGTCCGCATCGCCACCGACAGGTTGGCGAGGTCGAAGGAGTCGGAGCTGCGGATCTCGTCCAGCGTGGTGCGGGCGCGGCTCAGGATCGCCGCGTTCTTCTGCTCCCACGCCTTGAAGCGCTGCTCGGGCGTCGAGGTGCCGTTACCGACGGCCAGGACGTCCGCGGTGAGCGCCGCGTGGGCCGCGTACAGGTCCTCGCGGATGGAGGCGCGGGCCATGGACTGCCAGCGGTCGGCGCGGGGCAGCTCGATGATGCGGTCCATCAGCTGGGTGATGTTCAGCCGGTCGGCGAGGTCGTAGTAGATCTCGGCGACGTCCAGCGGCTCCTTGTCCGTGCGGTCGGCCACCGACACGATGTCGAGCGCCGGGAAGGCGGAGGAGAACCCGGCCACGCGGGTGGCGAGCTCGTCCGGGACGCCGGCCGCGGACAGCTCGTCGTACACGTGCTGGTACCACTCCAGGTCCGCGCCGCGCAGCAGCTTCGGCAGCTCCTGCCAGACCCGCTCGACCCGCTCGGCGAAGAACTCCACCGTCTCGGCGAGCTGCAGCGGCTGCGGCCGGTTGTTGAGCAGCCAGCGGGTGCCGCGCTCGACCAGGCGGCGCGAGTGCAGCCGGATCCGGGTCTGGACACCCGCTTCGACCTTGTTGTCCAGCGCCTCGACCGCGTCCCACACCGGCGCCGAGCAGAAGATCGCGCGGGCCGCGGTCTGGGCGCGGACGATCTCCTCCAGCGAGGCCCCGGTCTCCTCGCGCAGCCGGTGCAGATACGTCGTACCGCCCGTGTTGACGGTGTCGTTGACCAGCACCGTCGTGGTGATCTCGCGGCGCAGCGGGTGGTTCTCGATCGCCTCGGCGAACCGCTCGCGCAGCGCCGTCGGGAAGTAGGAGTGCAGCAGACCGCGCAGGTACGGGTCGTCCGGCAGCGAGGTGTGCAGCAGTTCCTCGGCCACCGTGATCTTCGTGTACGCCAGGACGACGGCCGTCTCCGGGCTGGTCAGGCCCTGGCCCCCGGCGAGGCGCTCACGGATCTGCCGGTCGGTGGGCAGGAACTCCAGCGCCCGGTCCAGGTGGCCCTCGCGCACCAGGTGGCGGATGAACCTCTGCTGGGCGTGGAGCATGTCCTTGGCCTGGGACAGGGCGTTGGCCAGGGCGGTGTTCTGCGCGTAGTTGTTGCGCAGGACCAGCGCGCCGACCTCGTCGGTCATCTCGGCGAGCAGCTTGTTGCGCTGCTTGACGGTCATGTCGCCGTCCGTGACCAGACCGTTCAGCAGGATCTTGATGTTCACCTCGTGGTCGGAGGTGTCCACACCGGCGCTGTTGTCGATCGCGTCCGTGTTGATCTTGCCGCCGTGCATGGCGAACTCGATCCGGCCGAGCTGGGTCAGACCCAGGTTGCCGCCCTCGCCGACGACCTTGGTCCGCAGGTCACTGCCGTCGACGCGGATCGCGTCGTTGGCCTTGTCGCCGACGTCCGCGTTGGACTCCGCCGACGACTTCACGTACGTGCCGATGCCGCCGTTCCACAGCAGGTCGACCGGCGCCTTGAGGATCGCCTTCATCAGGTCCGCCGGGGTCATCTTGGCGACCTTGTCCTCGATGCCGAGGGCCTGGCGGATGTGGCTGTTGAGCGGGATCGACTTGGCGGTGCGCGGGAAGATCCCGCCGCCCGCCGACAGCAGCCCGGTGTCGTAGTCCGCCCAGCTGGAGCGGGGCAGCTCGAACAGGCGGCGGCGCTCGGCGTAGGAGGTGGCCGCGTCCGGGGTGGGGTCGATGAAGATGTGCCGGTGGTCGAAGGCGGCGACCAGGCGGATGTGCTCGGACAGCAGCATGCCGTTGCCGAACACGTCACCGGACATGTCACCGATGCCGACGACCGTGAAGTCCTCGCTCTGCGTGTCCACGCCCAGCTCGCGGAAGTGCCGCTTCACGGACTCCCAGGCGCCGCGCGCGGTGATGCCCATGCCCTTGTGGTCGTAGCCGGCCGAGCCGCCGGAGGCGAAGGCGTCGCCGAGCCAGAAGTTGTACTGCCCGGCGACCCCGTTGGCGATGTCCGAGAAGGTCGCGGTGCCCTTGTCGGCGGCGACCACCAGGTAGGTGTCGTCGCCGTCGTGCCGGACCACGTCCTGCGGCGGCACGACCTCGCCGGCCACCATGTTGTCGGTGATGTCCAGCAGCGCCGAGATGAACGTCTTGTAGCTGGCGACGCCCTCGGCCAGCCAGGCGTCGCGGTCCACGCTCGGGTCGGGCAGCTGCTTGGCGACGAAGCCGCCCTTGGCGCCGACCGGCACGATGACGGTGTTCTTCACCATCTGCGCCTTGACCAGGCCGAGGATTTCGGTACGGAAGTCCTCGCGCCGGTCCGACCAGCGCAGGCCACCGCGCGCGACCTTGCCGAAGCGCAGGTGCACGCCCTCCACCCGCGGCGAGTACACCCAGATCTCGTACGCCGGGCGCGGCGCGGGCAGGTCCGGGATGGCCTGCGGGTCGAACTTCATGGAGACGTAGTCGTGCGGCTCGCCGCCGAGCGCCTCCTGGAAGAAGTTCGTGCGCAGGGTCGCCTTGATGACGGTCAGGAAGGAGCGCAGGATGCGGTCCTCGTCCAGGCTGGCCACCTGCTCCAGGGCCGCGTCGAGCTCCTCCAGGAGGGCGTCGGTGATCTCCAGGCCGGCCTTCTGCCGGTCCGGGGACATCCGCGCCTCGAACAGGGAGACGAGGAGCCGGGTGGTGTGGACGTTGTTGCGGAGGGTGTCCTCCATGTAGTCCTGCGAGAAGGTCGAGCCGGCCTGCCGCAGGTACTTGGCGTAGGCGCGCAGCACCATCGCCTGCCGCCAGGTCAGCCCGGCGCTCAGCACCAGGGCGTTGAAGCCGTCGTTCTCGGCCTTGCCGGTCCAGGTCGCTGCGAACGCCTCCTGGAACCGCTCACGGCCGTCGTCGCCCAGGTAGTCGCCGTTGCCGCCGCCGAGCGACTTCGGCATGCGCAGACCGAAGTCGTAGATCCAGGCGGTGGTGCGGTCGGCGCAGCGCATCTCGTACGGCCGCTCGTCCGTGACCTCGACGCCGAGCCGGCTCAGCACCGGCAGCACCTTGGACAGGGAGACCGTGCCGCCCTTCTGGTAGATCTTGAAGCGGCGCTCGTCGGGCGCGGCACCCACCGGCTCGTACAGACTGAGCGAGAAGGCCTTGTCCTCGCTCAGCTGCTCCAGGTGGACCAGGTCGGCGACCGCGGCACGCGGGCTGTGGTCGGCCTTGTAGCCCTCGGGGAAGGCGTGGTTGTAGCGGCGCAGCACCTCGGCCGCGCGCTCCTCGCCGCACTCGGCGGTCAGCGCCTCGGCGAACGCGTCGGCCCAGGAACGGGCCGCCTCGACCAGGCGGGCCTCGATGCGCTCCTTGTCGGTGTCCGACAGCTCGGGAAGCTCGGTGCCCTGCGGGACCCGGACGACGAAGTGCAGCCGGGACAGGATCGACTCGGTGTTCCAGGCGGTGAAGTCGACGCTGGTGCCGCCCAGCTCCTCCTTCAGGATGTCGATGATCCGCAGGCGCACGCCGGTGGTGTAGCGGTCGCGCGGGAGGTAGACGAGGGCCGAGTAGTAGCGGCCGTACTCGTCCTGGCGCAGGTACAGCCGCAGCCGGCGGCGCTCCTGGAGGTAGAGCACGCTGGTGACGATGGCCTGCAGCTCGGCGACCGGGGTCTGGAACAGCTCGTCGCGCGGGTAGGTCTCCATGATCTGGAGCAGGTCGCGGCCGTCGTGGCTGTGGGGCGAGAAACCGGCCCGGCTCAGCACCTCGTCGACCTTGCGGCGGATCACCGGGACCCGGCGCACGGACTCGGTGTACGCGGCCGAGGAGAACAGCCCGAGGAAGCGCCGCTCACCGACGACGTTGCCGTCCGCGTCGAACTTCTTGACGCCGATGTAGTCCAGGTACGACGGCCGGTGCACGGTGGCCCGGCTGTTGGCCTTGGTCAGCACCAGCAGCTTGTGCTCGCGGGCCTTGGCCCGGGCGTCGGCCGGGAGCCGCTCGAAGGAGGGGCTGACCGGGTGCCGGTCCTCCTCGGCGTGGTGCGGGTCCGACCGCAGTATGCCGAGCCCGGTGCCGGGCACCGCGGCGAGCGTGTCGTCCTCGCGCAGCTGGTACTCGCGGTAGCCGAGGAAGGTGAAGTGGTCGTCGGACAGCCAGCGCAGCAGTTCGCAGGCCTCGGCGACCTCGGCCTCGGGCAGGTCGCCGGGGGCGGGCTCGCCCGCCAGCCCGTCGGCGAGCCGGGTCGCGGTGCCCCGCATCTTCTCCCAGTCCTCGACGGCCTCCCGGACGTCGGACAGGATGCGCGCCAGGTCGGCGGTGATCTGCTTCAGGTCGGCGCGGTCGGTCTCCCGGTCGATCTCGACGTGGATCCAGGACTCGACGTGCGCGTCGTGCGGCAGGTCGCCGACGGGCGGGGTCGGCAGCACCTCGATCAGCTTGCCGGTCAGATCCCGGCGGACCACGAACTGCGGGTGGATGACGACGTGGATGCCGCGGCCCTGCCGGGTCAGCTCATTGGTGACCGAGTCCACGAGGAAGGGCATGTCGTCGGTGACGACCTCCACCACGCTGTGGCTGCAGGTCCACCCGTTCTCCTCGACGGTCGGGGTGTGCACCCGGACGTTCGCGGTGCCCTGCGGGCGGATCTCGGCGAGCCGGTAGTGCGAGACCGCGGCCCCGAAGACGTCGACCGGGTCGCGGTCGGCGAGGTCTTCCGGGGCGGTGTGCAGGTAGTAGCGCTGGAGGAACGCGAGCACGGATTCGCTGTCCGGGGTGCCGGGGGTGCCCTCACTCGTCGTCCCGGTCGGTAGGTGCCCCCCGACCGGGCTGTTCTCAGCTACCCGGGCGGCCCTTTCGAGCAGCTCGGCCTTGGCTTCGTCCAGCTTGGTCTGCATTGTCCTCTGGCTCCTGTCGCGCGCCGTTGCGTGACGTAGAAGGAAGTACGGGCTCTTTCCCTCCGGCTCGACGCCACGGCCCGGGGTGTCCGGTCCGATCCGACGCTATGCCGCGAGGGGGGATGAGCGGGGGGTATTCGGCCATTCTCGGCACGTCCGTCGACTGTGACGCTGCGCTCGGCACCGCCGTGTCCCGGAGCGTCCTCGGCGTCCGGGGAGCGTCCGCGCTCCCGTCCCGCCCGCGAAGACCAGCGACCGCCGCCCGGCCACGGAGGTGTTCCGTGCAACCCGGGCGCAGGGCAGGAGCAGGATCGCCCCCGCGAGCTATCGCGCTGATCACGCCACAAGGCTATCGCCACTTACCGGGGGCCCGTCATGAGCCGTATGTGTACAAAACCGGGGGTCGAAGTTTGACGTTCTGCACAGGGGCGGGCTGGGGGCGGGTGGCGTATTCGGATCGGTGCGGGTGGCTTGTTCCCCCCGCACTCCCCGCCCGCGGGTGCGACGGTGTGGCTCGTCTTCGGTCACCCGGTCGCGTCCGCGCGTCCACGGCGGCACTCTGAGAGACAACCGGGCCCTCTTGGCAAGCGCGCCCGGCGGGGGCACGGTGCCCAGAGTCCCACCCGCCGCCCGGAGTACGACCGGAGGAGCCGACATGCCCACCAAGATCCTCATCGTCACCGGCGACGCAGCGGAGTCCCTGGAGGTCCTCTACCCCTACCAGCGGCTGCTGGAGGAGGGCTACGAGGTCCACATCGCGGCCCCCACCCGCAAGACCCTCCGTTTCGTCGTCCACGACTTCGAGCCCGGCTACGACACCTACACCGAGAAGCCCGGCTACACCTGGCCCGCCGACCTGGCCTTCTCCGAGGTCGACCCGGGGGCCTACGCGGCCCTCGTCATCCCCGGCGGCCGGGCCCCCGAGTACCTGCGCAACGACGCCGAACTCCGCAAGATCCTCAAGGCCTTCTTCGACGCGGACAAGCCGGTCGCCCAGATCTGCCACGGCCCGCTGCTCACCGCCGCGATCGACTCCCTCCGGGGCCGCCGGGTCACGGCGTACCCGGCGCTGGAGCCGGACATGCAGTCGGCCGGAGCGGGCTTCCAGGACACCGAGGCGGTCGTCGACGGCACCCTCGTCTCCTCCCGCGCCTGGCCGGACCACCCCGCGTGGATGCGGGAGTTCCTGAAGGTGCTGCGCTCCAAGGCACCGGCGAGCTGACTCCGCGGCCGAGTACGCGGCCGACGCCCGTGGCCGGCCACCATGGCCGGCCGCCCCGGCGCGCCCCCGTTACGCCGCCGTCCTCCACGCCTCGGCCACCGCGTCGGCCAACGTGTCCACCACCGGCACCCCCACGTGCTCCAGGCTCTCCCGGCTGTGCGACCCGCCGCTGTACAGCACGGCCCGCGCCCCCACGTGCCGCGCCGCGACCGCGTCGTCCGCCGCGTCCCCGATCACCACGGTCCGCTCCGGCGCCACGACCCCCGCCAGCGCCTCCAGATGCCGCACCATGTGCTCGGCCTTACTGCCCCCGGACGGCCCCGTGCGCCCGTCGACCCGTATGAAGTGCGCCTCGATCCCGAGCCCCCGCACGAGCGGCACCAGCTCCTCGTGCCCGTACATGCTCAGCAGCGACTGGCTGTGCCCCGCCGACCGCCACCCCAGGAGCAGCTCCTCCGCCCCCTCGGTCAGCCCGCACCGCACCCGGTGCTCTGCGTAGTACCGGTGGAAGACTTCGTCCATCAGCTCCCACTCGGCGTCGGTCGGCAGCCGGCCGAGCAGTCGCTCGTAGAACTTCGGCACCGGCACGCAGTACAGCGCCCGGTACTGCTCCAGTGTGATCGGCGCGAGCCCCAGCTCGGCGAAGGCCGCGTTCGTCGCCCCGATGATCGCGTCGTTGTCGTGGAACAGCGTGCCGTTCCAGTCCCAGACGATGTGCGTCGCCCTTGCGTGCATCCCCATGTCCAAGACCGTACCCGCCCCCACTGACAATCAAGGCGCCACCCGGATCGGCCCGGGTCAGGCCGGTCCGACCAGGTTGGGGATCTCCTGCGTGGCGTACCACAGCAGTTCGTGGTCGTCCGCGCCGTCCACGACGAACTGCGCGTCGTCGTCCCCGCCGTCCGCCGCCTCCAGCGCGTTCGCCGCCGCGGCCACGTCCGGCTCCGCGTCCTCGGCGTCGACGTGCACGGCGGCCGCCTTCGCGAGCGGCACGCCCGCCGTCACGGTGACCTCGCCGAGAGCGGACGGGTCGAGCCCGCGGCCCGGGTCGACGCTCGCGGCGCGGTCGGGCACGTCCACGGCGACCACGACCCGGCGCCGTACCGCGTCCGGGTCCGCCGCGAGCAGCCGCAGCGAGGCCAGCGCGGCCCGGCTCAGCGCCGCGTACTCCAGTTCCTCGATGTCGTCGGAGAGGTACCACTCGCGGAGCGCGGGCGTGACGGCGTACGCGACGAGGGGGCCGCTCCCCAGCTCTCCCGTCCTGTGCGCCTCGGCGAGAGCGGGGAGGGTCAGGGGGACGTAGACGCGCATGCTGGCCGCTCTTTCCTGTTCCTGTCGAAGGCTTCGCTGGCCCCGGGGAGGGCGGCTGGCGCGTCTCCCGGAGGGCCTTCAGGATACGTGCGCCCGTCCCCTTTCGAGCCCCTGCCCGCAGCTGCGGAAGCGTCGACTCCGGTCCCGGAATTCACCCGCTCCCGCCGCTTGGTCACGGGCTTCCGGGTCGCCTGTTTCCCTCGGATAGGTGGACTTTCCGGCCCCTCCCCCGCCGGCCGCGCCTTCCTTGCCGCCGCCTCCCGCACCCCGTACAAGATCCCCACCAGTTGGTTACCGCCCGGTATCCCCGGGCCCGCCGAACGGGGACCCCCATGAACAAGGTCATGAGCCGTACCGCCCAGCCCCGCCCGCGGCACCGTCCGCCGACCCGCCGCGACTCCCGCCGCCCCGGCGGCGCCCCACCCCGCATGCCCAGCCGACCGACGGCCACACGGCCGGAGACGGCCCGTACGCTGCCCGGGGCGGCCCTGCGGCAGCCCCGGCCCACCGACCTCTTCGCCGAGCGTCTGCTGGCCGTCCTGAGCGGCCAGCGGCCCGTCCACTGGATGCTCCGGCACACCGCGGGCCGCGCCTACGACGACCTCGCCCGCCTCGCCGAACACAGCCCCCTGCGCACACTCGGCGCCCGCCCCTGCGTCCACGACATCGGCTACTACGTTCCCAGCGAGGGCGCCCTGGAAGTCTTCGCCCGCATCGCCGCCGGCGGCCGGCTCCGGGCCGTGGCCTTCCGCCTGGAACGCGGCAAGGACCTCCGCTGGCGCTGCACGGCGGTGGAAACGGGCCCGTCGTAGGTCCCGGCGGGTGCCGGCCCGTCGGGGCCGGCCGCACACCTCCGCGCCCGCCGGGGCACCGAAGGCCGCGGAGGAGGCCCCGGCGTCTCCCGCGCCCCTGCGGGTCACTCCGCCGCCGGGCACACCGCGCGGCGACGCGGAAGGGCCGGGCTCCCGACGGGAACCCGGCCCTTCTCACCACGCGGTCGGCGTTACTTCCTGCGGCGGCGGCCACCCTTGGCCTGGCGCCGGCGCTCGGCACGGGTGAGCCCGTCGGACTCGGACCGCACCGGCTCCTCGTCCTCCAGGTCACGCTCGACGATGCCGCCCTCGCCGTCCACCGTCGGCGCGGAGAAGTGCAGGTCCCGCCGCTGCGGAACGTCCAGCCCCTTCGCGCGGATCTCCGGACGCGCACCCGCCTGCGCCGGCACCGTGTCCTGCACGCCGTCGCCCACCGGCTCGGCTTCCTCGACCGGGACCTCCTCGACCTGCTGCTCGACCTGCACCTCCAGGTTGAACAGGTAGCCGACGGACTCCTCCTTGATGCCGTCCATCATCGCGGTGAACATGTCGAAGCCCTCGCGCTGGTACTCGACCAGCGGGTCCTTCTGCGCCATCGCGCGCAGGCCGATGCCCTCCTGGAGGTAGTCCATCTCGTAGAGGTGCTCGCGCCACTTGCGGTCCAGGACCGACAGCACGACCCGGCGCTCCAGCTCACGCATGATCTCGGAGCCGAGCTGCGTCTCGCGGGCCTCGTACTGCTGGTGGATGTCCTCCTTGATGGACTCCTCGATGAACTCGGCGGTCAGACCGGCCCGGTCGCCGGCCGCCTCCTCCAGCTCCTCGATGGTGACCTTCACCGGGTACAGCTGCCGGAAGGCGCCCCACAGCCGGTCCAGGTCCCAGTCCTCGGGGAAGCCCTCGGAGGTCTCCGCGCGAACGTACGCCTCGATCGTGTCGTCCATGAAGTGCCGGACCTGCTCGTGCAGGTCCTCGCCCTCCAGCACGCGCCGGCGCTCGCCGTAGATGACCTCGCGCTGCCGGTTGAGCACCTCGTCGTACTTCAGGACGTTCTTGCGGGTCTCGAAGTTCTGCGTCTCGACCTGGGCCTGCGCGGACGCGATCGCGCGCGTGACCATCTTGTTCTCGATCGGCACGTCGTCGGGCACGTTGGCCATCGACATCACGCGCTCGACCATCTGGGCCTTGAACAGCCGCATCAGGTCGTCGCCGAGGGAGAGGTAGAAGCGGGACTCGCCCGGGTCGCCCTGACGGCCGGAACGACCGCGCAGCTGGTTGTCGATGCGCCGCGACTCGTGCCGCTCGGTACCGAGGACGTAGAGCCCGCCGAGCTGCTCGACCTCGTCCTTCTCCGCCTTGACGGCCTGCTGGGCCTTCTCCAGGGCGGCGGGCAGGGCCGCGGCCCACTCCTCGATGTGCTCCTCGGGGTCGAGGCCGCGCTGGCGCAGCTCCGCCTCGGCGAGGTCCTCGGGGTTGCCGCCGAGCTTGATGTCCGTACCACGGCCGGCCATGTTGGTGGCCACCGTCACGGCGCCCTTGCGGCCGGCCTGGGCGACGATCTGCGCCTCGCGCTCGTGGTGCTTGGCGTTCAGCACCTCGTGCTGGATGCCGCGCTTGCTGAGCTGCTGCGAGAGGTACTCCGACTTCTCCACGGAGGTCGTGCCGACGAGGATCGGCTGGCCCTTCTCGTTCTTCTCGGCGATGTCGTCCACGACCGCCTCGAACTTGGCCACCTCGGTGCGGTAGATCAGGTCCGACTGGTCCTTGCGGACCATCGGCTTGTTCGTCGGGATCGGGACCACGCCGAGCTTGTAGATCTGGTGGAACTCGGCGGCCTCGGTCATCGCCGTACCGGTCATGCCGGAGAGCTTCTTGTAGAGGCGGAAGAAGTTCTGCAGGGTGATCGTGGCGAGCGTCTGGTTCTCGTCCTTGATGTCCACCCCTTCCTTCGCCTCGATCGCCTGGTGCATGCCCTCGTTGTAGCGGCGGCCGGCGAGGATACGGCCGGTGTGCTCGTCGACGATCATGACTTCGCCGTCGATGACGACGTAGTCTTTGTCCTTCTTGAAGAGTTCCTTCGCCTTGATGGCGTTGTTCAGGTAGCCCACCAGCGGGGTGTTCACCGACTCGTAGAGGTTGTCGATGCCCAGCCAGTCCTCGACCTTGCTGACGCCGGACTCGTGGATGGCGACCGTGCGCTTCTTCTCGTCGACGTCGTAGTCGCCGGTCTCCTCGAGGCCCTTGAGCGGGTTGCCGGCCTCGCCGCGCTTGAGGCGGGTGACGAGCTTGGCGAAGTCGCCGTACCACTTGGTGGCCTGGTCGGCCGGGCCGGAGATGATCAGCGGCGTCCGGGCCTCGTCGATGAGGATGGAGTCGACCTCGTCCACGATGGCGAAGTTGTGGCCCCGCTGCACCAGTTCGTCCTTCGACCAGGCCATGTTGTCGCGCAGGTAGTCGAAGCCGAACTCGTTGTTCGTGCCGTAGGTGATGTCGCACGCGTACTGCTCGCGGCGCTGGGCCGGCGTCATGTTGGCGAGGATGCAGCCGACGCTCAGGCCCAGGAACTTGTGGACGCGGCCCATCATCTCGGAGTCGCGCTCGGCCAGGTAGTCGTTGACCGTGATGAGGTGGACGCCGTCCCCGGACAGGGCGTTCAGATACGCGGGCAGCGTGCCGACGAGGGTCTTGCCCTCACCGGTCTTCATCTCGGCCACATAGCCGAGGTGGAGCGCGGCACCGCCCATCATCTGCACGTCGTAGTGCCGCTGGCCGAGGACGCGCTTGGCCGCCTCGCGGACCGTGGCGAACGCCTCGGGGAGCAGGTCGTCCAGGCTCTCACCGTCGGCGTACCGCTGCTTGTACTCATCGGTGAGGGCCCGCAGCTCGGCGTCGGAGAGGTCGACGAAGTCCTCTTCGATGGAGTTGACCTGGTCCGCGATGCGGTGCAGCTTGCGCAGGATCTTGCCTTCGCCTGCACGCATGATCTTCGAGAGGACGGACACGGGGGCTGGTCTCCTTGCCGGTCGGGCCTGGGACGGTCGGTTTTCCTTCTGACGTACTGAGCAACGGCCATCGTATGCGAGGACCCGGCCGCGCCGGGAGGCCTGGCGTGCCGACGGCCGGCTTCACCCGGGACAACGGACGGCCGGTCCGGATAGTGCCGCTTCCGCACGAGGAATTACGCGAAATGTGATCACGCGCTCACGCAGGGCGAAAATACATGGCCCGGGACGGACGTGCCGAGCAGAATCGGGCGATGGAACCCGTCACCCTCACCACGGACCGCCTCCTGCTGCGCGCGGTCGGCCCCGCCGACACCGACGCGGTGTACCAGGCCGCGCAGGACCCCGACATCCAGCGCTGGACGACGGTCCCCTCGCCCTACCTGCCCGAGCACGCGATCGGCTTCACGGAGCAGCTCGTCCCCGAGGGCTGGGCGCAGGGCTCGATGTTCACCTTCGGCGTCTTCCTCGCCGGCGGCGAACTGGCCGGCATGCTCGCCCTCACGATGCGCTCGCTGGGCACCGCCGAGGTCGGCTTCTGGGCGGCCAAGGAGCACCGCGGCCGCGGGTATGTCGTGGAGGCCACGCTCACCGCCTGCCGGTGGATCTTCACCGAGGTCGGTGTCGACCGCGTCGAGTGGCGGGCCGAGGTCGGCAACCACGCCTCCCGCGCGGTGGCGGAACGCGCGGGCTTCACCGTCGAGGGCACCCTGCGCTCCGGCGTCAACAACAAGGGGGTGCGCCGGGACTGCTGGGTCGGCTCCCTGCTCCCCTCGGACCTGGGCCTGCCGTCGACGGCCCCGTACCTGCCCGCGCGCTCCTGAGCACGGCCCGCCGCGCGGGACGCGCGGAGGGCCGACGGCTGTCAGTGGCACCCTCTATCGTCCGAAGCATGACGACCCTTCCGCGCCCCACCACCACCCTCACCGCGGACGACGCCCGCCGGATCGCCCTGCGGGCCCAGGGCCTGCTCGGCGCGCCCGACCGACGCGCGGGCGTGCGCGGGGTGCTGCGCCACCTCGGCGCGGTCCAGCTCGACACGATCTCGGTGCTCGCCCGCTCCCACGAACTCGTGCCGTACGCGCGCCTGGGCGCGGTCGGCCGCACGGCCGTGGAGGGCGCGTACTGGACGGACACCCACGCCTTCGAGTACTGGTCGCACGCGGCCTGCATCCTCCCCATCGAGGAGTGGCCGCACTTCGCCTTCCGCCGCCGTGCCTACCGCGACCGCCCCCACTGGCACCACGACCTCCCCGACGGCGCCTACGACCAGGTCGTCAAGCAGCTGCGCACGGAGGGCCCGCTGACCGCCACGGAACTGGGCGGCGCGAAGAAGACGAACGACTGGTGGGACTGGTCGGGCACGAAGGTCGCCGTGGAGCGTGCGCTGATGTACGGCGAGGTGGTGTGCGTGGAGCGGCGCGGCTGGAAGCGGGTGTACGACCTCGCCGAGCGCGCGGTCCCCACGGCGCTGCTGCACGACGAGCTGGACGACACCGAGTGCCTGCGCCGTCTGGTCCGGCTGGCGGGCGAGTCGCTGGGCGTCGGCACGCGCGCGGACATCGCCGACTACCACCGCCTCAAGGCCGAGCAGGTCGACGCGGTGATAGCGGACTCGGGTCTGGTGCCGGTCGATGTCGAGGGCTGGGGCAGGCCCGCCTGGGCGGACCCCGCGGCCCTCGCGACACCGCCGCGCGGCCGGCACCGCACCACGCTGCTGTCGCCGTTCGACTCGCTGGTCTGGGAGCGGGCGCGCACGGAGCGGATCTTCGGCTTCAGCCACCGGCTGGAGGCGTACGTCCCCAAGCCCAAGCGGGTGCACGGCTACTTCGCGATGCCGGTGCTCGCCGGCGGCCGACTGGTCGGGCGGGTCGACCCGGCCCGGGAGGGCCGGACACTGGTGGCCAAGCAGGTCACCCTGGACGGCCCGAAGGCGGTCCCGGCGGTCGCCCAGGCCCTGGTCGAGGCGGCGACCTGGGTGAACTGCACGGACGTCCGCGTCGAGCGCGTGGAGGCACCCGCACTGCGCGAGCCCCTCACCCGGGAACTCGCCGGCCTCCTCGGATAGGCGACGCCGGACCGGCCGGGCGCTAGCGGATCTCCAGGATCTTCTCCCGCATCGCGTAGACCACGGCCTCCATCCGGGAGTGCAGCTGCAGCTTCTCCAGGATGTTGCGGACGTGGTTCTTCACGGTGTTCTCGGAGATGAACAACTCCTTGGCGATGTCCCGGTTGTTCAAGCCCGTGGCGACGAGTTTGAGGACCTCCAGCTCCCGGTCGGTCAGCCGGGGCGCGGGCACCAGCCGGCGCTCGTCAGTGCGCTGGATCATCGACTTGAACTCGGTGAGGAGTTTCGACGCCATCGAGGGGCTGATCTGCGACTGCCCGTCGGCCACCGCGCGAATGGCGGTGGCCACCTCGTCGGTCGAGATCTCCTTGAGGAGGTATCCGGTCGCGCCCGCCTTGATCGCTTCGTAGAGGTCGGCCTCCTCGTCGCTGATCGTCAGCATGATGATCTTGGCGCTGGGGGCGACCTCCTTGATGGAGGTGCAGGCCTCGATCCCGCCGCGCTTGGGCATGCGGACGTCCATCAGCACGATGTCGGGCAGCAGGTCGGCGGCCTTGTCGACGGCCTCGGCCCCGTCGCCCGCCTCGCCGACGACCTGGATGTCCTCCTCGGCCGCGAGCACGATCTCCAGGCCGCGCCGGAAGAGGGCGTGGTCGTCCACGACCAGGACCCTGATCGGCTCCTTGCGCGACGGGCCCGCGTCCGGGTCCATGCCGACGACATCGTCGTCGGCATCCCCGTCCCGCATCGGTCCGAAGGTGTCCGCCATCGTTCCTCCCCCTGAAGGCTGTGGCCTGTGATCCTGTGCCATCGCCAACCCAAGGCAGCGGCCCACCGGTTGGGCCGGTGCGGCCATGATTCCATGCCCGGACGGCCCGGAGGTGACGTGCGGGGCGCGAAGTGGTCGCACACCGGTGCCCCTGGGGGCGCACACACGCTCCAGGGGCACCGGCTCGGCTTCGGTCGGGCGGTCAGCCGCCCAGCGTGCCACCCGCCGCGGGAGCCTGCGCCTGGGTGACCATCGGGTCCGTGCTGAGGTGGATCACGCCGTAGTCGTAGGCGTGTCGCCGGTAGACGACGCTCGGTTCCTTCGTCTCGGAGTCGACGAACAAGTAGAAGTCGTGGCCGACCAGTTCCATCTCGTAGAGGGCCTGGTCGAGGCTCATCGGAGCGGCGACGTGCGTCTTCTCGCGGACGACGAGGGGGCCTTCGCCCTTGACCTCCAGCGAGCCGATCTTCCTGGTCGGCACTCCGTCCGCGTCCTCTTCGTGAACGGGGAGGCCGTTGCCGTTCAGTGTCGCCGCGTCCGGGACGTGGTCGGGGACCTCTGCCGCCGAGATCCGGCGCGAGCCTCGGCGCGAGAACCGCTTGTCGTGCTGCTTGCGCAGCCGGGCATCCAGCTTCTCCGCCGCCAGGTCGAGCGCCGCGTACGGATCGCTGGCCGCTGCCTCCGCCCGGATCACCGGCCCGCGGGAGCGGAGCGTGATCTCCACTCGGTCACAGCGGTCGGCCTGTCGGGGGTTCGGCTCCTTGGACACCTCGACGTCGAGGCTGATCACCTTGGCATCGAGCCTCTGGATCTTCTCCAGCTTCAGCTTCTCGGCCACGTGCTTGCGGAACCGCTCGGGCACCTCGGTCTTGCGGCCCTTGACGACGATGTCCACGCAGAACTCCGTTCCCGGATCGCTCCGCCGCGTCGGCGGAGCATCTCCCTTTCGCACCCGGTCCGGTGATCACCGGACCTCGGACTCGGTGACTTCCACCTCCTCCTCCCCCATGGGCGAGATCTGCACCCCACCGGTGCGGGTGATTACGGAAAAACCCGCAGCACGGCATTCGGATATGCGAGGCCTGGCCTGCGCCTTTCCTCACACCCGAACATATCTCGCCCGGACGGATGTCGTCACCCTCTACTGCGGCGTACCTCCGTTCAGGTGAATAGAGGCTCTCACCACCTGCAACGACGCAAGTTGACGTTCAGTTCCTGTTTATTCCGAAAGAATCGCGAGGAGCGGCGATCACCGCGGCGCGGAGCATGCGGCCGACGGTGTTCGGGACCACCTTTTCCCGTGCACTATGCACCCACTCGCTCCTCTCCTGTCGGGCACCGATCCGTCGTTCCTCCCTACCTTCCCGGGTTATCGCCTCATACACGACCGTCCCGCGATCGGGCCGGTACACCTCCCCCTCCCGCAGGGCCCGCGCCGCCTCCGCGAGACTGGCGCCGGTCGTCATGAGGTCGTCGACGAGCACCACGCTGCCCGCGCCGAGCAACCGGCCGCCGCCCGGCCGCACTTCCAGCGCCCCGGCGAGGTTCTCCAGGCGCTGCCGGGCGTCCAGCCCCGCCTGGTCCGCCACCGCCCGCCGCTGGCGCAGCACGGCCGTCACCCGGGCCGGTGTCCCGGTGCGCCGCAGCTCCCCGGCCGCAGCGAGCGCCATCCGCCGCACCGGATCGTGCCCCCGCGCACGCACCGCCCACCGGGCCGAGGGCACGGGAACCAGCAGCACCGACGCGCGTCCCGGCCCACCGGCCGGCCCGTCACCGCCTCCGCCTGCTCCTATGCCGAGGCCTGCCCGGACGGCCCCCGCAAGCGCCCTGCCCAGCACCCCCGCGAGGACCAGCGCGCCGCGTTCCTTGTGCGCGAGCAGCAGCGCGCGCACCTCCGCCGCGTAGGGAGCCACCGCGTGCACCACCGGAAGCCCGGCCGGCTCCGGCACCGGCCGCACCCGCCGCGGCGCCCCCGCGCCGAGCATGGCCCGGCACCGCGCGCAGAGCACCGTACGAGGTGCACCGCAGCCCGCGCAGTCGGCCGGCAGCACCAGGTCGGTGAGGTCCTGCCACCACCCCCGCATGACCACCACTGTGCCAACGCCGCACCCGGCCTGCCACCCCTGTGGACAACGCCCTGTGGACAACCGGGGAGCCGGCCCGGACACGGCGGACAGCGCGGCTGTCAGCCCGGATAGACCGGCGCGGTCCCGTCCTTGTCGACCTTCTGCCACTGGGCCCCGGACGGCAGTCGTACGATCCCGTCCTCCGAGTAGGCCACCAGCGGCACCCGCTCGTCCTCGGACGCGGCGATCGCCTTGACGCTGGTGAGCGCGCCCGGCGCCGGTCCGTCGAGCGTGGAGCCGTCGACCTGGACGTACCGCATCTGCTGCACGCCGCCCTGCTCCTGGCCGACGACGAGCAGTCTGCTGTCCCCGGCCCAGGAGATGGCGCTGACCTGCTCCAGGTCCGGCGCCGCCGACCGCAGCCCGTCGACGGAGATGCCCTGCCCGGTGCCGTCGTCGCGCTGGATCCGGCCGATGAACAGGGACTGCTTGTCGTCCTTCGCCACGACCAGCGCGATCCGCGTCCCGTCCGCGGCCACCCGGGCGTCCTCGATCCGGCCGGGCAGGTTTGGCAGGGCCACCCGCTCCGCCTTGGTGGCGCCCTGCGCCAGCTCGAACAGCCCCGACCGGTGCGGATCACGGTCGGCCACCCACAGATCGCCGCGGGCGTCCCAGCTCGGCGTGGTCAGCCGCTCGGCGGGCGTCGGGCCGTCGCTGGTCACCGGCGGCTCGCCGAGCGAACCGCCCGCCGCCAGCGGTGTGACGTACAGCGACCTGCCCTCGTCGGCGACCCCGGCCGCGGTGTGCTCGTCCCGCGACACCGCGACCGCGCGCAGCCCCTTGCCGCTCTCGCCCAGCGGGCCCGGCACCGGCACGGACCCGGTGCCGGTGCTCCCGGCCTGCATCCGTACCGCCCGGTGTTTGCCGTCGAGGAAGTACAGGTAGTCGGGGTGCTTGGACGAACCGTGCCAAGCGGCCGACTCGGCGCGCTCCTCGGTCAGTTCGCACAGCCGGTCGCCGCCGGTCCCGCGCAGCTCGACGGCCTCCAGCGTCGGCGCCAGGTTCCGCAGGGTGAACAGCACCTGTGTCGCCATCTCGGTGCACTTGCCCGCGGCGACCTGCGACGGCCTGAGGTTCAGCGGCACCGTCAGCCTGTTCTGGTCGTCCGGTGCCAGCCCGGACACGCCCTTCCGCAGCGCCGTACCGGTCGGGAAGCTGGACCTGACCACCGGCCCGAGCCAGGTGGTGGGCCCCTTCAGCAGCGAGCGGACCATCTGGGTCATCGGGTCCACCTTGCTGCGCACGAACACCGGGTCGGCGACCGCCACCGGCTGCCCGCTCGCCCCGACCGCCGTGTGGGAGGCGAAGTAGTACTTGTCGACGGGCGTGTAGTTCCGCTGGAAATCCGACTTGCCCATGACAACGCCGTCGGGCAGCCCGTCGATCCGCCACTGCCCGCTCTTGGGGTTCTTCGTGAGGTGCAGCTTCTTGCGGTAGGAGCCGTCGGCGGGCTGGTAGGCCTGCTGCGCGTCGACCGTGGCGACCCGGGTGCCGGCCAGCACACAGGTGACGCTGTTGGTCTCCTCCCGGCCGCCCGGGCGGCAGTCGGTCTCGATGGTCGGCCCGTTCGCGAGGACGGTGGTCGACCGCTCCGGGCGCCACTTGGCCGCCGTGTCGTCCGTCAGGTACTTGCGGGCCGTGTCGTATCCCGGGTCGTCGCTGGTCAGGGCCTCCAGGAAGCCCTGCATGATCTCGCCCGGACCGGCGCCGTCGGCCGGCGGCATGGCGAACACCCGCACACCGGTGTCCTGCCGCGGCGTGGACTCCACGTCCCGCAGGTCCCCGCTGTCGGGCATCGAGGCACACCCGGCCAGCAGGACGACACCCAAGGCGGCGTACGCCACCGCGCGCGCCGGCCGCCGCCGTGCACCCCCCATGCGGTCAGCGACCACGAAAAGCCTCCCCTGGCTCCGTCGAGTCCTTCGTTTCGGCCGTGTCCGGCCCGTCCCCCCGCGCTGCGGGCGCCTCGGGCGCGGGACGTGCGGGGGTCCCGTCGCCCGGACGCCGGGTGCCACCGGTGGTCCGGGGCACCACGCGCGCGCCGTTGCCGTTGCCGGGCAGGGCGGTCGGGTCGGCGGCGGGGGTGGCATCGGTGAGCCGCGGTGCGATCGGTGTCCTCGGCGGCAGCGCGGGCGCCTGCGCGCCGGCCGGCTGCACCGGGACGGTGGCCCGCTTCTCCTCGCCCCCGCGGGGCGTACCGGCGTCGGCCAGGCCGCGGTTGCGGCGTGAGTCCTTGGGCTCCAGCGGTATCGGCGACCCGCGCAGCGGCTCGTCCGCGGTCCTGGGCAGCGTCAGCCGGAACTGGGAGCCGCCGCCGGGCTCGCCCCAGGCCTGCAGCCACCCGCCGTGCAGCCGCGCGTCCTCCAGGGCGATCGACAGGCCGAGGCCGGTACCGCCGGTGGTACGCGCGCGTGCCGGGTCGGCCCGCCAGAAGCGGCTGAAGACGCGGGTCGCCTCACCGGGCTTCAGCCCGACGCCGTAGTCCCGGACCGCGACGGCCACGGCCCCGCCCGCCGCGGCGAGCCGGACCACGACGTCCTTGCCGTCGCCGTGCTCGACGGCGTTCACGACCAGGTTGCGCAGGACGCGCTCCACCCGCCGGGCGTCAGCCTCGGCGACGACGGGCTGCTGGTCGCCGACCACCCGTATGTGCGAGCCCTTGCGCTCGGCGAGCGGTTCGGCACCGCTCACCACCCGCCGTACGACCTCCCTGAGGTCGATCGGCTCCGCCTCCAGCGCCGCCGCGCCGGCGTCGAAACGGCTGATCTCCAGCAGGTCCGCGAGCAGCGACTCGAACCGGTCCAGCTGGTCGGCGAGCAGCTCGGCCGACCGGGCGGTCACCGGGTCGAAGTCCTCGCGCGCCTCGTGGATGACGTCGGCGGCCATCCGGACGGTGGTCAGCGGGGTACGCAGCTCGTGCGAGACATCGGAGACGAACCGCCGCTGCATCCGCGACAGGTCCTCCAGCTGCTGGATCTTGACCTGGAGGTTCTGCGCCATCTTGTTGAAGGCCTCGCCCAGACGGGCGATGTCGTCCTCGCCGGTGACCTTCATCCGCTCCTGCAGCCGCCCGGCGGACAGCCGCTCCGCGATCCCGGCCGCCATCCGCACCGGCGTGACGACCTGCCGCACCACCAGCCAGGCGATGGCGCCGAGCAGGACGACGACGAACAGTCCGGCCGTGGCCAGGGTGCCCTTGACCAGGCTCAGGGACTTCTCCTCCTGCGTGAGCGGGAAGAGGAAGTACAGCTCGTACGGGCGGCCGTTGGGGTCGCTGACCTGCTTGCCGATGGCGAGGCCCGGCTGCGATTCCCTGCCGTCGTAGATGATCCGCGTGTTGCTCTGAACGGCCGTCGTACCGCTGTTGACCCGCTCGCGCAGGGCCGTGGGCACGCTGGAGGTCGGATTGACGTTCCCGGAGCCGCGCGGGCTGCGCCCGCCGCCACCGTCGTCGCCCACGGGCAGCGTGACCACCTCGAAGGCGCCCGCGCCACCGCTGGACAGCGACTCCACGAGGTCGCTCATCCACGGGATGACGGTCTCCGACTGCCGTCCGTCCGCGGTCGACGTCCCGTCACCGGTGGCCGCGACCGCGCCGCTGGCCGCCTCGTCGGCCTTCTGCTTGGCCACCGCGAACCCGCCCGTGGCCTGGCTCTGCGACGCCTTCACCTTCGCGTCCAGCAGGCCGTTGCGCACCTGCCCGATCACGACGAAGCCCAGCAGCAGGACGACGCCCAGCGACATCAGCAGGGTGGTGGCGACGACCCTGAGCTGGATGTTGCGCCGCCACAGCCGCATCACCGGCAGCAGCGGACGGCGCACCCAGCGCAGGAACAGCCGCAGCACCGGGCTGCCCTGGACCCCGCCGTTCACCAGCCCGCCGTGGAACAGGGCCCGGAAGCGCGCACCCGCCGCCGGACGGCCGACAGGCCGCCCCGGACGGGCCCCGGAACCGCCGGGGGCCGAAGCGGCACTGTCCCCGGACATGTCAGCTCGGCCCGGCCTTGTAACCGACACCACGGACGGTCACCACGATCTCCGGCCGCTCCGGGTCCTTCTCGACCTTGGAGCGCAGCCGCTGGACGTGCACGTTGACGAGCCGCGTGTCGGCCGCGTGCCGGTAGCCCCACACCTGCTCGAGCAGCACCTCGCGGGTGAACACCTGCCACGGCTTGCGCGCGAGCGCGACCAAAAGGTCGAACTCCAGCGGGGTCAGCGCTATCGACTGCCCGTCCCGCTTCACCGAGTGGCCGGCCACATCGATGACCAGGTCACCGATGGTCAGCTGCTCCGGCGCCGGCTCCTCCGACCTGCGCAGCCGCGCCCGGATCCGGGCCACCAGCTCCTTCGGCTTGAACGGCTTGACGATGTAGTCATCGGCGCCCGACTCCAGGCCCACGACGACATCGACGGTGTCGCTCTTCGCCGTGAGCATCACGATCGGCACCCCGGACTCCGCCCGGATCAGCCGGCAGACCTCGATGCCGTCCCGTCCGGGCAGCATCAGGTCGAGCAGCACCAGGTCGGGCTTGGACTCACGGAAAGCGGCCAGCGCCTTGTCGCCGTCGGCTACGAAAGACGGCTCAAAACCTTCACCACGCAGCACGATCCCGAGCATCTCGGCCAGTGCTGTGTCGTCGTCGACGACAAGGACTCGTCCCTTCATAAACGACATCATCCCATTCTCGTAACGACGGCAGAGGTGCAGGTGAGCAGGCTCACTGGCCCGTGACGATAGTCGTACGGAGCCGTCACTGTCTGCCCCCGTCCACCGGAGACGATGCCGATGCGGCTCTCACCGCGCCGTCGGCGACACCCCGGCCGACGACCTGACACACATCTCCGCCAGGGCCTCGGCCGTCACGGGGGAGACGGCCCCCTCCTCGGTGACCAACGCCGTCACCAGCTCGGGCGGCGTCACGTCGAACGCCGGGTTGTACGCCTGCGTCCCCAGCGGCGCCACCGGCACCCCGCCACCGGCACCCGTCACCGGCGTCTGCGGTGCCGCGACCTCGGTCACCTCGAAACCGGGGCGCTGCTCGACCTCGATGGACGCCCCGTCGGGCGTGCCCAGGTCGACCGTCGTCACCGGCGCCACCACGATGAACGGCACGTGGTGGTACCGGGCGAGCACCGCGAGCGGATAGCTCCCCACCTTGTTCGCCACCGAGCCGTCGGCCGCGATCCGGTCCGCCCCTACCAGCACCGCGTCCACCTCGCCCGCCGCGAACAGCGAACCCGCCGCGTTGTCCGTGAGCAGCGTGTACGCCATGCCGCTGCGGGCCGCTTCGTACGCCGTCAGGCGAGCGCCCTGCAGCAGCGGACGCGTCTCGTCCACCCACAGCCGCCGCAGCCGCCCCGCCCGGTGCGCCGCCAGGGCCACCGCGAAGGCCGTGCCCTCCCCGCCCGACACCAGCGAACCGGTGTTGCAGTGGGTGAGGATCCGGTGCCCGCCGCCGGGCAGCAGCTCGTCCAGCAGCGCCAGACCATGGGCCGCCATCCGGCCGCTGGCCTCGGCGTCCTCCTGGTGCAGCGCCCGCGCCGCGGCCAGCGCCGCCACCGCCGCCGCGGTGGGGTCACCGGTCTCGGCCAGCGCCGCCCGGTGCGCGGCCTCGGCCCGGCGCACCCCGACGGACAGGTTCACCGCGGTGGGCCTGGCCTCCTGGAGCGCCCGGGCCGCCTCGGCCACGTCGAAGCCCCGCGCGGCGGCGAGCGCGACGCCGTACGCCCCCGCGATCCCGAGCAGCGGCGCCCCGCGCACGGCGAGCGAACGGATCGCCTCCACCAGCGCCGCCGCGTCCGTGCACACCAACTCGACCTCTTCGGCCGGGAGCCTCGTCTGATCGAGAAGGACCAGCACGGGGCCTTCTGGTGGCTCCTCCCATCGGATCGCTGGTATCCCGGTCGGCCGCTTGTCCCCGCTGGTTCGCTCCTGCTGATCAGCCATGCCGTCAGTCTGCCCCGGATCCGGCGGACAATTGAAGGAGTCCGGCTCCGACCGCGGCCGATCCCCCGGTGACCAGCCCATGGCACGATGGCTGCCAACCTGCCGCCGCGACCGCGGACGGGCACCGAGAAGGAGCTTCGATGACAGACACTCCGGGCTGGGCCTCGCCCGGATCCGCCCCGTCGTCCAAGGGTGGGGAACCCGGTGCGACCGGCCCCACCGAGCCCGCCGACCGCCCCGGCCCCACCGGACCCGCGCCCCAGCCGGGCACGGACCCGCAGGGCCCAGGCGGGAAATGGTCCAAGGAGCAGCCGCCACCCGGCCAGTGGTCGGCGCCCACCGGTGCCCCCAGCCCCCACCAGGTCCCGCCGCCCCCGCCGCCCGGCCCCGGCTGGGGCGGCCGGCAGCCCGGCGGCCCGGGCCCCGGCGGCTACGGCGGCCCGCCACCCGGCCCCGGCGGTTACGGCGGCCCCGCCTGGGGCGGCGGCTGGGGCGGACCCCCTCCCGCGGCCAAGCCCGGTGTCATCCCGCTGCGCCCGCTCGGCGTCGGCGAGATCCTGGACGGCGCCGTGTCCACCATGCGCACCTACTGGCGCACGGTCCTCGGCATCTCGCTGGCCGTCGCCGCGGTCACGGAGATCTGCCTCGTCCTCGTCCAGGGCCTCCTCCTCGACGACGCCCTCGCCGGCGCCCGGCTCGACGGCCGGACGCCCACCCCCGACGACATGTACCGCACCCTGCGCGAGTCCATGATCGGAAGCGGCATCGTCACGGTGATCTCCGCGGCCGCCGTCATCATCGCGACCGCCCTGCTCACGACCATCACCAGCCGCGCCGTCCTCGGCAAGCCGGTCAGCACCGGCGAAGCCTGGCGTGAGGCCCGCCCCCAGATCCCGAAGCTGGCCGGGCTGCTCATCCTGCTCGGCCTGATCGTCGTCGGCGTGGTCGTCGCCGGCGCCGTGCCCGGCATCCTCGTTCTGGTCGCGGGCGGCAGCGACGCCGGCGGAGCCGCGCTGCTCGCCCTCGGCATGCTCGCGGGCGGCGTCGTCGCGATCTGGCTGGCCATCCGTTACTGCCTGGCCGCCCCCGCCCTGATGCTGGAGCGCCAGGGCATCACCACGTCCATGGGCCGCTCCGCCAAGCTCGTACGCGGCTCCTGGTGGCGCGTCCTCGGCATCCAACTCCTCGCCGCGCTCATCGCCAACATCGTCTCGGCGGTCATCACCATCCCGTTCGCCCTCATCGGGACCGCCGTCAGCGGCGACGGCATGGACAGCTTCCTCGGCACCAACGGCGAACACGTCGGCTGGGCGTTCCTGATCATCCGGGGGATCGGCTCCCTGATCGGCACCACGCTCACCCTTCCGATCAGCGCCGGCGTCGCCGTGCTCCTCTACATCGACCTGCGCATCCGCCGCGAGGCCCTCGACCTCGAACTGGCCCGCGCCGCCGGTGTCCAGGGGTACGGCCCCGGCGCCCCCGGCCACATCCCCAGGAGCTGATGCGGTGAGCCTCACGGGGGCAGTGCTCACGGAGGCGGCCCCACCCGGCGCCGCCTCCTCGCTTCTCCGGCAACTGCTGCGCCTGTCGGACCGGGCCGTGCTCACGGCCGGCGGCTCGGGAGACGAGCCCCCGGTGACGATCCCGCGTGACCCCGCCCGCGAGGCGGCCCGGCGCGAGCTGGCCAAGCGGATGTACCACGAGAACGATCCCAGCCTGCTCCAGCGCGCCCTGAACGCGTTCTGGGAGTGGGTCGGCCGGCTGTTCGGCGCGGCCGCCTCGGCGACCCCCGGCGGCACGGTCGGCCTGCTCGTCGTCATCCTGTTCGTCGTCGCCGTCCTGGCCGCCCTGTGGTGGCGCCTGGGCACCCCCCGCCGCCAACCGGCCTCCGCCGCCGTCCTGTTCGACGACCGCCCCCGCAGCGCCGCCGAACACCGCGCGGCCGGCGACGCACACGCGGCCCAGGGCCACTGGAACCAGGCCGTCCAGGAGCGCATGCGGGCCGTCGTCCGCTCCCTGGAGGAACGGGCACTGCTCGACACACGCCCCGGCCGCACCGCCGACGAGGCAGCCGCCGAGGCCGGCCGCGTCCTCCCCGCGCACACGGACCGACTGCGCGCCGCCGCCCGCGAGTTCGACGACGTCACATATGGCGGACGCAGGGCGGACGAGCAGTCGTACCACCGGCTCGCCGAACTCGACCGCGCCCTGGAACGCACCAGACCGACCCTCGCCCACAGCCCCGCCAGCGCCACCAGCACGGCGTACAGCGCCCGCCAGGGGGCGGCCGAGTGACCACCGCGGCACCTCCGACGACCACCTCCACCGCACCGACCGGCCGCCAACTGTGGACCCGGACACGCGGTATCACGCTCGCCGTCGTCCTGCTCCTGGCCGCCGCCGTCGCCATGGCCGCCGTAGGCTCCACCGCGCGGCACGGGGAACTGGACCCGCGCTCCGCCGACCCCTACGGAAGCCGCGCCGTCGCCCGGCTCCTCGCCGAGCGGGGCGTCTCCACCCGCGTGGTCACCTCGCTCGACGCGGCCCGCGCCGCCGCCGGCCCGGACACCACCGTGCTGGTCGCCGTACCCGACCGGTTGACCCACCGTCAACAGGCCGAGTTGCACACGGCGACGGCGACCTCCGGCGGGCGGACCATCCTGGTCGCGGCCGACGGCTGGTCCGTCGAACGGCTCGCCCCCGGGGTCACCGCGGACCCCGCCACCAGCGGCGACGAGACGCTCGCCCCGGCCTGCGCCCTGCCCGAAGCCCGGCGCGCGGGCACCGCCGACACCGGCGGCATCCGCTACACCACCACCCACCTCGACGCCGACCGCTGCTACCCCAGCGAACGCCTCGCCACCCTGCTGCGCATCCCCGCAGCCGCCGGAGGCGGCGACACCGTCGTGCTCGGCGCGCCCGACATCCTCTACAACGACCGCCTCGACGAGCAGGGCAACGCCTCGCTCGCCCTTCAACTCCTCGGCTCCCGCCCCCATCTGGTCTGGTACCTCCCCTCGCTGTCCGACACCGCCACCGCCGAAAGCGGTGAGCGGAAGAACTTCCTCGACCTGCTCCCCTCGGGATGGCTCTGGGCCACCCTCCAGCTCTTCATCGCGGCGGCACTCGCCGCCTTCTGGCGGGGCCGCCGCTTCGGCCCGCTCGTGTCCGAGAAACTCCCCGTCGCGATCCGCGCCTCGGAGACCACCGAAGGCCGCGCCCGCCTCTACCACAAGGCCAACGCCCGCGACCGCGCCGCCGCCGCTCTGCGCGCCGCCACCCGCACCCGCCTCGCCCCCCTCGTGGGCGTCCCCGTCACCCAGGCGCACGCGCCCGAGGCCCTGCTCCCCGCCCTGTCCGCCCACCTCTCCGGCGACGGACAGACCCTGCACCCCCTCCTCTTCGGGCCGCCACCCGGCGACGACGCGGCCCTCATCGCACTCACCGACCAACTCGACGCCCTCGAAAGAGAGGTACGCCATTCATGATGGACCCGACCACTGACAACGCCGGGCAGAGCGGAGACGCGGGCACCGCACGCGCCTCCCTGGAAGCCCTGCGCGCCGAGATCGCCAAAGCCGTGGTCGGCCAGGACCCCGCCGTGACCGGCCTCGTCGTCGCCCTCCTGTGCCGCGGACACGTCCTGCTGGAAGGAGTCCCCGGGGTCGCCAAGACACTGCTCGTCCGCGCCGTCGCATCCGCCCTCGAACTCGACACCAAACGCGTCCAGTTCACCCCGGACCTGATGCCCAGCGACATCACCGGCTCCCTCTTCTACGACACCCGCACAGCCGAGTTCTCCTTCCAGCCCGGCCCGGTCTTCACCAACCTCCTCCTCGCCGACGAGATCAACCGCACCCCGCCCAAGACCCAGTCGTCCCTCCTGGAGGCCATGGAGGAACGCCAGGTCACCGTCGACGGCACCGCACGCCCGCTGCCCGAGCCGTTCCTCGTCGCCGCCACCCAGAACCCGGTCGAGTACGAGGGCACCTATCCCCTCCCCGAAGCCCAACTCGACCGGTTCCTGCTCAAGCTGACGATCCCTCTGCCGTCCCGCCAGGACGAGATCGACGTCCTCACCCGGCACGCCTCCGGCTTCGACCCGCGCGACCTGCGCGCCGCCGGCGTACGCCCCGTCGCCGGGCCCGCCGACCTGGAGGCGGCCCGCGCCGCGGTCGCCAAGACCACCGTGTCCCCCGAGATCACCGCTTACGTCGTGGACATCTGCCGCGCCACCCGCGAGTCGCCCTCTCTCACCCTGGGCGTCTCCCCGCGGGGCGCCACGGCCCTTCTCGCCACCTCACGCGCCTGGGCCTGGCTGACCGGCCGCGACTACGTCATCCCCGACGACGTGAAGGCCCTCGCCCTGCCCACGCTGCGCCACCGCGTCCAACTGCGCCCGGAGGCCGAGATGGAGGGCGTGACCGCCGACGCGGTCGTCAACGCCATCCTCGCCCACGTCCCGGTCCCCCGCTGATGGCGCTCACCGGACGCGCCGCCCTGCTCGCGGCTCTCGGCTCAATCCCCGTCGGCATCCTGGAACCGGGCTGGACGGGCATCCTCGCGGTGAACGGCCCCCTGGCGCTCGCCTGCGCCTGCGACTACGCACTGGCCGCACCGGTACGCCGTCTCCTGCTGGACCGCTCCGGCGACACCTCCACCCGCCTCGGTGACACCGCCGACGTCACGCTCACGATCACCAACCCCAGCTCCCGCCCGCTGCGGGCCCGGGTCCGGGACGCCTGGCCTCCGAGCAGCTGGCAGCCGGGCACCGAGGTCGAGGCCTCCCGGCACCGGCTGACCGTTCCCCCGGGCGAACGCCGACGCGTGACGACCCGGCTGCGCCCCACCCGCCGCGGCGATCGCCAGGCCGACCGCGTCACGATCCGCTCCTACGGCCCCCTCGGCCTGTTCTCCCGCCAGGGCACCCACAAAGTGCCCTGGACGCTACGTGTTCTGCCCTCTTTCACCAGCCGAAAGCACCTGCCGTCGAAACTCGCCCGATTGCGTGAACTCGACGGCCGCACCAGCGTGCTGACCCGCGGCGAGGGAACGGAGTTCGACAGCCTGCGCGAGTACGTCCCCGGAGACGACACCCGCTCGATCGACTGGCGCGCCACGGCCCGGCAGTCCGCCGTCGCCGTCCGCACCTGGCGCCCGGAACGCGACCGGCACATTCTCCTGGTCCTGGACACCGGCCGTACCTCCGCCGGCCGCGTGGGCGGCGCCCCGCGCCTGGACGCCTCCATGGACGCGGCCCTGCTGCTGGCGGCCCTCGCCTCCCGCGCCGGCGACCGCGTCGCCCTGCTCGCTTACGACCGCCGGGTACGCGCCCTGGTGCAGGGCCGCTCGGCAGGCGATGTGCTGCCCTCGCTGGTCAACGCGATGGCCGCACTGGAACCGGAACTGGTCGAGACCGACGCACGTGGTCTCACCGCCACCGCGCTGCGCACCGCACCCCGGCGATCCCTGATCGTGCTCCTCACGACGCTGGACGCGGCACCGGTCGAGCAGGGCCTGCTGCCCGTGCTCCCCCAACTCACCCAACGCCACACTGTCCTGGTCGCCTCGGTAGCCGATCCGCATCTTGCCCGCATGGCGCAGGGCCGGGGCACCGCGGAGGCCGTGTACGAGGCGGCAGCAGCGGCCCAGGCACAGAGCGAGCGTCGCCGCACAGCGGAACAGCTGCGTCGTCATGGGGTGACGGTGGTCGACGCGACTCCGGACGATCTGGCGCCGGCCCTGGCGGACGCTTATCTGGCCCTGAAAGCGGCGGGTCGACTGTGAGTGGCTTTTCCGCGCCCTTCCGTCCGGGGCGCAAAAGGCCCTGAACGCAGAAAACCCCCGCACCGGAGTGCGGGGGTTTTCTTCAAGAATTGTTCGGCGGTGTCCTACTCTCCCACAGGGTCCCCCCTGCAGTACCATCGGCGCTGTGAGGCTTAGCTTCCGGGTTCGGAATGTAACCGGGCGTTTCCCTCACGCTATGACCACCGAAACACTATGAAACTGTGAATCTGCCGCACCATACCGTGACCTGGCATGGGGCCGTTCGTGGTTTCAGAACCAACACAGTGGACGCGAGCAACTGAGGACAAGCCCTCGGCCTATTAGTACCGGTCACCTCCACACGTTACCGTGCTTCCAGATCCGGCCTATCAAC